>NZ_JAKRFE010000008.1:0-344868 GCF_022348225.1 Gordonia sp. McavH-238-E
TTGTGTTGCGGTGATCGCCAGCGCAGTGAGGCCGACAGATCTCGTCCATGACAGCACCGTCAGCCACGAAGCAGGTCAGGCCTCAACCCATGACGACCACCACACCCATTCTCACTGCCACGAAGGGTTGGCGACACACCGCACCAAGACCCTTCGTGACGGCCTCCGCAAGCTCCGGCCTCCTCAGGGAGCAGTTAGAGGGCTCACTCCGGGCGCACCGGGCTCTTTCGTAGTTCCGGCTCAGACCGTCGACTCGCCGGCGACCGGCTGCTCGACCTTCTTCGGCAGCGTGAGCAGTGTGGCGATCGACAGTGCGACGAGCATGATGCCGCCGACCCAGGCGAGCACCTCGAGCGAGAAGGCGGGCAGCACCATCATCACGATGCCCGCGATGATCGCGATGATGCCCGAGACGATCGAGAACCAGGTGGGGGCGTGACCGGACTTGGTGATCGCCGCGTACAGGTCGGCGACGCCCTGGAAGATCCAGCCGATGCCGATGAACACCGCGAGCAGCCAGACCGCGTCGCCCGGGCTGAACAGCGCGATCACCCCGGCCAGCAGCACGATTGCGCCCACGATGCCCAGCATCACCCGGACCCCGGTGCCGAGGAACGACGCCGCGAACGCCTGGTAGATACGGAAGATGCCGGCGATGATCAACGAGATCGCGAACAGGATCGCGAGAACGACGATGGTCGGTCCGGGCCACAGGATCGCGATGACCCCGATCACGATGCCGACGATTGACGTGATGATGAGTGCCGTGCGCACGGCACCGACCAGTTCGTCGGGGAAGTGTTTGGTGTAGACCGTGGCGAAAGTCATGGTCGGAGGTTATCGGGCAGTGGAGGATTCGGCGCGCTATTCGCGCAGGAGTGGCACAAACCCGACCGTCGTCGTCGGCCTCGGATGAACAGGGGGTAAAGAGTAACGATGACCAACATCGCGTTCTTCGAGCCGATCAGCGGAGACGGCCGGCCCGACGAGGGAATCCGGTACCGGCCGACCACCTTCGCCGCCAGCCTGTGGGCACCCGGGACCCTGAACGGCCCCGCGGTGTGCGGCCTCGCCGCGCGAGCGGTCGAGACCGAGTTCGGCCGTCACGAGTCGGGCGGGGACGAGTTCGTACCGGCCCGATGCACGATCGATCTGTTCAAGGCCGCGCGGGACATCGTGACGTCGACGCGAGTCCGCGTCGTCCGATCCGGCGGCCGCATCCGAGTCCTCGACGTCGATGTGGTGCAGCATCCCGACGACGCCGACGAGGTGGTCGTCGCCCGCGCCACGACGGTGTTCCTGCGCACCTCGACCAATCCCCCCGGCCGGCGGTGGCATCGCCCCGCGGACGCGGTCACCTTCCATCCACCGGAGATCGCCTCCGACGACGATCTGTCGCCCCGGTTCGCCTCCGACGACGCGGACGACACCGTCGGCGAGTGGGAGCGGGACATGGCGAATCACCAGAACGGCCATCGCAAACGGATGTGGTCTCGCGCCGCACCCATCGTGGCGGGTGAGAAACTCACCCCGTTCCAGCGTGCGGTCATCAGCGCCGAGTCCGCGAGCCTCGTGTCGAACTGGGGCACCACCGGCATCGGCTTCATCAACTGCGACCTCACCGTTGCCCTGAGCCGGCTGCCGTCGGGTGAGCGGATCGGCGTCGAGGCCGACGTCCACATCGAGGACGACGGCGTCTCGGTCAGCAACGCGGGCCTCTTCGACGCGCATGGGATGTTCGGGACCGCGCTGGTGACCGCGGTGAACAACGCCGCGGCGCAGATCGACTTCACCACCGTGGACACCTCGGAGCGCTATCGGGAAGCCTGAGGCCACACGACATTTAGCCGTGCAAAGCACCGTAGTGCACCTCACACATCTCTCTCAGGTCTTGATAAGGTCACGGCCATGACACGGCGCCTCTCACGGCTTTTCCTGGGTCTTGTCGTCTCTGTACTGGCTGTTGCCTTGACGACCACCCTGGCCGCCTCACCCGCTCACGCCGCCCGCTACGCCAACGGCCCGGCGACCATCGTCAACCGGCTGACCGGCCCGTTCGCCATGAACGACACGATCGGACGGTTCAACATCGTGGGCACCGATCTCGGTGTCATGTGGGACAACGGACGGGGCGAGATCCTCACGGCCTTCGGCGACACCCAGTCGTTCAACGGATGGTCCCTGCTGTACGGCGAGCTCTTCTACTGGCGGTCGAACGTCCTGCTCCGGAGCACCGACCGGCATCTCAACGACGGCATGACATTCACCTCACACGCGGGCCGCCCCGGACATGCCAAGCGGTTGCTGAAGCCGAACGTCCGGCGCGAGGTCACCATCATCCCGACCGCCGGCGTGGCCGCCAACGGCAAGCAGTACATGACCGTGATGTCGGTGAAACGCTGGGACTCGCCGGGCATCTGGACCACCAACTGGGCCGGCCTGGTCTCCTCCTCGGACAACGGCGAGAACTGGCGAGCGGTGAACGCCTTCCGCCCCAACGGCGGCGGCAACAAGAAGTTCCAGATGGGCGCCTTCCTCAAGGTCGGCAAGACCGTCTACTACTACGGCACTCCCGACGGACGCTGGGGCGGCGTCTATCTCGCGCGCGTGGACGAGAAGGACATCGAGAATCTCGGCAAGTGGCAGTACTTCTCCTACGGCCGGTGGGTTCCGGGCAACCCCGATGCCGCCACCCCGGTGATGGGCGCGCCGACCGGTGAACTGTCGGTGCAGTGGAACGACTACCTCGGCAAGTACATCTCATTGGCCAGCCAGGACGTCGGCGTCACCCTGCGGACCGCCGACAACCCCTGGGGCCCATGGACTTCCGGCGAGATCGTCGCACCCTCGGTGGACCCGTACACGGGTTACGCGCCCTACATCCATCCGTGGTCGAAGGGCAGCACGCTCTACTTCACCTACTCGATCTCCATCGGGTACCAGGTCTATCTGATGCGGCTCCCGCTCCGACGCGGCTGAGCTCGACCCCTGCCACCGACACGTCGGGGCGGTTGACGTCCGATTCCGGACACAACCGCCCCGACGCCGTCTCCCGGGACGATCAGCTCTGGCCGAGCATGCCCGTCATCTGATCGATCTCGGCCTGCTGAGTCCTCTTGACCTCCTGGGCAAGAGCTTTCGTCGCCGGGTCGACGCCGTCGGCGAGTACCGCATCGGCCATCGCGATGGCGCCCTCGTGGTGCCGGATCATGCCCTCGAGCCACAACCGGTCGAACTCCGTGCCGCGCGCGTCCCGCAGGGCGGTCATCTGGTCCGGGCTGAGCATGCCGGGCATAGCGGAGTGACCGCCATGCCCCATGTTCTCGTGGCTGTCGTCGGGATCGTCGGTACCGACGCCCCAACTCTCGAGCCGGTCCTCCATCTGCTCGATCTCGGCATCCTGCGCCTTTTCGATCGTCGATGCGAGGGCGATCAGCTCCGCATTGTCGGTACGGCCCTCGACGAGTTCGGCCATCGCGACGGCCTGCCGGTGATGTCCGATCATCGTGGAGGTGAATTCGACGTCGGCCTCGTTGTGGGCAGCCGACGCCGACGCGGACGCCGTGGCCGACTCCGACACCGAGATGGACGCGGACGGAGTGCCACTCGGCGACTCGTCGGGCGAACAACCCGCGATCGCGATGAGTCCCGCCGCGGTCAGCCCGATGGCTGCTACCGCGCGGATTCGGCGTCGAGAGGTGTTGTGTGCGTGCATGAGTGAGTTCCTTGCTGCTTGTTGAACACCCGGCGGGCGCGACGGCCGGCCAGGGCGAGAAGAGATGACGGCATGACGGACCGAGCGGTCCGCGGGGGTCACCTCAGCAGCGAATCACCTGTAGTTGCAGATGGGAATACACGGCCCACGGCGGCGGTCGGCCCAGGACCGTCGTACGTCGTCGCGCGGTGTCGGAGATTCGTGGCAGAACGGCGAGCGACCAGACGAGCAACACGAGCACCACGGCCGGGAGGTCGACACCCGAGGCGCGGATGAAGACGCAGTCGTGGGAGTGTTCGCCGCAGTCGTCGGTCCCGGTCATCTCGGGTGCGGCGGTCATCGTCGACGACGAGGTGAACGCCGAATGGTCCGCGTGGTGCGACATACCGCGGTCAGATCGTCCCGGCTCGCTCGCTTCGCTCCCGGCGCCGGCGCCGGGATGGCCCGACACCACCGTGTGCATCAGCATCACGGCGACTGCGAGCGCGAGGATGAGCCCGCGGCGCCGGACCTCGGCGCCGCGACCGGTCTCACGGCGGCGACTCACGGTGGCCAGGTTACGAGGTCACGATGCCGACGTCGACGCCCTGGCGTCATCGGGAACGGGATCGTCCCCCGATTCGGCCGCCTCCTCGGCGGCTCGCCGGCGTTGACGTGGGATCAGTATCCTGCGGTCGATGATCTGATAGGTCGCCACCACCGCCGCGGCCAGCGCCCATCCGAGCACGATGTCGAAGATGTAGTGCTCGGCCGTGTACACCAGGGCGAACGCCATCGCGAGCGCGTAGCCCATGAACAGTGTTTTGCCCAATGCCTTCACGCGTGGCCACATGAAGAGCGCGAGGAGCATCGTCAGACCGGCGTGCAGCGACGGGATCGCGGCCACCAGGTTGGACTTGCCCTGCCCGACCTCGACCAGGTTCGACGCCGCGTGGATGTTGAGGAAGCCCCAACCGCGCGCGGAGATCCGTTCGACGTACGGATTGGCGTCGGGGTACTCGTTGTCGAGCGGGCCGAGCAGCCCGCCCGGTTCCTTCGCCTCGGGCGAGTACATGCAGATGGGGTCGCGTGGGAAGTCCTGGACCTCGGCGGCGGTGCAACGCGCGGCGGCCCACGGCGGAGCGCCCGGGACGAGCGTGTACCCGACGAGGGCGAGGAACGTCGTCGCCACGAAGCACGCCGCGTAGCGACGCCACGCGGCCCGATCCTTCAGCCACAACACCGCCGCGACGGCGTACGGAATGATGAAGTACGACATGTAGACGACGCTGACGATGACCTCCCACCAGGGCGGGCTCGCCTGCTTGAGGTGCTCCTGCAGCCACGCGGTGGGATTGACCCCACCGGTCAGCCAGGCGTCGAAATCGATCGCCAGATGCCAGTGGGTGGGCATGTCGACGATGCGCGCGACGTCGCGCGTCCAGTCGTAGAGGATCAGGATCAGCGCGAACGGCGCCCAGTCGATGAGGATCGTGATGAACTTGCGCCGGCCGATGCAGGCGGCCGCGAGTCCCAGGCACATCAGGACGATCAGGCGCGTGCGGTCGAAGGCCAGGCCGTAGAGCGCGACGTGCACCGCCATCAGCACGATCCAGGCGCCGATCGCGATGCGTCGGACCATCGTCAGATCACGACGGCTCTCCGGGTCGGCCTCCATCTCGGCCGCGGCGGCCAGATCGTCGAGGACCGGGGACACTCCCGCCGGGCCGGTGTCGTCGCGGTCGGCGTCGTCGCGTTCGGTGTCGACCGAGGAATCCGATGTGGCGGTGGTCGTCTCGGCACTCTCGCGCTCATCGCGCTTGGAAGATCTGCCCGGCTGCGGGACGCCCACCGACTCGTCGACACTCACCCGACACAACCCCGCCTGTCACACCCCGCAGGGCAACCACCCACTTAACCTGCCGTCAGTGTAATGGCCATCTCCCGTTGGCGAGCCACCCGACGGCCAGGCATGTCGGATTCGAGCGCTTTCGGCGAGGCGGCACGCACCCGACCCGCGCCTTCGGCGGTTTTCTCGGACGCCTCGCCCGGCGGGGTGTTGTGGATCACACTGGAGGCGTCGATCCCCTGAAGGAGGTCTCGGTGCCCAATCGCTACCTGCGCTACGGCGACCAGCGCTACATCATCAACAAGGAGGCGGAGGCCCGCCTGAACCGCACCCTCGACGCGGTCTACGCCGACGGGACCCGCGGACACGAGTGGCTGAACCTCTATCACGACAGCGCGGCACCCTGTCGGCTCCTCATCGCCCCCGGGGTGCCGATCACCATCGAGACCGAGCCGTGCCTGGGTGAGTGACGCGCGGGTCCGGGGTCGAGACGCGGCCGGACGAACGTCGCCCCTCTTCGGGCGTGTCCGCGTATCGGCGTCGACGGGGGCGTCGGCCCGTCGGTGAGGGCAACTATCGTTGTCGCATGCGCATCGGAGCACATCTTCGCGAGGACGCCGACCCACTGGCCACGGCCGCCGAACTCGGGATCGACGTCTTCCAGATGTTCGTCACAGACCCTCAGAGCTGGAAGAAGCCGCAGCCCAACCCTCGGGCGGCGGAGTTCCGTGAGTCCGACATCGACGTCGTCGTGCACTCCAGCTACCAGATCAACGTCGCGAGCCTGAACAACCGGTTGCGGATGCCGTCGCGCAAGGCCGTCGAACAGCAGGCGGCCGCTGCCGCCGAGCTGGGCGCCTTCGGACTCGTCGTCCACGGCGGCCATCTGCGCGACGGCGAGGACAGCGCCGAGGGTTTCGCCAACTGGCGCAAGCTCTTCGACCGTCAGGTCGACAAAGGCGGCTTCGGCGTCCCGATTCTCATCGAGAACACCGCGGGCGGCGACCATGCGATGGCGCGCACGCTGGAGTCCATCGACCGCCTCTGGGAGGCCGTCGGCGACTTCGATCAGGCGGGCTTCTGTCTCGACACGTGCCACGCCTGGGCGGGCGGCGAAGACCTCGTCGGGCTCGTCGAGCGGGTCCGCCAGATCACCGGCCGGATCGATCTGGTGCATCTCAACAACTCTCGCGACGAGTTCGACTCCGGCCGCGACCGGCACGCCAACCTCGCGTCGGGCCACATCGACCCCGAGGTCCTCGTCGCGGTCGCCGAGGCGGCGGGCGCGCCGGTCATCCTGGAGACGCCGGGCGACGGCATCCCCGACGACCTCGCCTATCTGCGCGAGTCGCTGTAGTTCGTCACGTCACCGGACCGGGTAGGCGGCGACGTTCATGACGACCGTCCCCCGGCAGGGCCCGCCGTAGATCGTGGTCCGCCACACGCCCTTCAGGGATCCGTCGCTCTGCGGCTTGTAGGTGGCGACCGACCGCGCCGGACGCCACACCTTGGGCACGCCGACCCCCTGCCAGCAATCCCACTGCCAGCTGTAGCGATGCACCCAGGAACCGTTCTGCCAGGTGTATCGCGGCGGTTGCGGCAGCGTCGGGTTGGCCGGCTTGGGTCCGCCGACGACGGTTGCGACGCATCGGGTGCGCACACAATCGGTGTCGAAGGTGTAGTCGTCGGAGAAGTCGGGTTCGCGTTGGCGTGCCGCCAGGCTGGTCCCGGTCTTGGAAGCCGCGAACCGCTTGAGCGAGTACACGCCGTCCCAGGTCGGCTTGGGCGCCGCCTCGGCGGGAGCGACGCTCACCAGCAACCCGGCGGCCAGGGCGAGGATCACGGTCACGATGCTCGCCGGAACGACCACCACATTTCGGCGTCCGGCGGTGGGAGATCTGCGCATTCACCCATTGCAGCGCAGATCCGGGCGGCGCGTCGGCGTTGGGCGATTCTCGTCGTCGTACCCGCGGGCGCAGATCACACATCTTCCGATTGATCCGGCGAGAAGATGGGGCTATTCTAGGGTTACCGGCGAGTAACATAGCTCGGACCGACCAGGCCCCTCACCCGGCCGGTACGCACACATCTGTGAGCGATCGGACCGGGTCGAGGATGCCAACGCAGACGGCCACACCAGACAAGGAACCACCATGGGCCATTACAAGAGCAACATGCGCGACCTGCAGTTCAACCTCTTCGAACTGTTCGAGCTCGACAAGGTACTGGAGTCCGGCGACTTCGGTGACCTCGACCGCGAGACCGCCGTCGACATGCTGCGCGAGGTCCGCGCGCTGGCCGAGGGTCCGATCGCCGAGTCCTTCGTCGACGCCGATCGCAATCCCCCGGTCTTCGATCCCGACGAGCACAGCGTCACGATCCCCGAGTCCTTCAAGAAGTCCTACAACGCCCTGGTCGAAGGCGGCTGGGACAAGATCGGCATCGCCGAGGAACTGGGCGGACTCCCCGCTCCCCGGTCGCTGTACTGGGCGATCGGCGAGATGATCCTCGGCGCGAACCCGCCCGTGTTCATGTACGCCGCCGGCGCCGGCTTCGCCAACATCTTCTACAACAACGGCACCGATGAGCAGAAGAAGTGGGCCGCCATCTGTTCCGAGCGCGGCTGGGGCGCCACCATGGTGCTGACCGAGCCCGACGCCGGCTCCGACGTGGGCGCCGGACGCACCAAGGCCGTGGAGCAGGAGGACGGCTCCTGGCACATCGACGGCGTGAAGCGGTTCATCACCTCGGCCGATCAGGACATGACCGAGAACATCTTCCACCTCGTGCTCGCCCGCCCCGAGGGCGCCGGGCCGGGCACCAAGGGCCTGTCGCTGTTCTTCGTGCCCAAGTTCCACTTCGACTTCGAGACCGGCGAACTCGGCGAGCGCAACGGCGTCTACGTCACCAACGTCGAGCACAAGATGGGCATCAAGGCGTCGGCCACCTGTGAGGTCACCTTCGGTCAGCACGGCACCCCCGCCAAGGGCTGGCTCGTCGGCGACGTCCACAAGGGTATCGCGCAGATGTTCGAGGTCATCGAGCACGCGCGAATGATGGTGGGCACCAAGGCCATCTCGACGCTGTCGACCGGTTACCTGAACGCGCTCGAGTACGCCAAGGAGCGTATCCAGGGTGCGGACATGACGCAGATGACCGACAAGGCCGCACCGCGCGTGTCGATCACCCATCATCCCGACGTGCGTCGTTCGCTGATGACCCAGAAGGCCTACGCCGAGGGTCTGCGCGCGATCTACCTCTACACCGCGTCGCATCAGGACACCGCCGCCGCGAAGATCGTCTCCGGCGCCGATCCCGAGATGGCCCACCGCGTCAACGATCTGCTGCTCCCGATCGTCAAGGGCGTCGGCTCCGAGCGCGCCTACGGCACCCTCGGTCACGAGTCGCTGCAGACGCTGGGCGGTTCGGGCTTCCTTCAGGACTACCCGATCGAGCAGTACATCCGTGACTCGAAGATCGACTCGCTCTACGAGGGCACCACGGCCATCCAGGCCCAGGACTTCTTCTTCCGCAAGATCATCCGCGACAAGGGCCAGGCCCTCGCACACGTCGCCGGACAGATCCAGACCTTCATCGACTCCGAGGCGGGCAACGGCCGGCTGAAGACCGAGCGGGCACTGCTGAAGACCGCACTCGACGACGTGCAGGCAATGGCCGCCTCGCTGACCAACGATCTGATGGCGGCACAGGAGAACTCGGCCGAGCTGTACAAGGTCGGACTCGGTTCGGTCCGCTTCCTGATGGCGGTCGGCGACCTGCTCATCGGCTGGCTGCTCCTCCGCCAGTCCGAGGTGGCTCTCGCGGCCCTCGACAACGGGGCCTCCGACGCCGACAAGTCCTTCTACGAGGGCAAGGTCGCCGTGGCGAGCTTCTTCGCGAAGAACATGCTGCCGCTGCTCACCGCGGTCCGCGTCACCGTCGAGAACATCGACAACGACATCATGGAGCTCGACGAAGCGGCCTTCTGAGGCAAAAGGAGTCAGACGGAAGGCCGCCCGCCGAGGGACATCATGGAGCTCGACGAAGCGGCCTTCTGAGCTGCTGACGCCTTAACCAAGAACTCCCACCGGCGAATCCGCCGGTGGGAGTTCTTCTTTGCGTCGAAACGCAGATCACTCGATGACGCTGAAGCAGTATCCGACCGGCCGCGGCTTGTCCGCGAAATAGCTGCCATCTGCATCGGGGCACTCGGGCTCACCCGAAGCCTTGGTGTCGACGCGGATGTTTGTTCCGCCGGAAACCGGTGCACCGCATTCGATCTCACGGATCTCGGCGAGGGCAGTGCCGGTGGTCGCGGCCGGCAGGTAGTAGCAACGCCCCTCCTGGTACACCGGCGCAAGGCACAGGGCACCATCCTGGCCCGCCACCCAGTAGCGCGAGTAGTTGGCGCCGCACAGTCCCTGCGTGATGGACTTCTCCGCGACGACGTAGTGGAAGTCGGTGTCGCCGCACGACACTTCCTTGGCCTTGAGCGTGTCCGGTTCCGCGGTCACGACGATGCACTCGCCCGCCTCGACGTCACTGACGTCCGAGATCCCACCACCCTGCGACGCGGACAACAACACCCTCGCCACGCCGCCGGCGATCACGATGAGCAGCAGTACGCCCACGACGCCCAGCACGACCCACAATCCGGTGCGCTTCTTCTTCGGCGGCGGTGGGAACGGCGGCCCCGGTGGGTACATCCCACCCGGCATCGGGCCACCCTGATAGGGCGGCGGCGTGCCATAGGGCACCTGGTTCGGTGGCGGAGCACCGTAGTGCTGATTCGGTGGCGGGTACCCGGCCTGCGGCGGATACTGCCCGGGCTGTGGTTGTGGCCCGTATCGCGGGTCCCCCGGTTGATATGGCGAGTTCGTCACGCCGCGAAGACTACCGGCCCCCACCGGTACGTCCAGCGCACCGGCATTCGGCAACCGAACCGCACGTCCACCACTTTTCGGCACATCCACCCCTTCTGAAGGGTGTGGATACGCCGAAAAGTGGTGGATTTGCAAACCGGTCAGACGGCCTTCTTCCGCTTCCGCTGTCCCGCGCGGGCCGAGACCGCGGCGCCGAGGAGGATCATCCGCATCGTGCGCTCGGCGGCGTCGGCGAGAAGTTGTTCGCCGTTGGCGACGGCCTCCGACAGCGGCATGGGTACCGCGATGATCGATGCGATCGCCCCGATCCCGACGTCGTGGACCGACGGCGCGCCATCACCGAGCGAGCCGGCCAGCGCGACCACGGGCACACCTCGCAACTGGGCGCGGCGGGCGACCTCGGCGGGCACCTTCCCGTGCGGGGTCTGGAAGTCGATGGAACCCTCGGCCGTGATCACGAGGTCGGCCTTGCCGATCCGATGATCGAGGTCGATACCCGACAGGCCGGAATCGAGCAGGGCGTCGAACCGTGATCGCAGGATTCCGCCGATCGCGGCGAGTCCCGCACCGAGGCCACCCGAGGCGCCGGAACCGGCCCCGTGGCGATAGTCGATGTCGGGCAGCCCGTCCCGCTGCAGGACGTCCGCCCAGACGTCGAGCGCAGCCGCCAGCGAGTCGACCTGCGCCGGCGTCGCCCCCTTCTGCGGTCCGAAGACTCGCGCGACACCGTTCGGCCCCGTGAGGACGTTGTGCGGATTGCCCGCGATCACCATCTCGGTCTCACGGAGGCGGGGATGCAGACCGGTCAGATCCAGCGACGCCGCGCGTGCGAGTTCACCACCACCGCGGCCGATCTCGTGCCCGGCATCATCCAGAACGCGCGCGCCGAGGGCCTGGAGCGCCCCGGCACCGCCGTCGCACGTGCCCGAATCGCCGCAGCCGACGAGGATCGCCGACACACCCGCATCGAGCGCGGCGGCGATCAACTGTCCGACACCGAAGGTGGTGGTCGCACCCGGATCCCGCTGACCCGCCGGGACGAGCGCCAGTCCCGCGGCGGCGGCCATCTCGACGACACCGATGCGATTCCGGCCGACGCCCACCTCGGCCCAGTGCGACTGCACGGGATCGCCGGTGGGGCCGCAGACGGTCAGCTCGTGGAGCCGCCCGTTGCCCGCGGCGGCCAGGATGCGCGCCGTCCCCTCGCCGCCGTCGGCGATGGGCGCGATGTCGACCCGCACCCCGGGGAGCGTGCGCCGGACCCCCGCGGCGATGGCACCGGCCACCGACACGGCGTCGAGGCTCTCCTTGAAACCACTCGGGGCGACCAGGATTCGTTGCGGAACTCGGACGGACATCGGCACTCCTGTTGATCGATCGGACGAGGTCTTGACGATGGGGCGGGACAGGTGCCCCAGGCACTGTCGGGACAGTCGCGGCGCGACGGTCAGGACGAGAGCAGGGGCAGGCCGAGGTAGGGCCAGACCCAGCACGCGAAGATGAGGAGCACCACCAGCGACACCGGTGCGAGCAATGCCGACATCGTGAGCAGATGGCGCGGTTGATAACCCGGTACGTCGGCGCTCGCGGCGAACATGGCGACCGGTTTCGCCGAACTCGTGAGGGTGATGCAGAATCCGGCGGCCGCGGTGGAAAGGAAGGCCGCGGCGACCGGGTCCACCCCGACGACCGGCGCGGTCACCACGATGATCGGGACCAGCACCGCGGAACGGGCAGAACGGGATTGGATCACGAGGTGTGCGAGCAGCGAGACAACAGCCGATACGACGACGAACACCATCGCAGCAGCCGGGCCGGTCTCGGCGATGGAACCGAATGCCCGATCCGCCAGCCATTGCGCGGCGCCACTGGAGTTGAGTGCCATCCCGAGGGCGAGCGTGGCCGCCATGAACAGCAGGAGCGTCCACGGAATGGTCTTCAGCGCCGCACCGAGCGTAGTCGCGCCGACCGCCGGGGCGGACGCGGCCAGCGCGCCGAGAACCGCAACGATCGCCGGGTCGACGCCGTGCAGCGGTTCCGAACACCAGAGCACCACCACGAGCCCGAGGACGACCGACACGCGGCGTTGTGCGGACGTGAACGGACCGGAGGTCGCCATCCCGGTCGTCTCGAATGCGTTCGGCGGCACGGACAGCGGACGAGTCCGCTCGCCGTGGTCGGTCATCAGCCACAGCGCCGACTCCGCCGCGAGGTGCGACCACACGACGGCCAGCGGCACGCCCAGTACCGCCCACTGTAGGAATCCGATGCCCGTTCCTGTTGCCGCCGAGACGATCTCAGCAGTGATGAGGTGCGCGCCGGCACCCAGGAGTGATCCGACCGCCGAGAACAGGATGACGAACGGGAAGACCAGTGCAAGACACAGCACGAGTCGCGGCCGATCACGCAGGACCGCGGCCAGAGCGAGGAAGATCGGGAGTGCCAGAGCCGCACGCCCGGACGTCGCCGGGACTGCGAAGGTGGTCAGCAGGAGCGCAGCGGTGATGAGGTGCACCAGCTGACGTGGTGTCCGGGCCAGGCGAACGACCCGCGCAGACACCCGGGCCGACAGTCCCGACGCCGTGACCGCAGCCGCGATCACGAAGGCCCCGATCAGAAGCCAGATCACTCCCGAGCCAAGAGTTCCCGCAAAGGTGTCGGCGTCGATGATCCCGAAGACCACCAGTGCGATGCCACCGCCCAGGGCGACGTAGGTGTCATCGAGGGGCGAGAAGATCCACGCCCACACCGCGATCAGGAAGACGAGCAGCGTCACGACGGCGTCGAACGACAGCTCTCCCGACCAGCCGGCGTGGCCGACGAACGCGCCGGCGGCCACCACCACGGCGAGACCTGCTGCCGCCCAGGGCGTCAGCACCCCGCCGACGACGTCCCGGACACCGCGTCGGGGTGGCGGGGACACGACAGGATGCGCAGGCGGTCGCGTCGCGTACATCGTCACCGGGTGCCCCGGGTGTCCCGGGTGTCCCGGGTGTCGGTCGATCGCGTGCGGAACGTTCATGGCGACAACAATGGAGCGTGGGTGTGACGCCTCCATGAGACGCGCATGAAAGTTCTTTCACGTGAACAGGTCACGAACAACGAGAAACGCACCGCCGGATGATCGACGGTGCGTGTGCTCGACGAGGGTCGACCTCGCGAATGTCGGTCAGCTGCCCTGCAAGAGCAGGTTGTCCTTGAGAAGCGTGTCGGGATCACCCACGCAGAAGGCGCGGACCAGCAGGTAGCTGTTGGGATTGCTCTTGACCAGCTCCTTGCCATGGCGGTCCGCGAACTCGTTGACGGTGGCGATCTGCTCGGAATCGGTGAGCGACAGATAAGTACCGCAGGTCATCTCGTCCGGATCGGTTGCTGCGCCCGACTGCGGCGGAACCGCGACCCGAGACCGGGGCGACGCGCTCGCCGTGGAGGGAGCCGTCGTCCTTCCCGTGGTCGTAGTCGTAGTCGTCGTCGGGGTTTCGCTGGTCGTGACCGCGATCGGCGAGACCTCGGGAACGGCGGTCCCCGAGGTCTCGGTGGCACATGCGGACATGATCGACACGGCCGCAACGGCTCCGATCAGAGCCACGCCCGCGCTCCGGCGGGCGTCGATCATCTCGCGGTCTACTTCGGTGGCATCCGGATGCCGCCGTCGACGCGGATGACCTCGGCGTTCATGTAGCTGTTGGTGACGAGTTCGACGACCATCGAGGCAAGCTCGTCCGGTGCACCCAGGCGGTGCGGGAACAAGACCGACTCGCCGAGCTTGGCCTTGAACGCCTCGGCAGATTCGCCCTCACCGTAGATCGGGGTGTCGATCAAGCCGGGGGCGATGGTGTTGACGCGGACGCCGACCGCCGCCAGGTCGCGCGCGACCGGGAGGGTCATGCCGACGACGCCGCCCTTGGACGACGAGTACGAGGCCTGGCCGATCTGACCGTCGAAGGCAGCAACACTGGCCATGTTGACGATCGCACCGCGCTCACCGTGGGCGTCGAGCGGCTCGTTGCGGCTCATCGCGGTGGCGGCGAGACGGATGCAGTCGAAGGTGCCGATCAGGTTGATCGCGATGACCTTCTTGTACGCGTCCAGGTTGTGCGCCGAGCCGAACTCGCCGTCGCGGCCGATGGTGCGCTGGGCCCAGCCGATGCCGGCCGAGTTGACCAGCGCGCGCAGCGGGCCGAGTTCGGTGGCCGCGTTGACGGCGGCTTCGATCTGTTCGGTCGAGGTCACGTCGACGGCGACGAACTGCCCGCCGATCTCCTTGGCGAGTTCCTCACCCTTGTCCGCGTTGAGGTCGGCGACGATGACCTTCGCACCCTTGGCCGCCAGCTGGCGAGCCGCAGCTGCGCCGATACCCGACGCGCCACCTGTGACGATTGCACTAGCTCCATTGATATCCACGACCCGGAGCCTATCGAGCGTTCTATCGCTCGGTAAAGCCCCTCCGCGAAACATCCCGCATCGAGATCACGCCGTCGGGTCAGACGCACTTCACGATCGGCTCGGGCGCATAGCGGACGGTGCGGGTCGATCGGTCGATCTCCCGGCCGGTCCGTGCGTCCTTGATGATGCGGGTGTCCGACGTCGTGAAACCCTTGCTCCCGCTGCTGGGGATGCAGTCGTCCCCGCGGGGGACGCGGACCCGCTGCGGATCGGTGGTCGCGAACCGTTCTCCGGTCACCGACTCCACCTCGAATGCCTTGGTGCCCCACAGCCGCACGGTCACCGACGACGGCGACCAGCTCGTCTCGATCAGGACACCGTGCCGCGTGTTGTTCCGGAACTTCAGATCGATGGCGCCCTCGAAGACCGTCGCCTCCCGCGCTTCGGGGTACCGCGAGATGTAATAGGCGTGCTCGGTGTGGTCGACGTCTTCGAGCCCGGCGAAGTACGCCGCGTTGTACAGCGTCGTCGCGAACTGGGAGATGCCGCCGCCGACCGCGTTCGACGCCCGTCCGTGGTCGATGATCGTCGACTCGACGTAGCCCTGTTCCGAACCGCGCGGGCCGGTGTGTCCGTTGAGCGAGAACACCTTTCCGGGCAGCACGAGCGCTCCGTCGACCTCCGCGGCGACGAGCCGGATGTTCTCGCCGGACGCACTCGAGAACCCGCCCGTGGTGTACTCGCTGATCAGTTCCGTGACCCCGAGCTTGCGGGCGGCGTCGGTCGTGAGCTTCGGCTCCACCTCGTCGTAGACGACCTCGACCGTGCGATTGCCACCGTCGGCCGCCGCACTCCTCGCGACGGCGGCGAGGGTCTTCGGCCAGTTGATCGAGGCGCCGTCGACCCCGGGCACCACCACCGGACGGCCGGACGCGAGGCTGAACCTCGCATTGACCGGGGCCCGTTGGGAGGCGTCGAGGTCGGGGGCGAGGATCTCGCGGCCCACCTTCTCGTCGGCCCCGGGACTGAGCCCGCCGCGCCCGTCGGGGCCGAAGGTCAGCATCGACGCCAGGTCGCCCGCGGGGACCTCGACCGTCCGTTTCCGCCGGTCGACAAGCCGCACGGGAGCCGACGTCACGCGCTCGGCCGGCCCGGCGACGGTGGCGGCGACGACCTCGGCGGTGACGGTCGGCGAGAAAGGCTCCATCGGCAGGTCGACGGGCGCACCGTCGAGCCAGCGGTCGATGAGGGTGGCGGCCGCCGCGTCCCGGGCGATGCGTTCGCCCGCGGCGGGTTGATCCCCGACCGGTTCGGTGCCGTCGTAGTGCACGCCGCCTTCGACGGCGGCCTTCTCGAGAGATGTGCGCCGGCCATCGAGCGCGGCGTTCATCGCGGTTCGATCCAGGGTGACGACCGGTTCGATGTCGGCGTCACGGCCGAACAGCGCAGCCAGACGCACGAGCGGG
Organism: Gordonia sp. McavH-238-E; assembly: GCF_022348225.1. Taxonomy (NCBI): domain Bacteria; kingdom Bacillati; phylum Actinomycetota; class Actinomycetes; order Mycobacteriales; family Gordoniaceae; genus Gordonia; species Gordonia sp. McavH-238-E. Next base: position 16,279 of record NZ_JAKRFE010000008.1, read on the forward strand.
TTGCGCGGCTGCTCGAGCAGGCGGGCACGCGTGGCGTCGGCGTCGAAGGCGAGTCCGAGGTCGGCGGGTGCGACCTCGGCCGAACCCTCCGGCGTCCGCAGCACGACCGGCCGCTCTGACCGGGCCGTCAGCTCGTCGAGGACGGGGTTCAGTTCGGCAGCGTCGCGGCCGCCCGCGTCGATCCCGCCGACGACGGCGTTGCGCGCGGAGTCGGAGTGGGTCGCCACGAGGTCGACGGCGAGGACGAGGGTGAGGACGGCGACGACGGCGAGCACAGCGCGTAGCGCGGATCGTGCTCGGCGAGAGCCTGGGGTCACAACTCCATCCATCGTGGCTGGCACCTGGGCCGGACTGACGACTGGGCCGATCAGGTGGTGGCCGCAGAACTACGGTCGGAAAAAGTAGGCGCTCCGGCCGAGCTGTCGGGTCGGGGGTCTGACAGCGCAGCCGGAGCTATAGACATATTTACGCTACTTTTCGGCCGGAGGCATCCCCGGAAGGCCGATTCTGTCGAATATGTGACGAAGTACCCCCATTCGTCCCACGAAAGTGAGACGGATCGGCCGATCAGTCGCCGATCCGTCCCACCTGTCGGGATTCCGGGCTCATCGCGTTCGATGCGACCCCGTCCCGATCAGCCCTCGATGATCGCGGTGACGCCCTGCCCGCCGGCGGCACAGATCGAGATCAACGCACGACCGCCGCCGTTCTCCTTGATCTGCTTGGCCGCCTGCGCGACGATCCGGCCGCCGGTGGCGGCGAACGGGTGGCCCGCGGCCAGCGACGAACCATGGACGTTGAGCTTGCTGCGATCGATCGACCCCAGCGCGGAGTCCAGGCCGAGGCGCTCCTTGCAGTACTCCTCGGACTCCCAGGCCTGCAGGGTGGCGAGGACCACCGACGCGAAGGCCTCGTGGATCTCGTAGAAATCGAAGTCCTGCAGCGTGAGCCCGTTGCGAGCGAGCAGGCGCGGCACCGCGTAGGTCGGGGCCATCAGCAACCCGTCCGGACCGTTGACGTAATCGACCGCGGCGGTCTCGCTGTCCACGAAGTACGCGAGGACCGGCAGTCCGCGATCGGCGGCCCACTCGTCGCTGGCCAGCAGCACGGTCGACGCGCCGTCGGTCAGCGGCGTCGAGTTGCCCGCGGTCATCGTCGCGTCGCCCAGGGAGACACCGAAGACCGGCTTCAGCTTGGCGAGCTTCTCCGCGGTGGAGTCGCCGCGCAGGTTCTGGTCGCGGGTCAGGCCCAGGAACGGGGTGATCAGGTCGTCGAAGAAGCCGGAGTCGTACGCGGCGGCCATGTTTTGGTGGCTGCGCGCGGCGAGCTCGTCCTGATCGGCGCGCTTGATGCCGAACTCCTTGGCCGTGACGGCGGCGTGCTCGCCCATCGACATGCCGGTGCGGGGCTCGCCGTTGCGCGGGATCTCGATACCGAGCTTGGTCAGCAACTTCGCCGCACCGAGGAGCTGATCTTTGGTGCTGCGGGCCCGGTTGACCTCGAGCAGCTGACGACGCAGGCCCTCACCGACCGCGATCGGCGCGTCCGAGGTGGTGTCGACGCCGCCCCCGATCGCGGCGTCGTAGCGACCGCGGGCGATGCCGTCGGCGACCGTCGTGATGGCCTGGAGTCCGGTGCCGCACGCCTGCTGGATGTCGAAGGCGGGCGTGTACGGCGACAGGGCCGAACCGAGCACCGACTCCCGGATGAGATTGAAATCACGCGCGTGTTTGAGGACCGCGCCACCGGCCACCATGCCGAGCTGCTCGCCCTGCAGGCTGAAGCGGCTCACGAGACCGTCGAGCGCGGCGGTGAACATCTCCTGGTTGCTGACCTTCGCGTACGCCTTGTCCTGACGTGCGAACGGGATGCGGTTGCCGCCGAGGATCGCGACGGGACGGTCGGTGCGGGTCCCGCGCTTGTCGGTGGACTTGTTGTCGGTGGGGTTGGACTGTTCGGCCACGTCGATCTCCCAAGGGTCGGGTGCGGTGTCTATAGCGTATTCTTACTCATCAGTAAGTTCGTTGTCGAACGACAGTCAGAGGAGATCAACGTGGCCGCCAACGGAAACACTGGCCTGTACTCGAGCTTCGTCCATTCCGCGCCCGGTGCTTTCATCGCCAAACAGGCCGGACTGCCCGTCCCGCCGCCGCTGCGGCGCTACAAGGCGTCCGAGCCGCCGCTGCCCGGTCCGGTGCTGCTCGGCGGCTCCGGCCGCCTCGTCGAACCGCTTCGCGAGATGCTCTCGACCGAGGACTACGACCTCATCCAGAACGCCACGACCGGCCGCAGCGCCGACAAGTTCGGTGGTCTGGTCTTCGACGCGACGGGCATCACCTCCCCCGCTGAGCTGCGTCAGCTGTTCGAGTTCTTCCAGCCCGCGATGCGGTCGACCGCCCCGTGCGCACGTTTCCTGGTCATCGGCACCACGCCGGAACTGGTCACCGACCCGTCCGAGCGCGTCGCGCAGCGCGCTCTCGAGGGCTTCACCCGCTCACTGGGCAAGGAGCTCCTGAAGGGCTCCACCGTTCAGCTCGTCTACGTCTCCCCCGACGCCAAGACCGGTCTGACGGGCCTCGAATCGACCGTGCGCTTCGTGCTGTCGGCGAAGTCGGCCTTCGTCGACGCCCAGGTCATCCGGGTCGGCGGAGCCGACGCGACCGCACCGAAGAACTGGGACCGCCCGCTCGAGGGCAAGGTCGCCGTCGTCACCGGCGCCGCACGCGGCATCGGCGCGACGATCGCCGAGGTCCTGTCCCGCGACGGTGCCCACGTGATCGCCGCCGACGTCCCGCAGGCCGGCGACGCGCTGTCGGAGACCGCGAACAAGGTCGGCGGCACCGCCTTCCCGCTCGACGTCACCGCGGCCGACGCCGGCGCCAAGCTCGCCGAGCACGCTCTCGAGCGCCACGGCGGCATCGACATCATCGTCAACAACGCCGGCATCACCCGCGACAAGCTGCTCGCCAACATGGACGACTCCCGCTGGGACGCGGTCATCGCGGTCAACCTCATCGCCCCGCAGACCCTCGTCGAGACGCTGCTGGAGAAGGGCGCGCTGCGCGAAGGCGGCGCCGTCGTCGACGTGTCGTCGATCGCCGGCATCGCGGGCAACCGCGGCCAGACCAACTACGGCGCCTCGAAGGCCGGCGTCATCGGGCTGGTCGACGCCTACGCGCCGATCCTGGCCGAGAAGGGCATCACCATCAACGCGGTCGCACCCGGCTTCATCGAGACCAAGATGACCGCGGCCATCCCACTCGCCACGCGCGAAGCCGGGCGTCTGATGAGCTCGCTGCAGCAGGGCGGCCAGACCGTCGACGTCGCCGAGACCGTGGCCTACTTCGCCAACCCGGCGAGCAATGCCATCACCGGCAACGTGGTCCGCGTCTGCGGCCAGGGATTCCTGGGGGCCTGATGGCGAAGACGATCACCCTCCCCGCCGCACCCGGCACCGCCGAGCTGTACGGCAAGGCGGTCACCGCGCTGCTGCCCGGCATCGGCAAGCCGCCGCGGGTTCCGGCCGACGCCGTCGCCCCGGACACCCGCTACCGACTCGACGGTGTGCGAGTGGACTGGGCTGCACTGCAGGCGTATTGCCACGCGACCGGGCAGCGCTTCGGCGACACCCTGCCGCTGACGTTTCCGTTCGTGCTGCAGTTCCCGGTGACCATGAAGCTCATGACCTCCGACGAGTTCCCGTTCGGCGCCGTCGGTTCGGTGCACATGACGAACACCATCGAACGCAAGCGGCCCATCGAGGCCGGTGAGCCGCTCGACATCGTCACGCACGCGGAGAACCTCCGCGAGCACCGCAAGGGCATCCTCATCGACGTGGTCAGCGAGATCAGCGTCGGGTCCGAGCTGGTCACCACCCAGACGGCGACGTTCCTCAAGCAGCAGCGCACCAGCCTGTCCGACGAGCCGCGCGGTCCCGAACCGAAGTCGAAGACCCCGCCGCCGCCGGACGCCATCCTCGCCGTCGACCTCAAGCGGATCCGCGAGTACGCGGCCGCCTCGGGCGACCGCAACCCGATCCACATGGGCAACCTGCCCGCCAAGGCCTTCGGGTTCCCCAGGGCGATCGCCCATGGGATGTGGAGTGCTGCAGCGGCCGTCGCGAACGTCGAGGCGCAGCTGCCCGACGCCGTGACCTACGACGTCAGGTTCGGCAAGCCGATCCTGCTGCCGGCCAAGGTGAACCTCTACACCCGCCGGATCGATGGCAAAGGCAGCTTCGACATCTCGATCCGCGACCGTCGCAAGGGATTCCCACACCTCACCGCGACGACGCGGGAGGGCTGAGGGGCTTTTCGCATTCCGTTCCCGCGGTCTCGTTTCCGTCCCGCTTATTGGATCCAATCAGCGGATAGGAAGCGGGGCCGCGGGAGCTTTTGCGCTGCCCTGATTTTCGGCTCACCACAGGGAGCGGAAGGCGGGCAACTCGGGAGCACGCGCTCAGGAGTCGGTACCGACACCCTTCAGGCCGCGCCAGGTGATGCCGACGAGGAGGTTGGTGGCCTTCTCGAGATCGACGTCTCCTTCGGTGATGCGGTCGGCGACCGCCTCGGCGGCGCCGACGATCGAGACGGCGGTGAGTTCGAAGTCGATGTCGCTGGCACCTTCGACCGTGGTGCCCGCCTTGATCAGCTGGGCGACCATCTCGGTGACCCGCTGGCGGCTCTCGGAGACGATGCCGGCGAAACCGGCCGTGCCGATGGCGACGCGGTACAGCACCCGCCAGGACTGCCGGTGTTCGTGGACGAAGCGGAGGAACTCGCGGATCACCGTGACCGCCTGCTCGCGCTGCGAGAGCGAGGGATCGAAACCGACGCTCATCGCGTCGATGAACAGGCCCGACTCACGGGCGATACACGCGCTGAACAGTTCGTCCTTGGAGCCGTAGTACAGATACAGCATCGGCTTGGAGATCTGCGCCTCGGAGGCAATCGCGTCCATCGAGGTCTCACGAAAGCCATTCTCCGAGAACACCTTGACGGCGGCATCGAGCATCTGCTGCTCGCGCACCGCGCGTGGCAGGCGCTTCGTTCCGCCCGACATGACCCCACCTCCGTTCACGACAAACTGCTCCGACCGACGATATAACAACTTACCAATCGGTAAGGTGAAACCCCATTCACGGGGCGCAGCGGTCTCGGCGGTTCAACAGTTCACCACACCCTTGGACCGCAGGATGCGCACGACCTTGTCATCCAGGCGGGCGGGCGCGAGGCGACCGGCCGAGACCGCGCGCTCGAGGTTGTCGAGCACGGAGGCGACACGGTCGGTGGAGAGCCACAACGCGACGTCGCCGCCCGCGAGGATGAACTTCTCGACCGCCTGCTCGATGGGGTACTGCGCGCTGATCGCCGCCATTCCCGACAGGTCGTCGGAGTAGATCACGCCGTCGAACCGCGGCCCGTCGTAACCGACGCCGGTGCGCAGCATCTGTATCGCGGGCCGGCTGATGCTGGCGGGCAGCCCCTTCGTCAGGCCCGGGACGATCAGATGCCCGACCATCGCGCCTGCGGTCCCCGGGTCGCGCAGCAGGGTCCGGAACGGCACGAGGTCGCTGTCCTGGAGTTCCGCCAGCGACGGGACCGTCACGACACCCAGATGCGAGTCACCAGAGCCGTGGCCGTGCCCCGGAAAGTGCTTGTACACCGGCGTGATTCCCGCGTCGGACAGCCCCGCGGCGTACGCACCCGCATACTCGGTCACGACCGCCGGGTCGTTGCTGAAGGACCGGTCGCCGATCACCTCGTCGTCCGATTCGTCGCTGACGTCGGCGACGGGGGCGAAGTCGACGGTGACCCCGAGACGCTTGAGCTTGCGGCCCACGTCGGCCGCGATCGCGCGCACCTGCTCGGGCGTCTTGGTCTGCGCCAGCTCACGCGGCGAGGCGTTGTCGATGCCGAGCGCGGACAGTCGCGACACCCGGCCGCCCTCGTGGTCGACGGTGACCATCAACGGAATCGACGAATTCTGCGAAATCCGTGCTGCCGCACCACTCGTCAGGATCGACTTGTCGGTCCAGCTCCCGACGAAGATGCCGCCGATCTCCTCGTTCTCGACGATCTGCTGCGCGTCGGCCGCCCCGGTCACGCCGACGACGATCAGCTGCGCCAGCTTCTGACGCACCGACAGCTTCGCGAGTTCGGTTGCGCCGCAGGAGTTCGCGACCGGTGTGGTGGTCGGCGCCGGAGACGACGACAGCGGCGACTCGGCGGTCACCGAGTACGAGGGCGTCGGCGGCGGCGAGTCCGTCGTCGAACCGGTGCAGGCCGCGAGCGCGACGCACAGAACCGTGACGGTTGCCGCGGTCAGCGTGTTCCGGTTCCATCGGGGTCTGCGAGTTGGGCCCATTCCCCGAGTCTGGCATGTAGTCTGAGCCAATGGACGTGGGGTCCGTTTCGTCCGGGTCCGCCACCGCCGGGAGCGGTAGCGGCGGTACCCGTGCCGCGCAAACTCTGATGATCGCCTACGACGGCTCGCCGAATGCCGACCGCGCCATTCGTTACGCCGGACACTTTCTTCGTGCGCAATCCGCGGTGGTCGTCACCGCCTGGCAACCCGGCGGCATGACGCCGGCGCGAATGTCCACCCTTGCCGGCGGGATGCAGCCGTTCATCGACACCCAGCTCGACGCCGGCGTCGACCAAGCTCTCGAGGACGAGGCCGCCGCGATCAACGAGCGCGGCGTGACCCTCGCGGCCGAATGTGGGCTGACCGCTCGTGGGTCGCTCGTCGAAGTGGAGTCGACGGTGTGGGGTGCGCTCGTCGCCGCGGCCGAGGCGCTCGACGTCGACCTCCTCGTCACCGGCACGCGCGGGGCGTCGGGACTCAAGGCGCTGCTGCGCTCCAGCGTGGCGGAACGAGTCCTCAAACACTGCCACCGTCCGGTGTTCATCGTTCCGGCCAAGTGCGAGAAGGAACCTCAGGTCACGTTGTAGGCCGAGCGTCCCCACCCGCCGGCCGAGCGTCCCCACCCGCCGGCTGAGCGTCCCCCACCCGCCGGCCGAGCTTGTCGAGGTCACCAGGTGGCTTCGACACGGCGCCTCGCTTCGCTCGGAGCCGGCTCAACCAGCAGTGGGTCACCTCCCCTGCTCCGCTCGGAGCCGGCTCAACCCGTGGTGGGGGCTCAACCACAGGCGAGGCCGCCGCCCACCCCCTGCTGGCCGAGCAGCGTCGACCGAGCGCAGCGAGGCCGCCGCGCCCGTCGAGGTCACCAAGTGGCTTCGACTCGGCGCCTCGCTTCGCTCGGAGCCGGCTCAATCAACCGGGGCCATGTCCTGATCTGTGGGATGCATGGCCTGGACGCCACGCAGCGGGTCGGAAACGATGTGTTCATGACTCGATCCGTGGTGATCCTCGGTTTTCCCGGGGTGCAGGCCCTGGACGTGACGGGTCCGGCGGACGTGTTCACCACCGCGTCGATCGCGCTCGCCGACCAGGGGTCGGAGGTGACCTACGACCTCCGCCTGGTGTCGAAGTCGGGCTTGTCGGTGGGCACCGGCGTCGGCCTGGAGTTCGTCGCGCACCCGCTGCCCGATCCGGCCGATCCGCTCGACATCCTGATCCTCCCCGGCGGCACCGGCGTCCACGACGCCGCGCGCGATCCCGAACTGATCGACTGGATCCGGCGGGCGGCGCACCGCGCACGACGGGTCGTCAGCGTGTGCAACGGCGCATTCCTCGCGGCCGAGGCCGGGCTCCTCGACGGCAAGCGCGCGACCACCCACTGGGCGGTGACCGGGCTGCTCGCCGAGCGGTACCCCGCGGTCCAGGTCGATGCCGAGGCCCTGTTCGTACGCGGCAGCGATCGGGTGTGGAGTTCCGCGGGCGTCACCGCCGGGATCGACCTCTCCCTGGCCCTGATCGAAGAGGACCACGGCACCGAACTCGCGCAGCTCGTCGCGCGATGGCTCGTCCTCTACATGCGCCGGCCGGGCGGCCAGAGCCAGTTCGCCCCGCCGGTGTGGATGCCGCGGGCCCGTCGCACCGCGATCCGGGAGATCCAGGAGCGCATCGAGGCCGAGCCGGCCCGGCCACACCGCATCGACGACCTGGCCCGGGACGCGTCGATGAGTCCACGCCACTTCTCTCGCGTCTTCACCGACGAGACCGGCGAGGCGCCGGGCACCTACGTCGAGCGGGTCCGGACCGACGCCGCCCGTCGCGCGCTCACGCAGAGCGACGACACGATGCCGGTGATCGCCGGCCGATGCGGGTTCGGATCGGCCGAGACGATGCGCCGCACCTTCGTCCGCCGCCTCGGTGTACCGCCCGAGGCGTACCGCCGCACCTTCCGTTGAACGAGACAGAACGAGACATCCCGACAATCGAAAGGCCCTCATGACCCAGATCGCGATCGTCCTCTACCCGCAGTTCACCGCCCTCGACTTCATAGGTCCCTACGAGGTGCTCCGCGCCCTGCCCGACGCGGAGGTCAGATTCGTCTGGCACGAGCCGGGGCCGGTCGTCGCCGATTCGGGCGTGCTCGTGGTGGGTGCCACGCATTCGTTCGACGAGACACCGTCGCCGGACGTCGTCCTGGTGCCGGGCGGGCCCGGATTCCTGGCCGCGTCGCAGGACGAGAAGGTCCTCGACTGGCTGCGCGCGGTCCGGCCGGGCGCGCAGTGGACGACGTCGGTGTGCACCGGGTCGATCGTCCTGGCCGCGGCGGGTCTGCTCGACGGGAAGCCGGCCACCACGCACTGGTCGTCGATGGCCGGGTTGAGCCTGCACGGTGCGAAACCGGTGTCGGACGAACGCGTCGTGCGTGCGCTGCCCGACGGCGACCTCGTCACCGCCGCCGGCGTGTCCGCCGGGATCGATCTCGCGCTGTGGCTGGCCGAGCAGATCGCCGGGCGCGCACGCGCCGAGGCCATCCAGCTGATGATCGAATACGACCCGCAACCGCACCTGGACTCCGGGCACCGCTCCAAGGCGTCGGCCGGCACGATCGCCACGTCGACGATGCTGCTCAGCCGCGACGTCGACAAGCCCGAACTGCTGAAGACGAGTGCGCGCCTGCTCTGGGATCGCACCCTGACGAAAGTGCGGTCGCGTCGATGACCGCGGCCGGGTCGATCCGCTGGTGTCAGCGGGTGTCACCCGGAATCGGACTTCGGCGATGGTAGTTTCATCGCCATGACCAACAACCGCCTTGTCGCCGGAGCCGTCGCCGGAGTCGCCGGCATCCTGGTGGGACTCGGCGCGGTGTTCCTCGGCGGATTCCTGGCCTCCGAGAACAGCCCGTCCACCGACCTGAACAACATCAGCCCGAACAACGGATTCGTCCAGGGCTCGGTGGACTACGGTTCGCGCGGCGGAGCCGGCGAGACCAACTGACCCGTCCACGACGCCGCCGGTCCCGGCGTCCCCTGATCGACAGCAGCAGCAACTGAGTACCCCGCCTTCGCCACCGGATCAGTCCGTCCCGACCCGGTCTGGGCTGGGTCGGCGCGGCGTCGCCGTCGTCGCCGCGATCTCGCTGCTCATCTGTCTCCTGCAGTCACCCGGCCGCATCGCGGCGGACACCAAACTCGACCTCACCGCGAACCCGCTCGGTTTCCTCGCCCGCGCCGCGCATCTGTGGACGCCGAACGCGCCGATGGGGCAGGTACAGAACCAGGCCTACGGCTACTTCTTCCCGCACGGCGCGTTCTATGCGCTCGGCGATCTCCTCGCCGTCCCGCCGTGGATCGTCCAGCGTCTCTGGTGGGCGGTGCTGCTGACCGTCGGCTTCGTCGGCATCGTCCGCCTCGCCGAGACCCTGCGGCTGGGTTCGCCTGCCTCGCGGATCATCGCCGCCGTCGTCTTCGTCCTGAGCCCCCGGGTCCTGACCACCCTCGGCTCGATCTCGTCGGAGACCTTGCCGATGATGCTCGCCCCGTGGGTGCTCGTGCCGGTGGTGCGCGCGCTGGACACGCGCGCCGACGACGACGCCCCGCCGCTCTGGCGCGAGGCCGCCCGTACGGCGGCCGCGGTGGCGCTGATGGGTGCGGTCAACGCCGTCGCGACGCTGGCGGCCCTCGGGGTCGCCGTCCTGTGGTGGCTGCTGCACAGTCCGCGCGACCGCCGATGGCGGCGGTTCGGCGCCTGGACCACGGTCGGCCTGGCCCTGGCCTGCGTGTGGTGGGTGGTCCCGTTGCTGATCCTCTCGCGGGTGAGTCCGCCGTTCCTCGACTACATCGAGTCGTCCCGGGTCACCACGCAGTGGACGTCGCTCACCGAGGTGCTGCGTGGGGCGAGTTCGTGGACGCCGTTCGTCTCGCCGGAGCGCGTCGCCGGGGCGGTGCTGGTCACCCAGCCCGCCGCAGTCCTGGCGACCGGGACGATCGCGGCCGCGGGTCTGGCCGGACTGTGTATGCGGCACATGCCGTTCCGCGGCCGGCTCGTCGCCATCCTGGGCGTCGGTCTCGTCGTGATGTGCGTCGGCTACGCGGGCGAACTCGGTTCACCGGTCGCCGAGCAGATGCGCGTCTTCCTCGACGGGTCCGGCGCACCGCTGCGCAACATCCACAAATTCGAGCCGCTGCTCCGCATCCCCCTGGCGCTCGGCGTCGCGCACCTGCTGGCGCGGGTTCCCCTTCCGGGAACCGCCGGTCGCCGGGAGACGCTCTCCGCCTTCGCCCAGCCCCAGCGGTCGCGTCCGGTCGCCGCGGCGATCGTCCTGCTCGTCGCGGTGATCGGTGCCGGGTCGCTGATGTGGACCGGCCAGCTCGCACCGAACGGCACGTACGAGTCGATTCCGCGTCACTGGCAGCAGACCGCCGACTGGCTGGCCGAGCACAGCGAACGCGACGACGGCGGCCCACCTGCCCGCACGCTGGTCGTCCCCGGGGCGCCGTTCGCCGACCAGCTGTGGGGACTCACCCGCGACGAACCGCTGCAACCCCTGTCCGACACCCCGTGGGCGGTCCGCGACGCGATCCCGCTCACCCCGCCCGGCGCGATCCGGGCCCTCGACTCCGTGCAGCGCGAGATCGCCGCGGGCCGCGGCTCGCCGGGCCTGGCCGCCACCCTCGCCGGGCAGGGCATCGGATTCGTCGTCCTCCGAGCCGATCTCGATCCCGAGACCTCACGGTCGGCCCGCCCGCTGCTCGCCCAGCAGGCACTCGACGAGTCGCCCGGACTCCACCGCGTGGCCGAGTTCGGTCCGCAGATCGGGCCGCCGAGTGTTCGAGGGGTGGTGCGCGACAACGGTCTGCGGCCCGCGATGCCCGCGGTGCAGATCTTCGCCGTCGACGCTCCCGGCTCGCCGGCCGCCGGCACCGGCCCCCGACTGGTCGACACCGCGGGACTCCCGCGGGTCGCCGGCGGCCCCGAGGCCGTCGCCGAACTGGCCGAGGTCCGAGCACGTCAGGGGCTACCGCCGCTCGGGCCGGTCGTCCTCGATGCCGACGCAAGCCGCGCCGGGATCACCGACGGCCCGTTGATCGTGACCGACACGCCCAGCGACCGGGAGACCGACTTCGGCCGCGTCGACGATCACAGTTCGGCGATCCGGGCCCCGTCGGACCCGCGGCGCACGCAGAACGCCGTCGCCGACTACCCCGTCGACGGTCAGCCGCTGGTCCACGGGGAGTGGTTGCTGGACAACCGGAGTGGCGAGGTCGAGGTGTCTACGTCGGGATCGGCGGCCGACGCGGTGCAGCCCGGGCAGACCTCACCGGCCAACTCGGCGGCCGCGGCCTTCGACGGCAACCCGCAGAGCGCCTGGGTGAGCGGCGGGTTGGAGAGCGCGGTCGGACGATGGATGCGCATCGGTTTCACCACGCCGCGCACCGATCTCGCGCTGACCCTGACGACTGCGAAGGCACTCGGGCCCGATGTCACCAGCGCACTGATCACCACCGAGGCGGGCAGCACGGTGGTCTCGGGGCTCGAACCGGGTGAACCGATGACGGTGACCGCACCCAGTGGAGCCACCCGCTGGGTGCAGATCCGTGCGCTCCGCACCGACGACGGCACGGCCGGAAACCAATTCGCGCTCGGCGAGGTCACGGTGTCCGATCTGCGGACGGCGACGCCTCTGCGAATCCGCCATCGCGTGGTGCTGCCCGAGCTCGAGGCCGGCACCGAGGTCGCCCAGTGGCTGCTCTACCAGGAGTTGTCCGGCCGGGCGTCCTGCGTGTCCGACCCGGCGCGACAGATGACAAGGTGCGCACCGGGACTCGGCCTGTCTCCGGAGACGTCCGCGGTGTTCGGACGCGCGCTCTCGGTGCCGTCGGATGCCACCGTCTCCCCCACCGCGATCCTGCGACCCCGACCCGGCGATGCTCTCGATCGTCTTCTCGCCGATGATGATGGGGTCACGGCGCGCGGCCCCCGCCCGGTGACCGATCCCCGCGGCGGGCCCGCGGCCGCCGTCGACGGCGATCCCGGAACATCGTGGACCGCACCGGAGATCCCCGATGAGCGGACGTCGCGAGCGGGTGCCGCCGATTCCCCGGACGACGGGGACGCGGCGGCGAACGAGAACAGTCCCACCCTGGTCCTCGATCTCCCCCGGGCGCAACGGGTCGACGCGCTGACCCTCGTCGCCCCCCGGGGCTATCCCGCCGCACCCACCGAGGTCGCGGTGGACCTGGGCACCGGCGAGCAGATCCGCGAGGTCGACGAGAGCGGCATCGTCCGTCTCGATCCCGCGGTCACCGATCGCATCGAGATCACCATCCGCGCCCAGTCGGACCTCATCGACGTCAACAGCCTCGGGTTCGCCAGTCCCGCACCACCGGGGATCGCCGAGGTCCGCGTGTCACCGTCGCCGGCGACCAGTACGGACGCCGACCGGATCGTCGACATCGGTTGCGACGACGGAATCGGGCTGACCGCTGCGGGTCAGATCGTCCGGATGTCCGTGCGCGCCCGCGCATCTGATCTGCGTAGCGGGCAACCGGTGATCGGGCGCCCGTGCGGCGACGGTCGGCTCGCCCTGCCCGCCGGACAGCAGGAGGTGTCGGTCAATCCCGGCGACGCCTTCACCGTCGACGCCCTCTCGCTGGTGAACGGAGACCCGGTGTCGGCACCGGCCTCGACGTCCCCCGAGGTGAGCGAGTGGTCGGCGGTGCGGCGCGCGGTGACGGTCGAGAGCGGACCGCAAGGACTGCTGGTCGTGCCCGAGAGCACCAACCCCGGATGGCAGGCGCGGCTCGACGGGGTGTCGCTGCGGGCGGTCGTCGTCGACGGCTGGCAACAGGGTTGGATCGTTCCCGCCGGTGCGGCCGGAACCATCGAACTGACGTACCGGTTCGATTCGCTGTACCGCTGGTCGCTGGTGATCGGCCTGTCGCTGATGGTGCTGTTGCTCCTCGCGGCCTGGTGGCCGTCGGCGCGCCGTGCCCCGCCCGGGGAGCCCATCGTGGTCCCGGCCGGACGCGGCACCGTGCTCCTCGCCGGGGGTGCGGTGCTCGCCGCCGCGTGGCTGGTGTCGGGCTGGTGGGGGCTCGCGGCCGCCGTCGTGGTCGGCGCCGTCGCCGCCGCGCTACCGCGGAAGTCAGGCGTCACAACTGCATTCGTCGCGATGATGGCGGCGACGATCGGACTGGCGGCCGGACCGTGGCACGCCTCCGGCGGCTACCACGGCTCGCAGTGGTGGGTTCAGCTGCCGGCGCTGGTGGCGGTGTCGATGACCGCGTGGCTGGTGTTCTGGTCCGCCATCGACGGTCGGTCCCCGACAGGTGAACCCGCGGCGTCGTGGCGCGAGCGGTTGCGACGACGACTCTCGCGGTTGCGCAGCCAGTTCCGCGTCGGCTCCTCGATGAAGGCGTAACTGGCCGCGGACACACCGATCGACAGGACGAGCGTGATCACCAGCACCAGGAGGGTGTCACCGCTGAACGGCACGATGCCGAACAGCGGGAAGACGACCGCCAGGACCGCGACGTGCCAGATGAAGATCCCGTACGACCATCTCCCGAGCGCCAGCATCACGCGCGAGGTGAGGATGCGGAACGGCCCCTCATTGCACACCAGCGGGGCGAGCAGCGCGTACCCGCAGAGCGCGCCGAGCACCATCTTGGTGGCGAACTCGAGTTCGGTGACGTCGCCGAGTCCGGTCGGTCCGGCGAGCCTGGTGCACGCCAGTGCGTAGGCGACGACGAGGACGCCCAGCATCAGCGGACGGTTGGCGCTGAGGCGGATCACACCCGCCATCCAGCGTCCCGAACGGGTGGTTCCGGACGCCCCGGAGGCCGAGTCGAGGACCCCGGCGATCTCGGCCAGGATCAGACCCGCGACGAACCACGGGAGGTGACCGAACACCCAGTTCTTGGTCTCCACACCGTCGGCCACGGGCAGCGAGGTGCCGACCCAGGCCCAGCCCAGGCTCACCGCGCCGAGGGCCACCAGCGCAGGGACACGCGCACGCAGGCGACGACCACGCAGCCGCAGGAGCGCAAAGCCGATGAGCGGCAGCAGCGCGTAGAAGGCGATCTCGACCGAGAGGCTCCACATCTGGGTCAGACCCGCGGTCAGCGTGAGCGGCACGAAGACCTGCGTGAGCGTGAGGTTCGCCAGCCAGACCTGAACGTCGGCGCCCTGCGCCTCGGGGAGCAACAGGATCACCAGCACGACGACGACCACGTAGGCCGGCCAGATCCGGACCACCCGGTGGCGGAAATACCGCGAGACCGACGGGTGACCGCTCCCGCGATGCGCGGCGTCGACCCATGGCCGCCACAGCAGAAAGCCGGAGAGCGCGAAGAACAGGGCGACCGCGAGGTCGAGGCGACCGAGTACCGGTCCGAGCACGGGGATCTCGACCGCCCGCGTCTGGAACGCCACATGGGTGACCAGGACCCCGATCGCGGCGATGGCCCGCATGCCCTCGAGCTGCGGATAGAACCGCCGGGCGGAGCCGGCGGCTGCCGGGGCGATGGGATCGGGGTCGGTGCTGGTCATGCTGCTGACAGGGTAGCCGGGACGCGTTGCGTACCCTCGCCTCCATGTCCTCGCCGTCCTCCTCGTCGCGATCAGGGCCGCCGTCCTCCGGGTTGTCGTCGGATACCGAGACCCGTCCGGAGCCGCATCGCTGGTCGGCCGCGGACCTCGCCGGCCCGACCCTGATCTTCGTCGGCGCGTTCTTGCTCGCGGTGACGATCGCCCTGCCGACGTTGCTTGTCGGCGGATTCCGCACCATCCCGCTGAGCACGGACTTCACCACGGTCGCCACCGCCGATGACGCGACGATCTTCGACCGGTGTTCGCTCGAGACCCGCTCGGCGCGCGCCGTCGACGCCGACCTCGTCCGCCAGCAACGCGTCGTCGCGGTGCAACCCTCCGACGAACACCGGGTGACCCTGCAGGCCGGCACGTCGATCCAGGCCGAAAAGCTGCGCATCGACGATCGCGAGGTCGACCCGGGCGATCCGCGTCCCGGCGTCGATGCCGATGACCCGGCACAGCCGTGTAACGACGCGACGGTCAACGCCATCAAGGACCGGGTGACGCTCGACCGGAAGAACGCCCTGCCACGGCTCGCAGCCCGCGGGGCTTCGGAGATCCAGTACGACAGCGGTCAGGCCGCCGTCCTCGTCCCGGACCGTCGCGGCGTCACCTATCTCCTCCCGTTCGACACCGCACCGGCCGATCGGGAGTTCTTCGACGCCGTCACCCGGAAGACCGTGCCGCTGGTGTACGACGGGGACACCGAGGTGCACGGCCGCGACGTCGCCCGATTCCGCGCCGAGGTTCCCGACACCGATCTCGCCCGAGAGGCGCTGGGCCGACCCGTCGGCACGAGCGTCTCGATAACGCGGCCGGCGTCGTGGTTCGGGTTCGGCGACTCGAGCCGGCCGCTGACCGCGACCCTCCATCACCGGAGTTCTTGGGACCTCGCCGTCGACACCCGGACCGGCACGATCGTCGACGCCACGATCACCGTCGACGAGGTGTACCGGTTTCCCGACGGCACGCCGGGCGTACCTGCCGACTTCGAATTACCGCACCTGCGTGCGACATTCGCCTACGACGAGGACACCCAGACCCGGATGACGGACCTCGCCGACGATCTCGCGTCCCCGGTCCTGATCTGGGGCAGGCTGGTACCGATCGGCACCGCCATCCTGGGCATCGTGGCGCTGGTGGCGGGGCTGGTGCTCACCAACCCGGCCTGGCTACCCGCCCGGTTCCGGCGGAGGGGCGGCGCGGAAACCGCGGGCGGGCAGCCGGAGTGACGAAGCGCTGCGTCAGGAAGCCGACTCGGCGGCGAGCCTGCCGAGGGTGTCGTCGAGTTGGGTCTCGGTGACGAGCGGGAACTTCACCTTCTCGAGCAGGTTCTTGTCGGTGACCTTCGACCAGTCGTAGGTGTGGCGCACCAGCGTCTCGTTGGGACCCTGGGATTCCAACTCCCACAGCCATTCCCACCCGGGCGGCTCGGTGCCGGCGGGCGCGGTCTTCCACGCCAGCAACTTGTCTTTGGCGTATCCCGTGACGTGGTTGTCGGTCTTGTACTCGCCACCCATGTGGTCGCCGGCCATGTTCATCGTGAACACGTCCCCCACCTGCTGGATGCGGTCGGCGTGGTCCACGCCGCGGATGAACCCCGAACCGTCGAGCGCCTGATGCCGTTCGGGATTGGAGAGAACGTCGAACACCGCGTCGACGGGCGCCTCGATGATGCGTTGGACAGTGACCTGTGTGCTCTCGTTGTCGCTCATCACACAACACTGCCGAAACTTCGGGAACTCGGCAACGTCCGAGATAGACACGTAACTCAGCGCGCGACCGCCCACGTCCCCAGCGCGGCGATCGTGACGGCCACCGCCGCGGTCCCGGCCACTCCGATCACCGAACCCGTGACCGTGACGATGACCAGCACCTCGGCGGCGACCACCACCCAGGTGCCGAGCGCGACGCGCGTCCGGTCCCGCGCGATCGCCGACAGCAGGACGACCTGCAGGACGGCGAGTGCGGCGCCGATGTAGGCGAACAGCCACAGAATCGGCACGAGGGCGTCGTAACCGTCCCCGAAGACGAACGGGACGATCGGACCGGCCGCACCGGCCAGCACGGTCAGCACCACTCCGATCCCGGCGACCACCGCGACCGCCTGTCGCAGCGAGGCCGCCGAACGCGCGGGATCGGCGAGGCGGGGATAGAAGACGACGCCGATGGCCTGCGGGAGCCAGAAGGCCACCTTGGTCGCGATCGCCCCGAGTGCGTACACCCCGACTGCCTCGGCATCGAGAACCCGGGGCGAGAGCAACAGGTCGATCGACGAGGCGACGATGAGTACCAGCTGGACCTGCGACGCGCGGACCACGCTGAGCACCCCGGCGGCACCCGACGGCGCGCCTGCGGGCCGCCCGACCGTCGCCACCGACCACACCACGAGCCAGGCGACGACCGCCGAGGCCGCGGCACCCAGCGTCCCGGCCAGGAGCCCGCCCGCCGGCCCGGCGCCCGCCGCGAACGCCGCGATGATCGGCATCGACCGGGCGACACCGACCGCGGCCAGCACCCAGGACAGCACCTGGAACTCGCCGCGCCCCTGGAGAATCCCCTGACCTGCGGCGATGAGCGCGAGCAGCGGCGCCGAGGCGAGTGCTGCCGCCGTCGTCGCGACATCGGTGCGCAACAACAGCGCGACCAGCGGGGTGGCGACGGCGGTGAGCACGACGACCCAGAGGGTCGTCACCAGGCCCAGCCTGCGGAGCCGTCCTTCGTCGCCGCCGAGGACGACCTCCCGGGCGATCACGTTCTGCAGCGCCATCGCCGGCACGCCGAGCACGAGCATCGCCGACAGCAGGACCGCGAATTCGCCGTACTCGCTGACGTCGAGGAAGTGCGCACTCGCGGTGAGGTGCACCACGTACATGCAGACGTTGGCCACCATCGAACCGACCGCCACCGACCCGACGGCGCCGACCGTGCCCGTTCTCCGGCGCGTCTGCTGCATGGACCAAGTGTGCCGACCTCGACGTCGCGGCGTCGCACGGGGCGGGCACGAGGTACCGCAGGGCACGCGGGCGATCTGCTTTGCACGTGCAGTCGTGCATAGGCAACGATGGGACGGTTGCTGTTGCCGAGCGCGGGATCCACCGATTGCGCGTGTTCACCGGACCGAGAGACCCTGATGTACGACGACAACCCCACGTACGACGCCGAGTCGGCCGACATCGGTTCGCGCATCGACCCGGTGCTGGCGCGGAGCTGGCTGCTGGTCAACGGCTCCCACTATGCGAAGTTCGAGCCGGCGTCCCGTTCGCGCGCCGACATCGTCGTGCTGGACATCGAGGACGCGGTGGCCCCCAAGGACAAGGTCGCCGCGCGCGACAACGTCGTCCGCTGGCTCGGGCCGAAGGACGGCACGCACGGCCCCGGCGCCGGAGACTGGGTCCGTGTCAACGGGTTCGGCACGCCGTGGTGGGCCGACGACCTCGACGCCCTGTCGCAGACCGCCGTCGGCGGCGTGATGCTGGCGATGGTCGAGTCCGTCGACCATGTCACCGAGACCGCCAAGCGCCTGCCCGGCCTGCCCATCGTGGCGCTCGTCGAGACCGCGCGCGGACTCGAGCGCATCAGCGAGATCGCGGCCACGAAGGGCACCTTCCGCCTCGCGTTCGGCATCGGGGACTTCCGCCGCGACACCGGATTCGGCGACGACCCGCAGACCCTCGCGTACGCCCGCTCACGTTTCACCATCGCGGCCAAGGCCGCCCACCTGCCGAGCGCCATCGACGGGCCGACGGTCGGTTCGAGTGCCCTGAAGCTCAGCGAGGCGACCGCGGTGAGCGCCGAGTTCGGCATGACCGGCAAGATCTGCCTCACCCCGAGTCAGTGCGCCCAGGTCAACGAGGGCCTGTCCCCCTCGCAGGACGAGATCACCTGGGCCCGGGAGTTCTTCGCCGAGTTCGAGCGCGACGGCGGTGAGATCCGCAACGGTTCCGACCTGCCGCGGATCGCGCGGGCGACCAAGATCCTGGACCTGGCCCGGTCGTACGGCATCACCGAATCCGACTACGACGACGATCCGGTGCACGCACCCGCGCCGTCGGACACCCACCACTTCTGAAGGGGATCGCCGCGGTGACTTCCCGCCGACTGCTGCCGGCCCTGTACGGCACCAGCATCGGTGCGACCGCGGTGATCCTGGCGCCGCTGCTGCCAGGGCTGATCGGCATCGGCGACCGGTATCTGCTGTATCGCGATACGGTGTCCACGCCGCGCACCCACGTCACGGACACCACGCTCGGGATCGGCGACCTACCGCCGCGCGCCGTCCCGCAGGACTGGTTCCTCGCCATGGCGAGCACCGTCGTCGACGGCGGCATCGTCGTGCTGGCGGTTCTCGCCGCGGCCCTGGTGTTCGCCGGTGTCGGCTACGGACGGCTGGCGGCCCGGCTGGTCCCGGACGCCGGACGCACGGGTGCCGCGGCCGCCGCGCTCGTCGCGGTGTGGAATCCCTATGTCGCCGAACGGCTCCTGCAGGGTCACTGGAGTCTGCTGGCCGGGTTTGCGGCACTGGGGTGGATTCTCGTCGCGGTCCTCGACCTGCGGGAACGCCCCCCGCGGGGTGAGCCGGCAGCACACACCGCCCGACTTCTTCAGCTGGGCGGGCTGTTCGCCGTCGCCGGGCTGACGCCCACCGGTTCCGTCCTCGCCGGAATCGTCTTCGCGACAGCGCTTCTGGCACGACCGATCGGGCTGCGACCCACCGCCATCGCCGTCGCGCTCTGGGTCCTCAGCGCCCTGCCCTGGTTGCTGACGTCCCTGATCACCGACGCCCCGACCACATCGGCGGCCGCCGGGGTCGAGGCGTTCGGCCTGCGGTCGGAGCCGTGGCTCGGGCCCGTGGGCACGGTCGGGTCACTGGGCGGGATCTGGAACGCCGACGCGGTGCCGGCGAGCCGGACCATCGGATGGGCCGCGGTGGCCACCATCTGCCTGCTCCTCGTCGTCGCGGTCGGCGCCGGCCACCTGTGGCGCCGTCGCCGGCAGCTCGATCCGATCGTCCGCGCCATCGCCGTGCTGGCGTCGGTCACCGCGATCCTGTTGCTGCTGAGCACCTTCGGACCGGTCCGGGCCGGACTGGGGTTCGTCGTCGAACACGTCGGTGGCGGTGGCCTCCTCCGCGACACCCAGAAGTTCTCGGCGCTCCTCGTCCCGGCGGTCGCGGTCTGCGTCGCGGCGGCCGTGGCGGCGGCGAGGCGGCGTGTCCCTTCGGGATTCGCGTTCGCCGCGGTCGCATTGCTCGTGGTGGCACCGCTCCCCGACCTCGCGTGGGGAGTCGGTGGTGCGGTGCGCGCGATCGACTATCCCGACGAGTGGCGGCAGGTCGCCGACATCGTCCCGCCGGCACGCGGTTCGGTCGCCCTGTGGCCGCCCGGCACGGTCCGCGAGTATCCCTTCGCACGCGATCCGTCCCTCGATCCCGCCGCTCGGATGTTCCGCGCGCCGGTCGTCGAATCCGGTGAGCTCCGGGTCGACGGGGAAGTGATCGATCCCGCCGGAGAACACGCCGCAGCCGTGACGCGGGTACTGGAGTCCGGCGGGTCACCGGCCGCGCTCGCCGCGCTCGGCGTCGGGTGGGTGCTGGTCGAGAACGACGATCCGCCTGCGCAACTCGCCGCGTCGGGGCACATGGTCTTCGACGGGCCGTCGCTGCGGTTGTATCAGGTGACCGGCCCGGCGGATCGATCCGCCGACGACGCCGACCGCGCGATCGCGACCGGCGCGCACCTCGCATGGGCCGCGCTGCTCGTCGCGGGCCTGATCAGCGCCGGCGTCGGCGTGGCGCGGACGACACGGCGTCGAACGTCGCCATGAATCCGTCGCACGTCGCCGACCACGAGTAGCGACTCGCCTTGGCTTGCGCGTTCCGTCCGAGCCGGCCCGACTCATCCGGGTTGTCGATGAGTTTCCTCGTCGCACTGGCGAGTTCGTCGACACCGTCGACCAGCAGCCCGGTGTGTCCGTCGTCGATCGAGTCGGCGAGTCCGACCGCACTGCGATAACCGATCGTCGGGACACCGTGCTGAGCGGCTTCGACGACGGCGAGGCCCCATCCCTCCTTGCGCGACGGCATGAGGTGGACCCGGGCCCGGGCGAGGAGTTCGTGCTTGCGTCGTTCGTCCACGTGGCCGTGGAACGTGACCGCCCCGGTCACCGCGAGTTCGGCTGCGGCACGGTGCAGTTCGTCCGACCACCAACCGCCGCCGATGACATCGAGGTGGGCGTCGACCCCGTCGCGACGCAACCGTGCGAGCACGGTCAGCGCGTCCTCGACCTGCTTGTGCGGAACCAGCCGCGACAACACGCAGAGCCGAACCGGGTCGTCGAACATGGCGTCGCCGGCGCGATCGGGCGCCTCGATGCCCTCGGGCAGCGGATCGATCCCGTTGCGCACGACCGCGATCCGCTCGGCGTCCACCCCGAGTGCGACGAGCTCGGACTTCGACGGCGCGGAGACGGTGACGTACCGATTGCGACGATGGATCCGGGGCGACACCCGCGACTCGAGAAACCACCCGATGTGGCCGAGGAGGCGACCGGCCACCGGCCACTGCTCACGGTGACAGTGGTGGACGAGGACGACCGTCGGCGCCGGCGACACCAGCACCGAGAAGAACGGCACACCGTTCTGTGTGTCGACGACGACGTCCGGTCGGCACCCCGCCAGCGGTCCCAGACCGAACCGACCGCCGAGGATCGTCGCGAGCATGCGCGGATACACACTGATGCGTCCGCCGGCACGGATGAACCGCATGCCGTCCCGCTGCTCCTCGCGGACGGACCCGGGGTAGGCGGAGGTGAGGAAGGTGACGGTCGCGCCGCGTCGGGCCAGTTCGGCGCCCACGCGTTCCAGATAGGTCTCACTGCCGCCGCCCTGGGGGTGGCGGGTGTCCCGCCAGCACAGGAGCAGGACGTTCGACGGTGCGCGCATTGTCGGTCAGCCTACCGACCGGAGGGTGAACGCCGGTACCCGCCGCACTAGAGTGACCCGACGATGACGACTCCACTCTCCGGTGCGCGGATGGCCCGGCTCGCCACCCTGCGCCGCGCCGCGGGACTGCTGAACGACTTCCGCTTCGAGCAGTCCGATCCCGCGCGGTTCTACGGCGCTCTGGCCGCCGACACCGCGAGCATGGTCGAGGCGTTCGTGCCGGATCTCGCCGGCGCCGCTCCCGACGGGGCGGTGGTCCTCGATGTGGGCGGCGGCCCCGGGTACTTCGCCGACGCCTTCCGCGCCCGGGGCGCCCACTACGTCTCCGTCGAACCCGATCCCACCGAGATGCACGCGGGCGGGCTCGAGCATCGCGGGTCGGTCCGCGGATCGGGCCAGGCGCTCCCCTTCGCCGACGGTTGCGTCGACGTGTGCCTCTCGTCGAACGTCGTCGAACACACGCCGACCCCGTGGCAGATGGCCGACGAGATGCTGCGGGTGACGCGCCCCGGCGGCGTCGTCATCATCAGTTACACGCTGTGGTGGGGACCGTTCGGCGGTCACGAGATGGGCCTGACGCACTATCTCGGCGGCCATCGGGCGGCCCGGCTGTACACCCGACGCCACGGCCACCCGCCCAAGAACCTCTACGGCACATCGCTGTTCGCGGTCTCGGCGGCCGACGGCCTGCGCTGGGCCCGTGCGGCAGCCGGCAGTGGCCGCGCCGAACTCGTCGCGGCGTTCCCGCGCTACATCCCGCGCTGGATGTGGTGGGTCATGCGCGTGCCGGTGCTCCGCGACGTCCTCGGCACCAATCTGGTGCTCGTCCTGCGCAGACGCTGAGTTCCGGTTGCGCTCGGTCCACTGCTGGTTGAGCCGGGACCGAGCGAAGCCACCTCCGCACCCGGTGCCCGGACTACTCCGCAGCGAGGTCCGCAGTGCAGTTGAGGGTGCCGCCCTGGCTGGTGGCGGCGGCGAGCTGTTCACCGTCGGCGAGGATGGCGCACGACACCGGGCCGCGAACCACGATGGCCGACAGGCTCGCGCGGGTCCCCTCGAGTTGCACCCGCTGGGACCACGGCGACCCCGTCGCCGGGATCACGGTCGGTGACCCCGGGCCACGACGGAACGTGAGCGCGACGACGTCGCCGTTCCCGGTCAGCTGGTAGGTGATGGTTCCGGAGCGCTGCGTCGTCGTCGTGGTCGACGTCGTCTCCTCGGTGGTCGTGGTGCTCGACGGCGTCGTCGCGCTGGTCGTCGCCGGTTCGCTCGACTCGGTGATCGACGACGATGCCGCGCTGGTGGAATCACCATCGCCCGAGCGGGTCACCAACACGACGACCAACCCGAGCACCACCAGCGCGATCAGGGCGGCCAGCGCCAGCCCGATCGTCCGCCCCTTCGATCCGGACCCACGGGGCGGCTCACCACCGGCCGGCGCGTCGTACGGCGAGGACGCGTACGGCGCACCGCCGGCGTACTGGGGATCGGCGTACTGGGGATCGGTGTACGGGCCCGGATACGGCTGCCCACCCTGGTGCGGTTCGGTGTACGGACCCGGTTGGTGCGGCTCGGTGTAGGGGCCGGGATAGGGCTGCCCGGGCTGCTGCTCGGTGTAGGCCTGCGACGGCGGCGCCGACGGGTCGAAGTCCGGGTCGAACTGCCGGGTCTCCGGCGGGTCGTTGCGCGGATCGTTGGGATCGCCCTCAGGTGGTCGGGTCATGCGGACGATTCTGTCATCCGCGGATCGGTCCCGACCCGACCACCACGAACCTGCGTCAAATGTCGGCGATCGCTTCGAGCGGTCCGGTGCGCGCGGCACGAACGGCCGGCCACAGGGCGGCCAGCACGCCGACGATCGCCGACGCCACGAGAGTGATCACGATGAGCGACCACGGGATCACCGGTGCGCCCAGCCCCCATTCGGCGAGCGTGCGTACCAGCGCGACGCCGATGACGGTCCCCAGCAGCACCCCCAGGACGGCACCGAAGATCGAGATCAGCACCGACTCGAGATAGATCGACCGCCGGACCTGGGCCCGGACCATGCCGATCGCCCGCAACATCCCGATCTCCCGTTTGCGTTCGACCACCGACAGCGCGAGCGTGTTGATGATGCCGAGCACCGCGATCAGCAGGGCCAACCCGAGCATCGCGTACAGCGTGCCGAGCATCTGGTCGATCTGCGACGAGATCTGACCCTTGAACTGGTCACGGTCCTGGATCTGGACCGTGAGGTATGCGGCCGTCGCCTCCTCGAGGTTGCTGCGCAGGGTGTCGAGATCGGTGCCCGGGGCAGCGTTCACGAATAGCGTGACGTTGACCCGCGCGAAGGGCGGGACCAGTTTCTCGTAGACATCGGGACCCACCACCCACGGTTGCAGCGCCTCGTTGTCGGCGTAGACGCCGGCGATCGGAACCCGGACCTGATCGCCCGTCGCGGAGGTGAACGTGACCACGTCGCCTCGCTTCCAGCCGTTCGACTTGCCGGTCCGCTCGCTGATGAGCATCCCGTCGGCGGGCAGATCCGACGACGCGCCGTCCTGCATGTCCATCACGGTCACGCTGTTCAGCGGTCCGCCGAGCGCCGAGAAGCCGGTCTCCGACTTGTCGTCGACCTTGGCCTGGACGATGCCGAACGACACCACCTCGGCGACACCCGGCACACCGTCGATCGCCCCGGTCACCGCCGGCGGCAACGGCGACTGGTTGGTGCCCGCGACGATGTAGTCGGCGGTGATACCCGCGTCGACGGCGTCGTCGACCGTGCCCTTGAACGACTGTCCGAGGGTGCCGATGATCGCGACCAGCATCAGTCCGAGCGTGAGCGCGAACGCCGTCGCGGCAGAGCGACGTGGGTTACGGACGGCGTTGGTCCGGGCCAGGCGACCGATCATGCCGAACGGTGCGCCGATGACGCGGCCGAGCACGCTGACGAACGGGCGGGCGATCGCCGGGCCGATGAGGACGGCCGACAGCACCGCACCCGCGGCGCCGGCACCCACCGTGACCGCGGGGCCCGCTCCTTCGCCCATCGCACCGATGACGATCGCGGCGATCGACGCGACGCCGATGACGGTCCCGAGGATGGTGCGGTTGCGCAACGAGGCCGACCCCTCGGCGGCCGATGCGCGCATCGCCTCCACCGGCGGCACCCGGGCAGCTCTCGCCGCGGGCACCCACGCGCTGACCATCGTCACCACGACGCCGACCAGGATGCCGGCCAGGATCGCTTCCGGACCGACGGCCAGCTCACCGTCGGGCAGGCCGGACGTCGCACTGGTGATCGCCTTCAGACCGGCGGCCAGCGCGATACCGATGGCGAGGCCGAGGGCGCCGCCGAGCACGCCGACCACGAATGCCTCGAACAGCACCGACCGCGACACCTGACGCTGGCTCGCGCCGACCGCCCGGAGCAGTGCGAACTCCCGGTTCCGCTGCGCGACGATCATCGAGAACGTGTTGTAGATGATGAAGGTGCCGACCACGAGACCGATCGCGGCGAACGCCAGCAGGATGTATTGGAAGATCTGCAGGAACTCGTTGACCTGCGCCTTCTGGTCTTCACGGACCTGATCGCCGGTGCGGACGTCGTAGAGATCCGCGTCGGCGCCGAGCGCGGCGATGATGCGTTCCTGCAACTGTTCCGGGGTGACCCCGGCGACGGCCGACATGTCGACGACCCCCACATGCTGACCGTCGGTGAACAACCGGGCCGACGTCGCGGCATCGAACTGCGCGTTGACGTAGCCGCCGGTCGAGCTGGGCGCGTCGACGAGACCGACCACGGTGACCTCGAGCGGTGTCGATTCGCCCTGGCCGACGACGACCTTCGTCTTCGACCCCACCGTCAGGCCGGCGGATTCGGCGGCCGACGTGTTCAACACGATCTCGCCGGCGTTCTCGGGGCCGCGCCCGCCCGGCAGGATCCGCGACTCGTCCGGGTCGAGGGCCTCCGCGGGCGGGATGTAGGTGCTGCCGACGCTCGGGGCGCCACCGGTCTGGATGGCCTTGCCGCCGGAGTCGGCGACCGTGATCAGGCCGTTGTTGTTGACGACTAGCTTGTCGATGCCGAACTGCGCGCGCTGATCCCGAAGTTGATCGACGATCGAGTTCGGCACTCCCGGTGACTGTCGGTCGGCGGGGGTCACCTCGACGGCCACGCCCTGGGCCGCGCTGTCGAAGATGTCGTTGAACGCCTTCGAGATGGACCCGGTGAACACCATCGACCCGGCCACGAAGGAAGTGCCGAGGACGATCGAGAAGAGCGTCAGGAAGAGTCGGAGCTTGTGCGCGCGCAGGTTTCGGAGCGAAACCCGGCGCATCACCGAGGAGGAGGCCACGGCTCAGTGCGCTCTGGCGGTGTCGGGCGCAGGCACGTTGTCCAGGTTCTTCATGACCTCGAAGACGTCGTCGGCGGAGGGCCGCGAGAGCTCCTGCACGATCTGGCCGTCGGCCAGGAACACCACGCGGTCCGCATACGACGCGGCGCGCGGATCGTGGGTCACGATGACGACGGTCTGCTTGAACTCGTCGGTCGCCGCCCGCAGGATCGACAGCACCTCGCCGGAGGACCGGGAGTCCAGGTTGCCCGTCGGCTCGTCGCCGAAGATGATCGACGGCTTGCCGATCAGCGCGCGGGCACACGCCACGCGCTGTTGCTGACCACCCGACAACTCACTCGGAAGATGTCCCAGCCGGTCGGTGATGCCCAGCCGGGCCACCACGGCGTCGAACCATTCGGTGTCGACGGTCCGGCCGGCGATGTCGACCGGCAGCGTGATGTTCTCTTTCGCCGTCAGTGTCGGCACGAGGTTGAACGCCTGGAAGACGAAGCCGATGCGGTCGCGACGCAGCATCGTCATCGCCTTGTCCGACAACGCGGTGAGATCGGTGTCGCCGATGAACACCTTGCCGTCGCTCGCGACGTCGAGGCCGGCGAGGCAGTGCATCAGGGTGGATTTGCCCGACCCCGACGGCCCCATGATGGCGGTGAACTCGCCCTCTCGGAAGGAAATCGAGACACTCTTCAGGGCCTCGACGGCGGTGTCGCCGACGCCGTACCGCTTCGAAAGGTTGTCGGCTCCGGCAGCCACCGCATGCTTGGGCGCCCCGGAATCATCGCCACCGTCGTCTCGAGCGGCCACATCAGTCGTCGTCATGCCATCAACCGTGCCAAATCCTGCGCCGGTTGGCCATCAGGTATGACCCTGACCCCACCCTGAGGGCCAGTGACCTTGGGCACTACTTCGGGATCTGGACCTCGAAGGAGTGCACCCGGTTGGGCGATCCGACGTTCTCCGACACCACGAGGAGGGTGCGGGTGCGGGTCTTGGCGAACGGGTTGTCGGGGTGCCAGTTGCCCCAGGCCAGACCGGACATGTTGCCGGTGAGCAGACGCGGGGTCGCGACCGTGGAGAAGATCCGACGCTTGGTCATCGCCTTCTCGCGCCCGCTCAGCTTCTTCTTGTTCGTCACCGAGGTGGCACCCCGGGTCGTCGTCCAGAAGATGTTCGCGAGGTTGCCCGGCCCGCGTTCGAGCACGAGGAAATCGGTCGAGTTGACGGCGAGCACATCGGCGGCCACCTTGTTGGCGTCGGTGCGGTAGACGAACTCGCGATTGCTCTTGCCGAAGGTCAGCAGACGGGCCGACCGCGCGGCGTCCTGCCGGAGTCCGCCGGCCGTGAGGACGCTGACCTGCCCCTGGGGCCCGACGGCCGCGCCGGTCAGCCCGCGCTGGCCGGCCAGACCCGACTTCGGCGACGGGCGCCATGCCGACGGGAGGGGGAGGTCGCGGATGACCTGCCCGATGGGGCCGATCTGACGGACGAACTGGTTGTTGCCGCCGCTGACCACGGTGTAACCGCCGGCCGACTGCCGGATGCCCTCGAACTGGGCCTGGCCGGGCAGCAGCGGGAGGAACCACGGGCCGAGGACGGTGCCGCCGCCGTTGATCCGCGGTTGCCCGACAAACGACGCGTTGACCGATGTGTAGCCGATCGAGGCGGTGAAGAAGCGCGCAGGCAGCACGTCTTCGGCGATCAGCACGTAGCTGCCGTTACCGGTCCGGTCGATTCCGGAGATCCGGTTCACCGTGGGGAGGCCGTCGCCGATCGTCGTCGAATCGGTGAAGAACGCCGACACACCCGCCCCGGAAGGCGGTGTCGCCGAAGCCGGTTGGACTGCGATCGGGGAGGCCAGACCCAACACGCAGGCACCGGCGATCGAGGCGCCCCACACACGTAACTTCATGAGGGGCACGATACCTCAACCGTCACTTCTGACCCATCTGTTCATTCGGCCTCGGACCGCGGACTGCAGTGCGGGTGTCAGGCCAGACGCTGCTTCAGGCCGTCCAGTTCGTCACGCAGTGAACTCGGCAGCTTCTCGCCGACGAAGTCGAAGAGCTCCTCGATCGACGGGATCTCCTCGCGCCACTCCTCGGGCTTGAAGGCGAGCGCCTCGGCGACGTCCTCGGCCGGCACGTCCAGGCCGCTGACGTCGATCGACTCGGGCTTCGCGACGATGCCGATGGGGGTCTCGATGCCCTCGGCCTCACCCTCGATGCGCTCGATGATCCACTTCAGCACGCGGCTGTTCTCGCCGAATCCGGGCCACAGGAAGCGCTTGTCGTCGCCGCGGCGGAACCAGTTGACGTAGAAGACCTTCGGCAGCTTGGACTCGTCGGCGTTCTTGCCGATGTTCACCCAGTGCTGCAGGTAGTCGCCGACGTGGTAGCCCATGAACGGCAGCATCGCCATCGGGTCGCGGCGCACCGTGCCGACCTTGCCCTCGGCGGCGGCCGTCTGCTCGGAGCCGACGGTGGCGCCCATGAAGACACCGGTCTGCCAATCGCGGGCCTCGGTCACCAGGGGCACGGTGGTCTTGCGACGGCCACCGAACAGGATCGCCGAGATCGGCACGCCCCTCGGGTCATCCCACTCGTCGGCCAGCGACGGGCACTGCGAGATCGGGGTGCAGTAGCGCGAATTGGGATGCGCGGCCTTGTGATCGGACTCCGGGGTCCAGTCGTTGCCGAGCCAGTCGGTGAGGTGCGCCGGCGCCTCACCGTCGATGTCCTCCCACCAGATGTCGCCGTCGTCCGTGCGAGCAACGTTGGTGTACAACGTGTTTCCGGCTTCGATGGTCTTCATCGCGTTGGGGTTGGAGTCGTAGCTGGTGCCGGGGGCGACGCCGAAGAAACCGAACTCCGGGTTGATCGCGTAGAGGCGGCCGTCGTCACCGAAGCGCATCCAGGCGATGTCGTCGCCGACGGTCTCGGCCTTCCAGCCGGGGATGGTCGGCTGCAGCATCGCGAGATTGGTCTTGCCGCAGGCGCTCGGGAACGCCGCGGCGATGTAGTAGACCTTGTTCGCCGGGCTGGTCAGCTTGAGGATCAGCATGTGCTCGGCCATCCAGCCCTCGTCACGGGCGATGACCGAGGCGATGCGCAGTGCGTAGCACTTCTTGCCGAGCAGTGCGTTGCCGCCGTACCCCGAACCGAACGACCAGATCTCGCGGGTCTCCGGGAAGTGGGTGATGTACTTCTCGGTGTTGCAGGGCCACGGGACGTCGGCCTGGCCGGGCTCGAGCGGCGCGCCGACCGAGTGCAGCGCCTTCACGAAGAAGCCGTCCTCACCCAGGATCTCCAGGACGCGGGGTCCGACGCGGGTCATGATCTTCATCGACAGCACGACGTACTCGGAGTCGGTGAGCTCGACGCCGAGCTTGGGGTCGTCGGAGTCCAGGGGGCCCATGCAGAACGGGATCACGAACATCGTGCGACCGCGCATGCTGCCGCGGTAGAGCTCGGTCATCGTGGAGCGCATCTCGGCGGGGTCGACCCAGTTGTTGGTGGGGCCGGCGTCCTCTTCGGCCTCCGAGCAGATGTAGGTCCGCGACTCCACGCGAGCCACGTCGGCGGGATCGGAGCTGGCGAGGAACGAGTTCGGCTTCTTCTCCTCGTTCAGCTTGACCAGGGTGCCGGCCTTCACGAGGTCGGCCGTCAGGCGCTCCCACTCCTCGTCGCTGCCGTCCGACCACACCACCCGGTCGGGCTGGGTCAGCTCGGCGACCTCGGCCACCCAGGCCAGCAGTCCCGCGTGCTTCGTCGGAGCGCTACTCGGGTCCAGTCCGGGAATGGTGGCTGCGGTCATCGTTGGGGCCTCCTCCGAGGTGGTGGCCGTTTGGAATGGCCACCTGTCAGGTCGTCTCGTCGTCCAGGATACGTACACCGAACAGGCGCTAGGTCACGGGGTTCGCGAGGTGCGGTCTACGCCACACCTGGGCAACAGATGACCAAAGTCCCTGGTGATCGCACGCGCTCCGGTCTCGGCGCGACGCGGACCGGTTCGAGGCGCGAGTCACCGGTCAGCCGATCCGTCCCGAACCGCCGGAGATCCACTCGCCGGTGTCCGGGTCGAGCACCGCGGAACGGAACTCGCCGTCCGCACCGATCTCGGTGATCTTGTCGACCTGCCCATCCCGATCGCTGTCCGTGTACACGGTAAACCCGTCGGGACCGTTGCGGGTCAGGGAGTCGTTGATCCCATCATTGTCGGTGTCGACCTCGGCGGGCCCGAGATCCCAGATCCGGCCGTCGTCATGCATCCACAGATGATCGTCGAGGTCATCGGCCGCGGGTGACTCGTGCAGCGCGGCCACCGACTCGACAGATCGGGTGTCGTCGGCGGCCCCCACCTCACCGAACAGGAACGACTCGTCCGGACGATCCGGTTCCGGGGCGTCGTCGGGGAACATCGGGTCCATCGGGATCACTGCTTTCCGTCGTCGTGGCCGGCTCGGGCGGCCGTGACCGGTCCGTCGTCCGGCCGTCGGTGCTCTGGGCGCTCGGGAGTTGTGGGGTCCTCGGATTCTCGTCCCGGATCGGATTCTCGTCCCGGATCGTCGCCTCGGGCGGGGGACGCCCACAGCCGTTCGGAGCGCGCCGCGAGGTCGCGGCGAACGGACTCGGCTCGCTCGCGCCGGACCCGGGCCGCGCGGACCTCGACCCCGCTGCGCAGCCGACGGATCTCCTCGTCGAGCCGCGCGATCTCCGCCGACACCTCTCGGCTGCGGCGTTCGTGGGCTCGGGCGATCTGCCCGGCGATCCGGGTCTCGGCCGCGGTGACGCGCAGGGCCAGCTGGTGATCGAGCGTCGCCCGCGCCTCGGCGAGGAACTCGGTGGCCCGCGCCGCCCGCTCGGAACGGTTCACCGCGGTCCGCCGGACGCGGATCACCCACGCCGCGACCGCCACGCCCAGGAGCAGGGCGAGCGGCATGCTGATCCACTGCAGCGTCTGGACCGACGCCATCGGTGCCACGACGAGACGTCCGACACCGAGACCGGTCGACGCGCCGATGACGACGAGCAGCGCGTCTTCGGCGCCCGCGCGTCGCACCCGGGTGCTCGGCCGCCCGGTGTCGAGGTCCACCGCGGGCCACGGCTCGTCCGGCGTCGGCTCGGCGTCCAGACCCACCAGCGCGGTCGCCCGCACGGCGTCGACGCGCTCGTCGGCACGCTGACGGATGCGGTCGGCGAGGGCTGCCCACCCGGTGCGGATCCAGGTGTCGTACTCGATGTCGGCGCTCGGAGCTCGGTCGACGGCGGTGGCCGACAGATCCCGCACCGCGGCCATGAGCTCCGCCGACGACTGGGACCGGACACGGGACAGGCCCGCGCGGACGGCCGCCAATCGATCCGCACGCCCCCGATCGCGGGTGGCGACCAGCCGCCGCCGGGTGGCCAGGAGGCCATCGGCGTCGGCCTGCGCGGACGCCAGGTCGTCGACGTCGGTCCCACCGGACCGGAGAAGATGCTCGACCGCGCCCAAGCCCGCCGCCATGCGGGCGCGCTCGCCGCGGAGCGCATCCGGCGCGAGGGTCACCTCGCGTAACCACTCCACGAGGGCCTCGACGCCCGACTCGTCCACTGCACCCCCGAGGGCCGCGACCGCGGACACCCCGAACAGCGGCAGCGTCGCGAACGGGTCGAGCGCGGCTCGGTGGGCACGCACGGTCCGCGGCCACTCCCAGAACGCGTCGATCTTGGTGCACACGATCGCGACCGTGCCCACCTGCGCACGCGCCTTCTCCACGAGGAGTCGCTCCTCGTCCCCGACCGCCGACGACGGGTCCACGACCACGAGGGCGGCACCGGCCGGGGCCGCACCCCGGGTGGCGCGGGCGACGATGTCGAGATCCGGGGCCGACGCGCGACAGGCCTCGACCAGCGTGCAGACACCCACCCCGTCGGTGCCGACGACCAGCACGCCGGAGCCGGTTCCGACGCGGTCGGCGTCGAACCCGGTCAGCTCGCGTGCGGCGTCCAGTGCGGTGTCGGTCATGGTGCGGCACCTGCCCCCGCGAGGAGTCGTTCGGCCCCGGCGCGGTCGAAGCCGGACGCGGCCGCCTCCTCCAGTCGGTTGCGCAGCTCCACTTCGCGCCAGTACCGGATGCGTGCGACACGCTCCCTGATCGGTCCCGCCAGATCGGGCACCCCGGAGGCGCTCTGCAACGCCCGGCTCAGGTCGGTCGCGGTGGCGGCGACGGGCGCGCCGGACTGGATGAGGGCGAGCGCGGTGTCGATGCCGTAGGCGTCGATCCGGCGCAGCAGTCCCTGCCGCAGGAGCCGTTCGTCCGAGCCCGGGCGCCCGACCAGGAACCGGCCCGCCATGGACGGCATCCCGACACCCGCGGCCGTCATCGTCGTCAGCGCCGCGAACTCACCGTCGTCGAGGTCGGCGCAGGCCAGCAGCTGCGAGACGGGGTACACCGGCGTGCCGAGGGACGTGGCGCACGTCGATGCGACCGCGACCGCGGAGTCCCAGTCGCCGTGGGTGTCGGCCTTGCCGAGCACCACCAGCACGCGATCGGACGGAAGTGAGGAGAACAGTTCGTGGTCGGCCTGCCGGGGCAACCCGGCCAGGACCAGGAGCCACAGATCGGCGTCGGCGGCTTCCTGCGCGTCCTCGCCGGGCCCGATCACGCTGAGCGACAGTCGTTCTCGAAGCGCACGCACCATGGTGTCGCGCCCGGTCCCGGGCCGGCCGACCACCCGGACGTGGAGCGGACGGAGGAACCGTCGGCCCGCGACGGTCAGGATCGGTGCCAGCGGCGAGCTCGGCTCGACGAGGTCGGTGAGACGCCCCTGCTCGGCCGCGAGCGACAATTCGTCCCCGCCGCGCACGTCGCGCCACCCTCGGTTCACCGGTGCCCCCACCGCAGCCTCCTCGTCATCGGCCCCCTGCGCGTCACGCCACCGTCCGCGCGCACCGACGACCTCCGGGCCATCAGTACACGTGAACCGCGGCAGGGCCGAGACTAATCGGGATCCGCGCCGACGGCGGAGCCACCTCCACACCCCCGCCAGAGGCGGATCCGGCCCACGCCCGAGCCGGCCCGGATGCCCGTGACCGCAGCCGCAATCCGCCCGCGACTTCGTGGAAACGGCGCGATGCGCAACCATGGACGCGTGAACAACAGCCCCGACAGGTCCCGGTTGTACCCCCGCGTGACGAGCTTCCGCTTCCGCCGCGGCACGTTGACGACCGGTCAGCAGCGCAACTGGGAGACGCTGTGGCCGGTCCTAGGCCGCGACCTGGAGATCGGGCCCGAGCGGATCCCCGAGCCGCGACTCGACCTGACCGACCTGTTCGGGCGCGACGCCCCGAAGGTCCTCGAAATCGGCAGCGGGACCGGCATCTCGACCGCGGCGATGGCCGAGGCGGAGCCCGACGTCGACGTCCTGGCCGTCGAGGTCTACAAGCCGGGCCTCGCCCAGCTGCTCGGTCTCGTCGACCGCAACGGGCTCACCAACGTGCGCCTGATCCGCGGCGACGCCGCCATCGTCCTCACCGAACTCATCCCGTCGTCGAGCCTCACCGGTGTCCGGCTGTTCTTTCCCGATCCCTGGCCCAAATCGCGTCACCACAAGCGGCGCTTCGTCCAGACCGGCACACTGGAGCTGATCGCCGACCGTCTCATCCCGGGCGGAGTGCTCCACATCGCGACCGATCACGCGGACTACGCGGAATGGATCGCGGAGGCGCTCGCCACCCAGGACGCCGATCGCCCGCACGTCGTCCAGCTGACCCGCGAATCGCCGATCCTGCTGGAACGGCCGACGACGAAGTTCGAGGGACGCGCCGAGCGCGACGGCCGCTACGTCAGCGAGTTCGTGTACACGCGGCCCACCCCGCCGGTCAGCTCGACCGGCGACACCCCGACGGGAGCCCGCCATGAGTGACCACAGCCCGACCGGCTTCGCCGACACCATCGCCGGCCAGACCGGGACGCGCCGCATGCTGCTGGTGTGGGACGCGCCCAACATGGACATGGGTCTCGGTGCACTGCTCGGCGGGCGCCCGACCGCCGCACACCGCCCCCGATTCGACGCTCTCGGCCGGTGGTTGCTGCAACGGACCGCAGATGTGTCCGCTCTCACCGACGGCGGCGGCGCGGTCGAGCCCGAGGCCACCGTCTTCACCAACATCGCCCCTGGTAGCGCCGACGTTGTCCGGCCGTGGGTCGACGCGCTCCGAAATGTCGGTTTCGCCGTCTTCGCCAAGCCGAAGCTGTCCGACGACAGCGACGTCGACTCCGACATGCTCGACCACATCGAACTTCGCAGGCACACTGTGGGACTAGCCGGCGTGATCGTGGCGTCCGCCGACGGCCAGGCATTCCGCGAACCACTCCTCGACGTGGTCGGCGACGGCGTGCCCGTCACCGTCATCGGATTCCGTGAGCACGCCAGCTGGGCACTGAGCACCGAAGAGCTGGAGTTCATCGATCTCGAGGACATCCCCGGTGTGTTCCGCGAGCCGCTGCCACGCATCGGCCTGGACTCCCTGCCCGACGAGGGTGCGTGGCTCACGCCCTTCCGTCCGCTCAGCGCGCTGCTGCGCTGACCTGCGGCGTCGTCGTTCGGGGGTGTCACCGGACGGCTGTCGGCGACCCGTGGTCGGGCGTCGGCGTGGGGATGCCCGCGGGTGATCCGAGGCCGACGCCTCAGGGATCACTCAGGCAACACTGTCAGGATCTTTCGCAGAAACTGACAGAATCGCCACCGGCGCTCCGCAACGGCGGGCGACCAGAGTGCCCGACTCGTCGTCGTACACGAAAGGACATCAGCGTGTTCCGGTTCATCGGCACATTCGTCTATCGAATGCGCTTCCTCGTCATCGCGGTGATGATCGCGATGATGGCCGGACTCGGACTGTACGGTCTCGATCTCGGCAAGCACCTCAGCCAGAGCGGATGGTTCGACCCGACATCGGAGTCCGACACCGGTGCGCGGTACGCCGACCAGGCGCTGGGACGCGACCACACCTCCGACGTCATTCTGATGATCACGCCGCCCGAGGGCACCCGCGTCGACGACAAGGCCTTCGGGACCAAGGTGGAGACGTTCGTCGAGGACCTGATCGCGACCCATCCCGACATCGTCGGTCGCGCCGATCCAGGCCTGTACGACCCGTTCCTCGTCCAGCCCGCCCAGAGCACGCTGCAGGACCGGCTGTTCACCGAGGACGGCCGACACGCCTTCATCAGCATCGGCGTCGCCGGCAACGACGACACGACGGTCCTGAACAACTACAAGACCATCGAACCGTTCTTCGACGACATTCCCGAACGTTTCGATCTACCCGGTACGACCTTCGAGCTCGCCGGCCTGCAACCGGTCGCCGGTTCGATGGCCGAGGGCATGGACAAGGACATCCATCGGGCCGAGGTGCTCGCGCTACCGCTGGTGGCGATCATGCTGTTCTTCGTGTTCGGCGGCGTCGTCGCCGCCTGCCTCCCCGTCCTCATCGGCGGTCTGACGATCGCCGGTTCGCTGGGCATCATGAAGATCCTGGCGCTCACCACCGAGCTGAACATCTTCGCGCAGTCGGTGGTCACGCTGATCGGCCTCGGCATCGCGATCGACTACGGCCTGTTCATCGTGTCGCGTTTCCGCGAGGAACTCGGTGAGGGGTATTCGACGAAGGCCGCGGTCCGAAGAACCGTGATGACCGCCGGCCAGACGGTGGTCTTCTCCGCGACGATCATCGTCGCCGCCCTGGCGTGTCTGCTGATCATGCCGCAGGGCTTCCTCAAGTCCGTCGCCTACGGCGCGATCGCCTCGGTGTCCCTCGCCGCGATCCTGTCGATCACGGTCCTCCCGGCGATCCTGGGCATCCTCGGGCCCCGCGTGAACATGCTGTCGATCAGCACGATCATGAAGTACACCGCGGTGCCGCTGGCCCGCCGCTTCTCCGGCGACGAACGTGCCGCGGCGATCGAGAGCCGGTTCAGCGGCCGCATGAAGACCAGCCAGGAGGTCGAGAACGGCTTCTGGGGACGCCTCGCGACCTGGGTGATGAAGCACCCGGTCCGGACCGCCGTCCCGACCGTGCTCCTGTTGCTCGCGCTGATCATCCCGTTCGGCAGCATCCAGTTCGGCGGTATCAGCGAGAAGTTCCTGCCGCCGGACAACCCCAACCGTGTCGCGCAGGAGAAGTTCGACGAGTACTTCCCGCAGGAGCGGACCGAGGCCATCAAGCTCGTCATCGTCTACGACGAGTCGAGCCAGGCCGACCAGAACAAGCTCGACGCGATCGCCAAACGCGCCGACGAGGTCCCCGGCTTCACCAACAAGTTCAGCGACGCCGACAAGTCCGACTTCGGCTCCTTCGACGCCGAGCGGTATCCGAACGTGGGCGTGTACCAGGTGTCTGCGGGTCTTCAGGACCGGAACACCGCAGCCCAGGCGATCGAGCAGTTGCGCGCGATCGACACCGAGGGTCTCACCATGTACGTGTCGGGCACCCCGGCACTCACGCAGGACTCGATCGACGCCCTCATGCAGCGACTTCCGTTGATGGCGGTCATGCTCGTCCTGATCACCGGCCTGTTGATGTTCCTGCAGTTCGGCTCGATCGTGCTGCCCATCAAGGCCGCACTCATGACGGCCCTGGGCCTCGGTGCCACGCTCGGCATCCTCACCTGGATCTTCGTCGACGGCCACGGCGCCGAACTGGCCAACTTCACCCCGGGCCCGCTGTTCGCCGCCGTGCTGGTGCTGATCATCGCCATCGTGTTCGGCCTCTCGACCGACTACGAGGTGTTCCTGCTCTCCCGAATGGTCGAGGCCAGACAGAAGGGCGCGAGCACGACCGAGGCGATCCGCAGCGGCACCGCGCACACCGGCGGCATCATCACCGCGGCCGCCGCGATCCTCGTCGTCGTCACCGGCGCGTTCAGCCTGTCCGAGATCGTGATGATGAAGTACATCGCGTTCGGCATGATCGCCGCGCTGATCCTCGACGCCACGGTCATCCGCATGCTGCTCGTGCCGTCCGTGATGAAGTTGCTCGGCGACGACTGCTGGTGGGCACCGCGATGGATGCGAGTGGTCCAGCGCAAGATCGGTCTCGGCGAGACCGTTCTCGACGACGAACCCGACGAGCAGCGCGACGCCGGTGCGGGCGCCCGTCCGATGAGCGCGGGCACCGTGGTGGCCGAGGCCCCGACCTCGGTGATGGCCGCGGCTCGCAGGCAACCGGTCCCGGCGGGCGCCGTCCCCGGCCGGGGTCGGGCACCGGCCGGCACCAGTCGGTCCGCCGCACCGGCCCGGTCCGCTCCGGACCGACCGCTCGGCACCGCCCGCCCCGGACCGGTACCGGGCCCCCAGGGCGCCCCGGTGGGTCCGCCGACGACCACGGGACGCCCGAACCCCGGGCCGACCCCGCCGCGCACCCCGCCGGCTCGTGTCGGACCGTCCCCCGCGCCCACGGCGCCGAGTCCCGAACCGGCCGAACGCCGTCCCGCGACGCCGTATCGCCGCTCCGGGCTGTCGAAGAGCGACCGTCCCGACACCGGCGGCTGGAGTCTCGGTGAGGGCGGCATCCGACTCGGCGACGCCGCACCCCGGTCGGCAAACGGCGACCGTCCGACGGTCACTCCCCCGTCGGGCCCGCCGCGCGCGCCGGAGACCGGTGGACGTCCGAACCCGACTCCGACCCCTGGCCCCGTCCGCCCGACCCCGGAGCCGACCGGACCGCGGTCACCGCTCGGCCGGCGGCCCGCGCTCGACGAGACCGGCCGCCGCCCGCTCGCGGCGTCGGTCAGCCCGGAGACCTCGACCCCCTCGTCGCGCGGGCGTCGCAGCAACGGTCCGTCGCCGATGGAGCGCGGTCTCAGTGCCGACGCGACCCCGGCGGCCGCCTCGCGACCCGACGCGGGCCCCGCCTCGGGTGAACAGGACCGTCCGGCGGATGAGGCCACCCGGCGCCGTCGCCCCCGCACGGACCGGCACGCACGGTCCGACGAGACCGGTGACGACGGTCAGATCAGCGTGCAGGAGCTGCTGAAGCGGAGTCGCTCGCAGAAGTGACCGTTCGGTCGAATAGCGTTGGTACGGAACCGAACAGAGCGATCACGGCCTCGAGGGAGTTCACTCCTCCTCGAGGCCGTGTTCGATGACGTAGCGGGTCAGTTCCACCCGGTTGCCGAGCTGGAGCTTGCGGAGGGTTGCCTGGACGTGGTTCTCGACCGTTCGGTGACTGAGGTCGAGGCGCCGCGCGATCTGCTTGGCGCTCAATCCTTTTGCGACCAGACGCAACACCTCGGTCTCGCGCTCGGTGAGCACGGGCGCCGCGGGCGCGGCGTCGGGCTGCTGCGACATGCGCCGGTACTCGCCAAGCACCAGCCCCGCGAGCCCCGGCGTGAAGACCGCCTGACCGTCGGCGGTGGCGCGCACCGCCTCCACCAGCTCTTCCCGGGACGACGACTTCACCAGATAGCCACTGGCCCCGGCCTTCACGGCTTCGAGCACGTCATCGCGCTCGCCGGAGGCCGACAAGACGAGGATGCGCGTGTGGGGCGAGACCGCGAGGACCGCGGCCGTCGCCTCGGTGCCAGTGCCATCGGGTAGTTGCATGTCCATCAGCACGACGTCGGGCGTGACGGCGGCCGCACGCCGGCCCGCACTGCCCACACCGTCGGCGGTGGCGACGACGTCGAATCCCTCGTCGGCGAGATCACGGGCCACCGCCTCCCGCCAGATCGGATGGTCGTCGACGACCATGATCCGCAGCGGCGCCTGCTCTCCGTCACTCCGGCCTGCACTCATCCCGTTGCTCCCCTCGACCTTCCGCTCTCGTCCCGTGGGACCGTGAACTCCCACTCCGTGCCCGCACCCGTTTCGGTGTCGAGTCGCGCTGTGCCGCCGAGGGATTCGATCCGCCCGACGATCGACTTCGACACCCCGACGCGTCCCTGCGCGACCGCCTCGGCGAGCCTGCCGTCCGGGATGCCGATCCCGTCGTCGCGCACACTCACCACCACATCCGATCCCAGATCCTCCACCAGGATGTACGCACGCGCACCGGGACCGGCGTGATTGACCACGTTGTCGAGTGCGTTGACGACCGCCGCACGGATCTCGGCACCCCGATGCGCCGGGATCATCACCGGGTCGGCGGGAGCACTGACCGACACCCGGCCGTCGCCGAAGACGCGGAGGGCGGCGGCCAGATCGACGCTGCGTTGCGCGTCGGGGTCGCTTGCGACGGGGTCGTCGGTATCCGAGATCAGTCGACGCAGCGCTCGCTCCTGCTCCGCCGCGAGCCTGGCCA
The DNA here is from genome assembly GCF_022348225.1 of Gordonia sp. McavH-238-E. NCBI lineage: Bacteria > Bacillati > Actinomycetota > Actinomycetes > Mycobacteriales > Gordoniaceae > Gordonia > Gordonia sp. McavH-238-E. The sequence continues at coordinate 55,798 of NZ_JAKRFE010000008.1, forward strand.
GTTCGTCTGTCGGACCGCCGATCTCGCGACCGCGTCGAGCGATCAGCGCCAGGACCTGGAGGACACCGTCGTGAACCTCACGCGAGAGCCGCTCGCGTTCCTCGGCGGCTGCCGCGATACGCGCGGCCCGCGACAGCTGCTCCTGGACCCGGCGGGCGTTCGCGGCCGCGAGTCCGACCGCCATGCCGGTCGCGACGATGACGATGATCGTGGCGTTGCGCCCGAAGTCGAGGTTGAGTTCGCCCTTGACGAAGGTACTGGTGCCGCCGACGATCAGACCCGCCACGATCCCGCCGACCGGGCCGGTGAGGATCGCGACCGAGATGACGGCGTTGGTGGCCCACAGGGTGGTGGGCCAGGTCTGGTTGTGCCACGCCCAGTCCGCGCCGGCGACATACGACGTCGACAGCATCAGCGCGCAGACGACGACCACCTCGGCGCCGACCCACACCCGGTTGCGCGCGAACCCGACGAAGTAGCCGATCCCGCTGAACAGCGTCCACGCGGACAGCAGACCGAAGAGCACCCAGGCGACGCCGCTGCGGTCGAGGTCGGGGTTGACGGCGATCTGGAAGCCGAGCGCATACAGGTACGACAGCAACCGGAAGATCTGCGCACCCCGCCACAGTGGGCCGACCGGATCGTGGTCGACGACCCGTGCCGGTCGGGCCGGTTCGCGCGTCCGGTCCGGCTCGGTGGCCGCACCCGGCAGCGGCCGGCGGGTCACGTCGCGCCGCCCCCGTCGCGGTCGGGTCCCGCCCGGTCCGGCCCGGTCTGCTCGCTCCGGGTGAGACCCGGCTCGGAATCCGCCTGGTCGCCTGGTTCGGCGTCCCGGCGCGAGTCGGTGCTCGACACCTCCTGCGCGAGCGTCTCGGCCGCCGCGTCGGGATCGTCGGTGTCCCAGACCGGCGGATCCGGCTCGGCGACGACCCCCGGGCGTCGGTCGTCGTGGGCGCCGTCGGCCTCGCTCCCCTTCAGACGCCGGATCGCGGTGTTGAAGAACGCGATCAGGGGCACGGCGAGCAGGCCACCGATGATGCCGGCCGACACGAGGCCGGCCGCGATGCCGAGCACCACCGCGACCGGGTGCAACCGCACCGACCGGCCCAGCAGGAACGGCTGCAGCACATGACTTTCGAGTTGCATGACGCCGACGACGATGGCGAGGGCGACGACTGCCGCGATCCAGCCCTGGGTCACCAGGGCCACCAGCACCGCCAGGGTGCCGGTGACCAGGGCGCCGACGATCGGGATGAACGCGCCCAGGAAGACCAGCGACGCCAACGGGAGCGCCAGGGGTACTTGCAGGATCGCGAGTCCGATGCCGATGCCGCACGCGTCGACGAAGGCCACCGCGACCGTCGCCCGGACATAGCCGACGAGGGTGCCGAACCCGGCGATACCCGCCTCCCACACCCGATTCCGGTTGGCCCGCGGGATCAGCTTGACGGAGAACTGCCAGATCTGGCCCCCGCCGTAGAGGAAGAAGATCAGCAGGAACAACGTCAGAAGTGCACCGGTGATGATCTCGGTGGCCGTGGTGGCCGTGGCCAGCGCGCCGCTGGTGACACGGTCCTGGTTGTGCTGGATGAAGTCGAGGGTGTCGGTGCCGAAGTTGCGCACCTGGTCCCGGTCGAGCCCCAGGGGCCCGTTGATGAGCCATTCCCTGGTCTTCTCGACGGTCACCCGAACCTGCTCGGCGAGTTCGGGGACACCGTCGATGAACTCGCGGACCACGAACGTCATGACCGCCGCGAGCAACCCGATCGCCAGGACGAGGTTGACGATCACCGCAAGCGACCGCGGCAACCCACGCCGGTCGAGTGCATCGACTCCGGGGACCAGCATGGCCGCGATCAGGATGGCGAGGGCGACCGGGACGAGGACCTCTTCGAACTCCCGGAACACCCTGGTGGCGACGTATCCCGCCGCGACCAGGAGCAGCAACCGCCACGCCCATTCCGCCGCCGCCCGTACCTGGGGGTGCACCTTGGCCCGGTCGATGGACGCAAGGTCGCGGACATCGCGCGGCCGCTCGGCTCGTTCGGCTTCGGTCACGACAGTCACACTAGACAGTGCAGGTGGCCGACGGGGGTCGTCATCGACACCGGGCCCCCTACCCTAGGGTGGCACGTATGTCGTCGGAGGATGTTGGCTCGCCGGGGGGCGCGGCAGCCCCGGCCACCCGTCCTCGGTTCTGGTGGGTGCGCTGGGTCCTGCTCGCCGTCGTCCTCGTCATCCTCGCCGTCGAAGTCGTCCTCATCTGGCCCGAGCTCAAGGGCGCCTGGTTCCGCATCGGCGAGATCCAGTGGCACTGGGTGGCGGCCTGTCTGGTCGCCGCGATGCTGTCGATGGACAGCTTCGCGCAGGTCCAGCGCGCGCTCTTGCGGTCCGCGGGCCTGCGCGTCACGCAATGGAAGTCACTGTCGGTCATCCTGGCGGCCAACTCGCTGAGCCAGACGATGCCGGGCGGCCAGGTGCTCGCCCCGGCGTTCACCTACCGCGAGACCCGCAAGTGGGGTGCGACGCCGGTCATCGCGTCGTGGCAGGTCGTGATGTCGGGCCTGCTCGCCGGTATCGGTCTCGCCGTCCTCGGATTCGGCGGCGCCCTGCTGGCCGGCGCGAAGACCAGCCCGTTCTCGGTCGTCTTCTCCGTCGCCGGGTTCCTCGCGGTCGCGGTGGTGCTGCAGTATCTGGCCAGCCACCCGGAGTCGTTGAAGAGCACCGGGATTCGTGTCCTCGGCTGGGTGAATCAGCTCCGCAACAAGCCGGAGGACCACGGGACCGAGCGACTCTTCGAGACCCTCGAACAGCTCCGGGCGGTGCAACTCACCAAGCGCGACACCTCGGTGGCCTTCGGCTGGAGCCTGTTCAACTGGGTCGCCGATGTGGCCTGCCTGATGTTCGCCTGCTGGGCGGTCGACGCGCACCCGAGCATCTCGGGCCTGATGGTCGCCTACGCGGCGGGCAAGGCCGTCGGTTCGGCCATCCCCCTGCTGCCGGGCGGTATCGGTGTCGTCGACGCGGTGCTGGTGCCCGCACTCACCAGCGCCGGGATGCCCGCGGCCGACGCGATCACCGCGGTCCTCATCTACCGTCTGATCAGCTACGTCATCGTCTCGGCGATCGGCTGGGTGGTCATCGGCCTGATGTTCCGCAACCGCATCAAGCGCGACGACACGTTCATCGACGAGGTGGAGCGCGACGCCGAGGTACTCGAACGCGCGGCCGACGAGCCGTCGCCGACGATGCCCGACAGCCCCGCCCGTCCCGACCCCCCGCCTTCCGACGGCATCGGCCCCGACACCACGGGCAGGTCGCCCGCCGACGAGTCCGACGGCCGGTTTCCCGGGGACTCCGGCCGAACGTCCGACACCGATCCGCCGTCGGACCCGGTACGGTAGTCCACCATGCTGAGCTCGAAGACGGATCGGGGCTCCGACACGGCGGAGACGGGGACCTCGCCTGCGCGCGGAACGGCGACGGCTCCCGTCGCAGCCCTGTTCGACGCCGTGGCGATCGCGGTCTTCGTCCTGATCGGCCGGGCCAGCCACGAAGAGGGGTATGTGCTGACCTCGGTGCTGCACACGCTGTGGCCGTTCCTGGCGGGTTGCGCGGCCGGTTGGTCGATCACCTACGTCTATGCGCACGTGCGGTCGAGCGATTTCTTCGGGCACGACTACCGTCCGGACCGGGTCGTCCCGGTCGGCCTCGTCGTCTGGTTCTGCACGGTGACCGTCGCGATGATCCTGCGGTTCATCCTCAGCCAGGGGGTGGCGGTCAGTTTCGTGATCGTCGCGGCCGTGGTGCTCGCCGCCTTCCTGCTCGGCTGGCGAGCCGTCTTCGCCGTGCTGGGTCGGCGCGCCGCCGCCTGACCGACCCCTGACCTGGCGGGGAGCTACTTGATCGTGAAGTACTTCTGCGCGACCTGGAGCGCGGCGGTCCCCGACTTCGGTCCCTCGGTGTAGATCACGACGACCTGGCCGCCCTGCAGACCCACGAACCATCCCGGCCCCTCCGGACCGTTGGTGCCCACCAGGGCGCGCAGTCCCGGGGCCCGGGTCAGGTCACTGGCATCACCGGTGGCGGCCGTCGAGGTCATCGCCTGGAGAACCGGCCGGACGACGGCCGGGTCGAGGCCGCCGAGGTCGCCTCCGGAGACCTTCGTGGGCACGTTCTTCAGTACGAACGGCGGTACCGAGGACGTCTGGCCGGCGGCGCTGCGCGCCATGGCGACACCGAAGGCGGCCATGTTCGTCATCGACATCATGCTCTGACCGGGCCGGAAGTCGATGGTCGCGATACCGGGACGATCCGGGGTGGGAACGCTTGCGCCCGGCACCGTGAACTGGACGCCGAGTCCGAGCCGATCGAGGAGTTCGTCGCCGCGCTCGTGCTGCGGCCCCGCGGCTCGCCCGATCGCGTCGAAGACCGGGTTGAGCGTCGTACCGACCGGATACGGGCGGTCGATGTCGACACCGCTGTCGATCGCGTACGAGTTCTGCGCCATCCCGAGGATCGCGCCGGTCTGCGCGTCGAGGGTCAGGATGGTCGCCGGCTGGCCCACCTCGACGGCCGCATCGCCCAGGGTCAGCTGGATGCCCTGATCGACGGTCGTCGGCACGTCCGGCCCGGGCGGCCCCTGCTCGCCCGCCAGTTTGCGGGGTGCCGCCCCCGGACCCAGCATCTCGACCTGCCACCCGGCGGTGGCATCGCGGATGGCCTGCCAGTAGTTGGTCAGTCCGTACTCGAGGGGCGAGGAGAGCCGCCGGTCGGCCATCACGAGCTGGTCGGACCGATTGACCGTGACGCCGGGTACGCGCCGCGGGTCACCCGCGAGGACCTCCATGTCGGAGTCACGCAGTCCGACCGCGGTGATCGCCTTGCCGGGGGTCGCGTCGAGCTTCTCGCGGATCACCTGCCCGGTGATCATCGGGGCGATGGGTGCGATCACCCCGGCCAGCGCCCGCACCGAGGCGTTCAGATCGGCGGTGCGGGTGGGGTCGAGGACGATCTCGTTGACCGGCTGGGCGTACATGAAGACCTTGCCGGAACGGCTGCGCACGGTCGGCGCCGGCTTCGCATCGGTGCGGATCTCGCGGAGGGTGCCACCGGCGGTGAGTCCGGCATGCAGGATCGCGGGGTCCCAGGTGACCTTCCAGCCCGATGAGAGTTTGCGCGCGGTGCCGCCGCTGGTCGACTCGTACTCGCGGCCCTTGTCCCAGTTCCAGGTGGTGGTGACCGAGAACGTGGCCGTCCCGTCGCTGTATTCGACGGGGTTCTCGACGTCGACGTCGACCCGCTGAGCGGACATCTGTTTCAAAGTGGTGGTGAGACTGTCACCGGCCTGTCCCGGCGCGGTGGTGAACGTCGCGGCCCCGCCGGCGTCCTGACGGCTCAGTGCGGCGGCGAATGCATCGATGGCGGCAGCGGCACCCGTGTCCGACGAACCGGCGAATCCACAGGAACTCACCATGACCGCGCACGTGACCGCGGCGCAAGCGGCTGACGTCGCGCGCTTGACCCAGATCTTCATGACACCAATTTTCACTCGTGTAACACTCGAAATCGACGCCGCGAGCTTCCATTCGGGGATCAAGCCGGTCACGAACTCATCTCGTCGCCGGGACCTTTGACACTTCGCGAACGTGCGAGATCGTCGTCCGGCTTCGGCATCGACACCGCCGGACCCGGTCGTCCCCGACCGTCCTCAGCTTGCCGGACTGCGACAATGAATACATGGTTTTCACCGTGTTCCGCAGTGACGATCGTGCCGTCACCGCCACCGACTGGCTGACCTCGCGGCACTGCTTCTCGTTCGGCGACAACTACGACCCGTCGAACACCCATTTCGGCGCATTGCTGGCGGTCAACGACGAGGTCGTCGCGCCGGGCGCGGGCTTCGACCTGCACTCCCATCAGGAGAGCGAGATCGTGACCTGGGTGGTCTCGGGGACGCTGGTCCACCGCGACTCGGCGGGGCACTCCGGGGTCCTCTACCCCGGCCTGGTCCAACGGATGAGCGCGGGTACCGGGGTGGAGCACTCCGAGCGCAACGACGCCTGGCCCGATCTCGCCGGTTCCGGCAGCGAGCCCGTCCGGTACGTCCAGATGTGGTTGATGCCCGACCGCCACGGCCTCGCTCCCTCGTATGAGCAGGCCGACGTCCGCGAGCGTCTCGCCGCCGGTGGTCTCGTACCGATCGCGTCCGGCGACCCGGGCCGCAACCCGGCGATCTCCGTCGCCAACTCGGGCGCCACCCTGTACGCGGCTCGACTCCGGTCGGGCGAGACCGTCGAGGTGCCCGGTTGCCGGTTCACCCATCTGTTCGTCGTGGACGGACAGGTCGGCATCGACGAGATCGGTGTACTCGGTCCGGGTGACGCCGTGCGGGGCGCCGACGCGGAGCCGTTCTCGATCACCGCCGACACCGACGCCGAGGTGCTGATGTGGTCGATGGCTGCCGGGTTGGGCGGTGGCTAGCGCCGGCTGATCAGCTCGACCCGCCGCCGAGCCGGCGCGCCATCTGCGCGTACCCCTCCCACACCGAGTGATAGTGCGGCTGCCATCCACCGGCTGACCGAAACCGCTTGTTGGACACCCGGAGCGATCGGGTCAGCGACGTGGTGCGCTCGCCGAGCAGCAGTGCAGCACGACCGGGTCCGGTCACCACGGGATGCCTGCCGACCGCGCCGGCCAGGGCAGCCGTGTGGTTCCGCTTGGTGACCGGTAGATCGTCGACGATGTTGTAGGTGCCGGAATCGACGTGGAGCGCAGACACCACGGCTGCGGCCGCATCGGCGAGATGGATCGAGGAGACGTAGGCATCGGGCCGGCCCGCCGGAAGCCGACCCGACGCCGCGCGAGCGACATCAGTTGTTCGCTGTGAGCGGCGCCGGCACCGTAGAACAGTCCGAACCGGAGCACGACGCCGGAGCCACCGGAATCGGTGAAGCGATGGGCCGACGCCTCGGCGGCATGATTGCCGGTCGCGATCGGATAGTGATCGACGGGCGATTCCTCGTCGATCCACCGGTCCCCGGAACCGGTGTACACCATGACAACCGACTCCTGCAGCACTCGCGGCACGCCGGCGGCGATGGCCGCATCGACCACCGCTGCCGATCCCTCCCGTCGGATGCGGTGGCAGTCCGTCCAGGCCGACAGCCGGACGAACGACGCCGTACCCGGGAGCGCCGAAGCGAGATTGACCACCGCGGCGCAGTGGTCGAAGCTCTCGGCGAGGCCGTCACGATCGAACAACGACACCCGAACCGGGGTGGCGCCGTGAGCACGCAATGCGGACGCGGCGGCATCCGTTCGCACGAGGGCGCGCACGTCGTGTCCGGCGGCGATCATTGCGGGCGCCGCGTATCCCCCGATGGCCCCCGTACCGCCGGTCACGAATACCCGCATGCGCGAAAGTCTCCCGGATCAGGTTGCGCTTTGTCCCGGTTACCGGGACAAAACGCAACCTGACGGAGTTCCCCGGTCAGTCCCCCGACTGCGTCAGCGCATGTAGATCTTTTGCGGTGGGGGACTTCTCGACCGTCTCGGGGTCGGGATAGGTGTGCAACAACCGGTCCGCGGTGCCTGCCGTGGTGACCGCGAACCAGTAGTGTTCGTTGCGGTAGTGGTGGAAGCGATGATTCCGCCACAGCCGGCGATAGTAGGCGTGGCGCGGCCGGTAGTCGGAGTGGATCAGATAGTGCGTCCATTCATAGACCAGTCCGATCGCCGCGAGCGTCACCATGAACGTGAGACCCCGTTCTGCACTGGCGAATACGACGAGCCCCACCGCGACAGCCGCGAGGACGACCGTGACCAGCACCTGCCACGGAATGAACACCAGCGGGATGTTCCGGGGGTTCGCGTGATGTTCCCGATGCTTCCGCGCGACCAGGGGATCGATGGTGATGGGACCCCACCGCTTCGGCCGCCAGTGCAACACGAAGACGTGGATCAGCCATTCCGCCAGCGGGAAGGTCGCGATCATCACGACGGGGACCAGTAGGTCGGCAATACCCCAGCCGCTCAACCACAACCGCGCCGCGAGCGAGGTCAGGAAGAATGCGGCGATCATCCAGGGCGATGGGTGTCGCAGGAACTCGGCGAATGCGCCGCGCAGGGTCGTCGATTTGCGGGACCGCATGCGTCGTTCTTCGGCGGCGACCTGCCTGCGGGCGGTGGCGTCGATGTCGTCGGCAGACATCAGCTCTCCTCTCCGGGAACGGATTCGGCGTCTTCGAGCGCCCGGCAGAGGTCGAGTAGGGACGCCGTCGCGGGAGCGAGCAGTTCACGAGCGGCGGTCGCCGCGCGTTCGGGATCGTGTGTACCGACCGCATCGACGACCGCTCGATAGCCCTCGATGTTCCCCACCTCCGGCTCCAGCATCGATGCGAGCGCGGGAACCGCAGGCTCGTACGCGGCGCGGAGCGAGTTGTACATGAGACGGAAGGCGATGGAGTCGGCCGCGTCGACGACCGTGCTCCAGAATTCGAGTGCGACGACCTGTTGGGCGACCGGGTCCGGTTCGACGGCGAGGTCGGCGAGCACCGACGACAGCCTCTCGATGTGGTCGCTTGTCGCCCGCTTCGCGGCGAGACCCGCGACGTCCGGCCCCACCGCCGCGCGCGCCTCGACGATCGAGCGCGCAACGCTCGGCACAAGCGCACCGCCCCGGATGAGCAAGCGCGGCAACAGATCGAGACCGCCCGTGCGTGCGATGTCCTGGACCCGTGCGCCATCGCCCTGGCGGATGGAGACCAGGCCTGCGGCTGCCACCCGCTTCAACGCTTCCCGCACGGTGGGCCGCGACACACCGAGGATGCGCGCCAACTCGCGTTCGCTGGGCAGAGCCTCACCCGCCGGCAGATCACCGGACAGGACACCTTCGACGATCTGGTCGAAGACGATCTCGGGGGCGCTCTGCTGGGACACGGGCTCGAACGGCATGCGCCGACCGTAGACCGCCGCAGGCCTGGTGGTCAAGTGGTCAGACCAATGCCCTCGCGGGCATGGAATGATCGGCCGCCGCGCGGGTTGTACCGACCACGAGCGACACCACTGCGATCTCCTCGGACACCCTCGGCACCGACGACCTCGAGTTCCTGGCCCGCCCCCTCCTCGGCTTCTTCTCGACGGCCACCGGCCCGACTCCCCCGCAGCCCCGCCCCGTCTGGTTCGAGGCGACATCAGAGGGCGAGGTCCAGCTCTTCACCGGTCCCGATTCGCTCAAGGTCCGCCGACTCGCCTCCGACCCGCGCGCCTCGATCGTGGTCGCCACACCGGCCGACGAGCGCGAACGCTGGATCGCCATAGCCGGTCCGGCGCGGGTCGAGACCGACGGCGACGCCGCACGCGACCTCGCGACCCGACTCGCCGAGCGCTACTGGGACCTCGACGACCCCACCCGCGCCCAGGATCTCGCCGAGATCCTCGCCGATGACTGGGTGCGGATCGTCATCCGGCCGGACAAGATCCGGCGACTGAGCTTCTGACCCGCGGATCGGGCCCCGGCCTCAGCCCACCGGGCCGCGGTTCATCGCAGCTGATCGAGCAGCCGCAGCCACACCTCACTGATCGTCGGATACGACGGGACCGCGTGCCACAGCCGCGACAGCGGGACCTCACCGACGATCGCCACGGTCGCCGAATGCACGAGTTCCGCTGTCTGCGGCCCCACGAACGTCGCCCCCACGAGGACGTCGCGGCTCGCGTCGACGACGAGACGGGCGTGGCCCGAGTACTCCGGATCGGTCAGATACGACCCCGCGACCGAGATGTCCCCGTCGGCGACCCGCACGTCGACCCCGGCATCCTTCGCCTGTCTCTCGGTCAGGCCGACCGCTGCGATCTCCGGCCGGGTGAACACCACCTGCGGAACCGCGCCATGGTCCGAGGCCGCGGCGAACCGTGGGCCGTCGAGGCCGCGGCCCTCCGCGCGCGCGGCGATCACGTCGCCGGCCACCCGCGCCTGGTACTTGCCCATGTGCGTCAACGCATTACGGCCGTTCACATCTCCCACCGCGTAGAGCCACGGATGGTCCGCCACCGTCAGGTGGTCGTCGACGCGGAGCGGGCCGCCCGCCTCGAGACCCACCGACTCTAGACCCAGATCCCGCGTCGCGGGCGAGCGTCCCGCGGCCACCAGGATCTCGTCGACGACGATCCTGCCGGCCCCGTCCCCGGCCAGGTCGACGGTCGCGGGCCCGCCGTGGATGCGTCCGTAGCCCGTGTCGGCGACGTCGGGCCGATCGACGGACTGGATCGTCGTGCCGAACCGGATGTCGACGCCGCGACGGGTGAACGACTCCGCGATCAGCTGCGGGACGAACGACTCCATCTTGGGCAGCAGCCGGTCACCCCGGATGGCCATCACGACCTCACGCACCCCGAGATCGAGCAACCAGGTCACCGCCTCGCAGGCCACCACGCCGCCGCCGAGGACCAGGACGCGATCCGGTACGTCGACGAGATTCGTCGCGTCGCGGGACGTCCAGGGGAGCGCGTCCGCCAGACCCGGCGTCGGCGGGATCGACGCCGTGCTGCCGGTTGCGACGACCACTGCCTCGCGCGCCGTCAACACCGTGTCACCGACGGTCACCTGGCGCTCCCCCGTGATCCGCCCGTGTCCGCGGATCACGTCGATACCCGCACCTTCCGCCCACCGCACCTGACCGGAGTCGTCGTGCGTGTCACCGGGTCCCTCCCGGCGCCCGGTCACGGTGTCGCGCCACCCGAGGACGCCGGCGGCATCGGGCAGTTCCCCGCTCACACGTTCACGCGCGCCCGCCAGGGCACGAGCCTCCTCGAGCGCCGACCCCGGACCCAGCAGCGCCTTGCTCGGCATACACGCCCAGTACGAGCACTCACCGCCCATGAGTTCGTGCTCGATGACGACAGCGGTTCGATCACTGCCCCGGATCGCGTAGTCGGCGACGTTCTCGCCCACCGGACCGCCACCGATCACGACGACGTCGAAGGTTGACTCCATGGGTTCAGCGTAGGCGGATTCGTACCCGCGATCGCCGAGTCTGCGGAGACGACGCCGGCGGGTTTCGCCCACGGCGGAGGCGGCTGACGAATCGCCGATCCGGTGACAGGATGGAGCGCGTGACTGCATCGAATACTGACCTCAACTCCGGACTCGACCTCGAGTGGGTCGACGATTCCGTCCGCATCCAGGACGATCTGTTCGCCCATGTGAACGGTAAGTGGCTCGAGTCGCATGTCATCCCCGAGGACCGTTCGGTCGACGGCGCCTTCCACGTCCTCCGCGACAACTCCGAAGAGCACGTGCGCGACATCATCACCGAGTGCGCCGCGTCGAGCCCCGAGAGCGGCTCCGACGCGCAGAAGATCGGCGATCTGTACGCCTCGTTCATGGACACCGACCACATCGAGGCCCTCGGGATCGGCCCGATCACCGGCGAACTCGAGAAGATCGCCGCCATCGACTCCATCGAGGCACTCGCCCGGCGGATCGGCCGGCTCCAGCGGCACGGCACGGGTGGTCTGTTCGGCTACTACGTGGACACCGACGCGAAGCAGTCCGACCGTTACCTCGTGCACCTGACACAGTCCGGTCTCGGACTTCCCGACGAGTCCTATTACCGGGAGGACAAGCACGCCGAGACCAGGACGGCGTATGTCGCGCACGTCGAGCGCATGTTCGCGCTGGCCGGGTTCGACGACGCGGCCGCTCGGGCAGCAGTGATCCTCGACCTCGAGACAGCCATCGCCGGCCGGCACTGGGATGTGGTTCGACGCCGCGATGCCGAGCTGACCTACAACCTCATGTCGCTGAACGAATTGGCGTCCACCGCAGATGGATTCCCCTTCTCCGAGTGGTTCGGCGGGCTGGGCACCAGCGGCGATGCCACCTTTGCCGAGGTCGTCGTCGCGCAGCCGTCCTTCGTGTCGGGCGTCGGCGAGCTCGTCACCAGCCGCCCGCTGGACGAGTGGAAGACCTGGCTGACGTGGCGCCTGCTGCGCTCGGCGGCGCCGTACCTGTCGTCGCCGTTCGTCGACGAGAACTTCGACTTCTACGGCCGCACCCTCACCGGTGCGGAGACGAACCGGGACCGGTGGAAGCGCGGTGTCGGCTTCGTCGAGGGCGCGATGGGCTTTGCGGTCGGCAAACTCTATGTGGCCAAGCACTTCCCGCCCGAGGCCAAGGCTCGGATGGACGAACTGATCGCCAACCTGGTGGAGGCCTACCGCCGCAACATCTCCGACCTGCCGTGGATGACCCCGGAGACCCGGGAGAAGGCCCTCGTCAAACTCGGCAAGTTCAACCCGAAGATCGGCTACCCGGCCAAGTGGCGGGACTACAGCTCGCTCAGCGTGGACCGTGGTGACCTCATCGGGAACGTGGCGCGCGCCTCGTCGTTCGAGCAGGATCGCGAGTTCGCCAAGATCGGTTCGCCGGTCGACCGCGACGAATGGTTCATGACTCCGCAGACGGTCAACGCGTACTACAACCCCGGCATGAACGAGATCGTGTTCCCCGCCGCGATCCTCCAGCCGCCCTTCTTCGACCCCGACGCCGACGACGCGGTCAACTACGGGGGCATCGGTGCGGTCATCGGTCACGAGATCGGACACGGGTTCGACGATCAGGGCGCCAAGTACGACGGCGACGGCAACCTCGTCGACTGGTGGACCGACACCGACCGATCCGAGTTCTCCTCGCGGACACGTAAACTCATCGATCAGTACAGCGAGTTCACCCCTACCGGACTCGACCCCGAACACAAGGTCAACGGCGACTTCACCATCGGTGAGAACATCGGCGACCTCGGCGGGTTGTCGATCGCTCTCGTCGCGTACCAGATCGCGACCGAGGGCGCCGGGAGCGAAGCGAGCGGGCCCGATGGCTCCGGCGCCGGCTCCGAGCCACCGGTCATCGACGGCCTGACCGGGACGCAGCGCGTGTTCTACAGCTGGGCGCAGATCTGGCGGACCAAGACCCGCGACGCCGAGGCGATCCGACGCCTGTCCATCGACCCGCACTCGCCGCCGGAGTTCCGGTGCAACGGCGTCATCCGCAACATGGACGCGTTCCACGATGCCTTCGACGTCGAACCCGGAGACGCTCTGTATCTGGACCCGGCCGAGCGCGTGCGGATCTGGTGAGCGAGGTGCCCGGCGGCGCCGGTCCGCGCGAGGAGAAGCCGCCGGGTACCGCTGCGTCACTCGGTCTGGTCCGGGGACGCGACCTCACCATCGCCCTGCTGCGACCGATCGGCGCGGCCATCGTCCTTCTGGCGGGGTACTTCCTGCTACCCATCAACAAGGACAGTGACATCAACTCGCTCGGCCTGGTGGTCGGCGCCCTGCTGTTGATGTCGTTCTGTGTCTGGGAGGTTCGCCGGTTCAGTCACTCGGACCGGCCGGTCGCGACCGCCATGGAGATGCTCGTGGCATTGGCGAGCTTCTACATCGTCGCCTTTGCCACGACCTATTTCCTGTTCTCCGAGTACGACACCGGGAGTTTCAACGAGTCCCTGACCCGCATCGACGCCCTGTACTTCTGTCTCACGGTGTTCACCACGACGGGATTCGGGGACATCGCACCGGATTCGCAGGGGGCCCGGGTTGCGGTGTCGATCCAGATGGCGAGCACGCTGGTGCTGCTCGGGTTGGGACTGCGGTTCCTCAACCTGCTGATCAACGCGCGACGTCAGGCCACCGGACGGTGACCTGACGTCGCGCGTGAACCGAGGACGGGCCTCGAAGGCCGCTCGGCCTGGTGATCGATAAGACTCAGTAGTCGTCGTCGCCGTAGACGATCATGCCGCGGATGTTGTTGCCCGCCAGCATGTCGTCGTACGCCTCGTTGATCTGATCGAGACGGTAGGTCTTGGTCACCAGATCGTCGAGATTGAGCTTGCCGGCGCGGTATTCGTTGAGCAGCGCCGGAACCTGGGTGCGGGGGCTCGCTCCGCCGAAGATCGCACCCTGCACGCGCTTCTGCATGAGGGTGAGGTCGAAGAGGTTCATCTGGGCGTCCATCGACTGGAAGTTGCCCATACCGACCACGACGACCTGCCCGGCCTTACCTGTGAGGGCGAGGGCGGGAGCGATCATCGAACCGTCGATCTCGCCCACGGTGAGGATCGTGGTGTTGGCCATCTTGCCCCACGTGATGTCGCCGATCGCCTCGAGCGCGGCCTCCATCGACGGGAACGTGTGTGTCGCACCCAGCTTTTCGGCCATCTGCAACTTGAACGGCACCGGATCGACGGCGATGACGTTGCGTGCGCCGGCGGCGGCCGCACCCTGGATCGAGTTGATGCCGACACCACCGATGCCGACGACCACCACGGTGTCACCGGCGTGGGTGCCACCGATCTCGACGGCCGAACCCCAACCGGTAGCGACACCGCAACCGAGCAGCGCGGCCGCCTGCAGCGGGATGTCGTCTTCGATCTTGACCAGCGACGCCTGATTGACAGTGATGTAGGGCGCGAATGTCCCGAGCATGCACATCTGCACGAGGGGTACCCCGTCGTGCGTGTACGCGCGGTTGGTGTCGTCGGCGATGGACAGACCGGTCAGCAGGCGAGCACCCTCGTCGCAGATGTTCTGCTGACCGCGCGAGCACGGCTCGCATGTTCCGCAGGCCGGGATGAACGCGGTGACGACGTGGTCGCCCTCCTTGAGGCGGGTGACACCGGGACCCACCTTGGTCACGACTCCGGCGCCCTCGTGACCGCCGAGTACCGGCATCGGCGCCGGGCTGTCGCCGGTCCGCAGGTGGTGATCCGAGTGGCACAAACCCGAGCTGACGAGTTTGACCTGGACTTCGCCCGCCACCGGATCGCCGAGCTCGAACTCCTCGATCTTCCACTCTTCGCCCGGATTGCGCAGAACTGCACCTTTGGTCTTCATTCGTGCTCCTCGCTCGTGCTGCCCCGGCACCGGGGCGTCAGATATCGCCGTCTGCTTATGCGACGTAGGTCACATGGTGGTCCACCGCCGACACTCTCGCAGGCGTTTCACGCGATCCCTGGCACAGGATTGCGGTGACGTTCCAGGCCGGGTTCGGGCGGTCGTCGACCCAAGCTCCGGACAGTCTCGATTACGACCGCACACCCGACGAGCCAGGCCGCACGGTCGACGGCGTCGGCCGCCCAGCCGACGCCACCGGGTTCGACGATGACGGCATCGCCCACCGATCGGCGTCAGGCCGGAACCCAGTCCGCGACAACAGAGTTGGTCGATCTCGTATCTCCGGATCGAGGAAGGGGTTAGCGTCGGGGTACTCCACTTCCGAAGTGTCTGGCTGGTGATCTCATGACTCTCATCGAACACAAAGCGGAGGGCCGGGCCGACTTCTCGTCATTGCGACAGGGCGGTCTCAACTGGGACTCGTTTCCGTTGCGGCTCTTCGTGAAAGGCAATGCTCGGTTCTGGGATCCGATCGCCATCGACTTCTCGCAGGACGCACAGGACTGGGCCGAGCTCACCGACGAGCAGCGCCGGAGCGCCACCTACCTGGTGAGTCAGTTCATCGCCGGCGAGGAGGCGGTCACCCAGGACATCCAGCCGTTCATGAAGGCGATGGCGACCGAGGGCCGGTTCGGCGACGAGATGTACCTGTCGCAGTTCTGCTTCGAAGAGGCCAAGCACACCCAAGTGTTCCGGCGGTGGATGGACGCGGTCGGCCTCACCGGCGACCTCCAGAGCTTCGTCAGCGCGAATCCCTACTATCGCCAGCTGTTCTACGAAGAGCTGCCCGCGTCCCTGCACGTCCTCGACCACGACCCGTCGCCCCGGAACCAGATCCGCGCCAGCGTCACCTACAACCACGTGATCGAGGGCAGCCTGGCGCTGACCGGCTACCACGCGTGGCAGAAGGTGTGCACCAGGCACGGGATCTTCCCGGGGATGCAGAAGCTGATCCGGTTCATCGGCGACGACGAGCGGCGGCACATGGCGTGGGGAACCTTCACGTGTCGCCGGCACGTCGCGGCCGACGACTCGCTGTGGGACGCCGTCGGCGAACGCATGAACGAACTGCTGCCGCTCGCGCTGGGCATGATCGAGTGGGTCAACCAGCAGTTCGAGGTCCAACCCTTCGGCCTCGACAACGACGAGTTCCTCGCCTATGCGGCCGACCGCGCCCAGCGTCGGCTCTCGGCCATCGAGTCCGCCCGGGGACGCCCGGTCGCCGAGATCGACCTCGACTACTCCCCCGAGGTGCTGGAAGACCAGTTCGGCGAGGACGACGCCGTCCGCCTGCAGATGTGACGGGGCATCACCCCTCCGCTGGTTGACACCACTCACCGAGTGGCCTCGACGGACGCGGCGTCCTCGCTACGCTCGGTCGACGCTGCTCGACCAGCAGAATCCCCGTCCACCGAGCGAAGCGACGCCCCTCCGCTGGTTGAGCCGGCACCGAGCGCAGCGACGCCCCTCCGCTGGTTGAGCCGGCACCGAGCGCAGCCGCCGGGCCGAGCAAGCGACGAAGGAGCGCGTCGAGGTCGAGGCGCCGAGTCGAAGCCACTCGGCGACCCGAACAGCGGCCGCAACCGTCAGCACCGGTCGAGGTCGATGACGTCCCGGCTGCGCGATTCCACCAGCCGTCGGTCGTGGCTCACCAGCAGCAGGCCCGCCCCGTCGGCGACGAGGTCGTCGAGCAGCGACGTCACGGCCCGAGACGCGACCGGATCCAGCATCGCGGTCGGTTCGTCGCACAGCACGACCCGCGGCTGCTGCACCACGAGCCTGCCGAGGCACGCGCGCTGGAGTTGACCGTCGCTCACCTGTGACGGATAGCGATCCAGCAAGGCCGGATCGAGGCCGACGCGATCCGCGGCTCGTTCGACGTCACAGTCTCGTCTCGCGATCGTCGCGGGTTCGGCGACGATCCGGCGCAGCGTCCACCGTGGGTTGGCGACGAGGCGCGGATGCTGGGCGAGGAGGGCGATGTCGCCGGGGCGACGCCCGCCCGGCCACGCGACTCTTCCGGCAGCCGGCGCGGCGAACCCCGCGAGGACGCGCAGCAGCGTCGTCTTGCCGCTCCCCGACCGCCCGACCACTCCGGTGACCGTTCCGGCGCCGACACCGACGTCGAGGCCCTCGAACACGAGGGTGTCGCCGAAGCGGGCCGACAGGCCCGTGCCGACGAGCAGGTCACCGACGGTCACGGCACTCTTTCGAAGAACCCGGCGACATAGGCGTCGTCGGAGGCAACGATCTCATCGAGCCGACGATGATCGACGATCCGTCCCGCGCGCATGACCGCCACCGAATCGCACCCGCGCCGCATCGTCTCGACGTCGTGGGTGATCACGAGCACCGCCGCGCCGGCACTCGCGGCTTCGGCGAGGAGCTCCCAGATGTCGGCTGCGAGTTCGGCGTCGAGCGCCGAGGTCGGCTCGTCGGCGACGATCGTGTCCGGATCACCGGCCAGGGCTGCGGCGATCGCGGCGCGCTGCGCCATCCCGCCGGACAGCTCGTGCGGATACAACCGGAGTGCGGCGGGGTCGAGGTGCACGCGTCGGCACAGCTCGACGGCATCCCGGGACCCGTCGAGAATGCCGATCACCTCGTCCAGCTGCGCGCCGACACTGCGCACAGGCGTGAACGAGGTCGACGCCGACTGGGGAACGGAGCCGATGCGGCGCCCGCGGAGTCCTCGCCACCGGCGGTCCGCGCCGGCGAGTTCACGATCGGTGAACACCTCGCCGCCGATCCGCAGTCGACCCGTCGGCACGGACCCCGGCGGGAGCAGACCGGACAGGACCGACGCGACCATCGACTTACCGCAGCCGGACTCACCCACCAGTGCGGTCATCGACCCGGCCGGCAAGGGCAGCGTCACATCGTCGAGCACTCGGACTGCTGCCCGGTTCCACCGATTCCGGGCCACGATCTCCACTGTCACCCCGTCGAGCCCGGCGTTCATCGCCACACCTCACCGGCGGGCGGCGACGTGGCACGACGCAGCGACGACGCCGCGGCCGCACACGCGAGCGCGGTGACCATCAGGGCGACACCGGGCACGACCAGCGTCCACCACGCGCCGGTGAGGATGTCACCGCGCGCCTGCCCGAGCAGCGTGCCGAGACTCGCGGCGTCCGGGGAGAGCCCGACACCCAGGAACGACAGCGTCGTCTCGTGCCAGACCGCGTGCGGCAGCAACACGGTCATCGCCACCAGCACCTGCCCGCTCACTGCGGGCAGCAGATGGCGGACGGCGACGAAGGTGCGGGACGCACCGGCCAAGCGGGCGGATTCGACCCACCCCGACGACGTCGCCTCGAGTAGTTCGGCGCGCACCACCCGCGCGACGGACGGCCAGTGGGTCAGCGCGATCGACGCGATGATCGCGACCGGCTCACCGCGCCACATCGCGGCGATGACCACTCCGACGACGAGGTGCGGCAAGGCGTTGACCCCGTCGACGACGCGCATCACCACCGCGTCGAACCACCCGCCCATCGTCACCGCACCGATTCCGACGAGGACGCCGAGGGCCGTCGCCAGGACCGCGCACGCCGCGGCGATCAGCAGCGAGATCCGCAGTCCGGCAGCAGTTCTGACACCGAGGTCGTACCCCGAGTGGTCGGTCCCGAGTGCCGCCCCGGAACCCGGAGGCAGCAGTGAACGCGCGAAGTCGGCGGTCTGTTCGCCTGCGAGAACGGGCCACCCGACCGCCATGACGACCATGACCGTCAGCACGACCCACGGTGTGACGAGGGCGGCGCGGTGACCGATCGCGGCCCGACGGCTCACGACCCCGACGCCCGTCGTGTCACCGATGGTCGTCATGCGGTCAGTCCGATCCGCGGATCGATCCACACGGCCGCCGCATCGGACAGGGCCGACCCGAGCAGCACGAGTACGGCCGATCCGACCGCGAGCGCGGCCAGCAACGAGAAGTCCAGTGCCACGGCCGAATCCACGAGCGCTGCGGCGAGGCCGGGCCAGCCGAAGACGGTCTCGACGATGGCGGCGCCGGCGATGATCTCGGGCAGGCGGGTGCCGAGGAGCGCGAGGGTGGGCAGTACCGACACCGGCACCACGTGCCCGCGCACGAGCGCCCACCCGTCGACACCGCGGGTCCGGGCGGCCCGGACCGCATCGGAGGCGGTGGCGTCGACGACGGCCGCGCGCATGGTCAGCAGCAACCACGGGATCATCGACACGGTCAGGGCCAGGTACGGCAACACGGCGTGGGTGAGCAGACCGTCGAGGGAGTAGTCGTCGCCGGGGCGTCGAGCACCGGAGGTCGGAAACCACCCCAGCGTCACCGCGAAGATGCTGACCAGCACCAGTGACACCACGAAGGGCGGGGTCGCGGCCAGCATGGCCGCCAACGCCGTACACGCCCGGTCGACCAGCCCGCCCCGCCGCATACCGATGACGGCCCCTCCGACGACGGCGAGCAACGCAGCGGAGATCAATGCAGCCGTCGACATGCCGAGGGTGAACGGAAGACGTTGCGAGATCACTTCGTCGACCGCGCGGCCCTGGGTCGAGGACCAACCCAGATCACCGTGGAGCAGCGCACCCCACCAGTTCCACCAGGCGCTCAGCCAGTACTGGTCCACGTCATAGGCGGCCGCGGTCGCCGCCCGCTGGGCGGGGGTGGCCGACTGGTAGTTGTCACCGAGATGAGCGGTGAGCGGTTCGAACGGCGACGCGGCGGCGACGGCGAAGATCCCGAGCGACACCAGGATCGTCGTCGGGATCATCAGGAGGACGCGCCGGAGCAGGAGTCGTCCGGCTCGCCGCGTGCGCGAGTCCGGCCGCCTCGTGCGCCGGCGCCGCGGGTGCCGCCTGTCGGTCCGATCGTCGGCGTCGGTGCCGGCCGGCCGGATCGACCGCACCGACGAGGCGAGGGAGGTCATGAGATCGGTTGCCACGACGGCACGTTCCACCACGGGCCCCAGGTGACGCCGTGCGAATGCGGTTCGAGGATCGGGTCGTCGTGCCGCCAACCCTCGCCCCGAGAGGCGTAGGTGTGGTGCAGGAACGCCAGGAAGACGTACGACGGCGCAGCCGCGTAGATCTGCTGGATGCGCTGATACCGCTGGTCATTCGCCGGCCCGGGCGCGCTCGCACGTGCCTCGTCGAGAAGGGCGTCGAGCCCGGGGGCGGTGAGGTCGCCCGGGTTGGAGTACGGCGACGAGTTCGCGACGCGCGTGTGCAGGGTGTCGTAGACCTGCGAGTCGATGCTGTACGGCGTCGCGCCGCCACCCAGAAGCACCGCTGCCGAGGTCAATTCGGAATCGATCTCGTCCCAGCTGGTGCCGCGGGTGAGGACCTCCACACCGATCCGTTTCATCGACGCCGCGAACGCCACCGCCAGATCACGGCGAAGAGTGTCCTCGGCGTTGTAGAGGAGGGCGAACGACGCCCGGTCGGCCCCGCGGGCCCGGATACCGTCGGGAGCCGTCCGCCACCCGGCGGCGTCGAGTGTCGCCCGTGCACGATCGGCGTCGAAGCCGAACTGCGTCTGCTCGTCGTAGACGTCAGCCCCGTATACCGAGGCGATCGGCGTGCTGGCGGGTTCACCGTCGCCGGTCAGCACGTCGTCGACGACGGCCTGCCGGTCGATGCCGAGGTTCATCGCGAGGCGAGCGGCCGGGTCGGCGGTGAACGGGTTCGTGCTCGGCAGTGAGATGCCGCGCCAGTCAGCGGATTTCACCGACACCACGTCGATGCCGTCACGCCCGTCCAGGCTCTCGGCGAGCCTCGGTGGCAGGTTCGCGCCGTCGATCTCACCGGCCGCGATCCGTTGCGCGCGGGTGTTGTCGTCGGGAACGTGGGTGTAGACGATGCGTTGTACCGCCGGCTGGTTTCCCCAATAGTTCTCGCGCGCAACGAGAACGGCCTGGTCCGGCTCGAGCGAATCGAGCCGGTACGCCCCGGTGCCCACGGGCTCGGTGTTCAGGGCCCACTCCGCCGCCGGCGCATCCTCCACCCGCTCGGCGGGCACGACACCCACGAGCAGGTACGGCGACGGGTCCGCGTCGGTGTTCATCCGAACGGTCACCGCCCCGGGCCCGTCGGCCTCGACCGAGACGATCGGCTCGAAGTCGGTCGAGATCTGCGACGCGACCCGTGGATCGACGACGGCCCGGTAGGTCGCGACGACGTCGGCGGCGTCGAAGGCGGTGCCGTCGGAGAACGTGACGCCACTCTTGAGCGGCACCCGCCACGTCCGCGGCGCGACACGCTCGGGGCGGGACGCGGCGAGCGCCGGGACGAGGTCCGGAACGCGGTCGTCGCCGTCGGCGGCCGGGATGAGGAGGCCGTCGTAGATGGGCGAGACGCCGAGCCGTGCATAACCGAGCATCGGGTTGAAGTCACCGAGGTCCTGTCCCTCGCCGAGGACGATCTGATCGGTCGCCGTTGCCTGATCCGACACCGAGCAACCCGCGAGGGCGACCATCGCGAGAAGAACGGCGGCTCCGACCGTGGCGACTCCGCGAACAGCCGACGACGCTCCCTCAACACGTGTGTGCACAAACATATGTTCTCTCAGACACACATTTGCCGCCACCGGGGCCGTGAGGAACGATGAGCTGGTGTCCATCGACGAAGTGACGAGGAGGGGCCGGTGACCGACTTCGACCCACACTCATTTCACGCGGACACGTTCGACGCGGACTCCTGGGCCGCACGTTTCATGCTCCTGAGCGACCCCAACCGCCTCCGACTCGTCGCGGAGATGCATGCGCGGCCGGGTTCCACGGTCGCCGAACTGGCCACCCGTATCGGCATCACCGAGAACGCCGCCTCCCAGTCGATCCGCAAGCTGCGCGACCAGGGGTGGGTCCGTTCGGAGAAGGTCGGCCGGATGGTCCACTACGAGGTCGTCGGCGACGCGATAGTGCATCGCATCCTGCACGACATCATCGGTGTCGGGCACCTCACCTCCGCAGATCGGTCGGATCACGCCCACCCGGTGACAACGGATTAGAACACGTTCTAGTCTGGTCGACGTGGATGTCACCTTCGATGCGACCAAACGGGAACTGACGACCGATCAGGGCACACTGCGCTATCACGAGGCCGGCGACGCCGACGCACCGCCGCTGATCCTCTTGCACGGATCCGGGCCCGGCGTGACCGGCTGGCGCAACTACCGCGGGAACCTCGGGCGCTTCGCGCAGACACACCACTGCTTCGTCATCGAATTCCCCGGCTTCGGGGTGAGCGACGCCGTCGAGGGCCACCCGGTTCTCACGGCCGGCGGCTCGGTGCTCCGGTTCATGGATGCACTCGGCATCGACAAGGCCGCGATGATCGGCAATTCGATGGGTGGGGTCGTCGGCGTCAACCTGGCGATCAAGAAGCCCGAGCGCGTCGAGAAGCTCGTCACCATCGGCGGTATCGGCCCGAATGTGTTCAGCCCCAGCCCCAGTGAGGGCCTGCGCCTCCTCCAGGAGTTCACCGACGCCCCGGACAAGGACAAGCTGGTCCGCTGGCTCACGTCGATGGTCTTCGACCGCTCGCTGGTGACCGAGGAACTCATCGAGGAACGGTGGCAGGCCGCCATCAACCCAGACGCGCAGAAGACGGCGCAGATGATGTACGGCTCAGCGGCTTTCGAGATGCAGCAGCAATTCATGGCCGCGTCGGACAACCCGCCGTACTGGGCGTCGATGCACAAGGTCGCCTGCCCGACGCTGCTGACCTGGGGCCGCGACGATCGAGTCAGCCCACCCGACATGGCGATGGTCCCGATGCGCCTCATCCCCGACGCGGAGCTCCACATCTTCCCGAAGTGCGGGCACTGGGTGATGATCGAGGCCAAGGCCGCCTTCGAGGCGACGGTGGGGGCCTTCCTCGCGCGATGATCCACTAACCTCGCCACCATGGATGGTGTCGACGTCATCGTGTCCCACTGGGCCGTCGCCCGGCCCGAGCTCGACGTCTCGGCGCTCAAGGTGTTCGGCCGGCTCCACCGCAGCTTCCTCGTCTACAAGGCGCGTATCGCCTCGACCTTCGACGAGCACAACATCACCGACTCCGGCTTCGACGTCCTCGCGTGTCTGCGCCGAGCCGTCCCCGACCATCGCCTGACGGCAGGCGAACTCGCCGAGCAGACACTTGTCACCACCGGCGGTCTGTCCCTGCGCGTCAAACGCCTCGAGGACGCCGGGTTCGTCACGCGCACCCGAGATCGGGCCGACGCACGAGTGGTCTACGTCGAGCTGACCCCCGAGGGCGCGGCACTCGTCGACCGCATCGCCGACGAGCACTTCGCGAAGCTCCGCGTGATGCTCGCCGAACTCTCCGAGGACGAGGCAGCCGACCTCGCCCGGCTCCTGGGCGCGCTCGAGCACTCCGCTCGTTTCGCGGTGCTCGGCGATGGCCTCGATCCCGGCGAAGCGGACCCCATCGCCGCGGTCTGACGCTGCGATCGAAACTTTTTCCGCGACGGTCGTGATGGCCGACACACCGTGTGTGACCTGCATCTCTTCCATTTCGGACGCGTAAATCCCACGTAACGAGGTCCTGTAGTGGGGTTCTTCGAGGTTGACCTCTTAGCGCTAAGGCTTTACAACTGTCTTAGCGCAAAGATATTTGGTTCGGCCCTCGGCCATCACCTCCGAACGGATTCACATGACCCTCGTGACGAGCACCTCCACCCATCCCGGGATCGACGCCCGTGACCTCGACGACCGCATCTTCGTCGGCGGTCACTGGGAGGTCGGCGCCGGAGATCTGATCGAGTCCGTGAACCCGGCGACGGGTCGGGTCTTCGCGACCCTGCACGGGGCCACTCCCGCCGACGTCGACACCGCGGTCCGCACCGGGCTCCGCGCCGCCCACGAGAGCGGCTGGGCGAGTGCGCTTCCCCACGAGCGCGCGGCAGTCCTGCACCGGATCGGCGACGGTATCGACGCTGCGCGAGATCGCATCGCGCGGCTGCAGACCCTCGACACCGGCAAGACCCTCGGCGAGACATCGGCTTTGGCGGCGAGTGCGGCGAACACCTTCCGGTACATGGCGGCGGCGGCGGAGACCTCCGACGGCACGCTCACGACCCCGCGCGGCCCGTGGCTCACGATGTCCACGCACCGCCCGATGGGTGTCGTCGGTGCCATCACCCCGTGGAACTCGCCGATCGCCTCCGACGCGCAGAAGTTGGCCCCCGCGCTGGCCGCGGGCAACGCGGTGGTCAGCAAGCCGCCGGTGTGGGCGCCCTGGGTGACCTTGCTCCTGGCCCGCATCTGCGAAGAGGCCGGCCTGCCCCGCGGTGTCCTGTCCGTCCTCCCGGGCCCGGGCCGGACCGTCGGCGAGGCCCTGGTCCGCCACCCCGACGTCGCGAAGGTGACCTTCACCGGCGGGACGAGCACCGGGCGTCACCTCGGCCGGATCGCCGCCGACAAGCTCATGCCGATCACCCTGGAGCTGGGCGGCAAGTCACCGACCATCGTCTTCGCCGACGCCGACCTCGAACGCGCCGTACAGGGCGTGCTGTACGGGATCTTCTCCTCCAGCGGCCAGAGCTGCATCGCCGGATCACGAGTGTTCGTGCAGCGCAGCGTATTCGATGCTTTCACGGACGATCTGGTGGCACGCGCCGGCCGGTTGCGGATGGGTCCCGGCACCAACCCGGACACCGACGTCGCCCCGATGATCTCGGCCGCGCACCGCGACTCGGTGGCCGACACGGTAGCCCGAGCGGTGCCCGACGGTGCCCGAGTGCGGTGCGGTGGCGCGGTTCCCGTCGACGGTGCGCTGGCCGACGGCTGGTACTACCCGCCGACCGTACTGACCGGCGTCGCCAACACCGACCGGATCAGCCAGGAGGAGATCTTCGGGCCGGTCGCGGTGGTCATCCCGTTCGACGACGAGGCCGACGTCATCGCGCAGGCCAACGACACCGTCTACGGCCTGGCCTGCGGCGTGTGGACCGAGGACTACCGGCGTGCGCTGCGGATCGGTGACGCCGTGGACGCCGGAACCGTCTGGGTCAACACCTACAAGCAGTTCTCCATCTCGACCCCGTTCACCGGGCTCCGCGACAGCGGGCTGGGCACCGAGAAGGGCCGTGAGGCGATCCGCCAGTACTCCGACCAGAAGAGCATCTACCTCGACCGCAGCGACGAGCCGATCGCGTGGGGTCGCCATCCGTGACCGGCCGGACCGTGCACGCGCCCACTTCGACGAAAGGAACCACATCCATGACCGCAACTGCCGCAACCGACTTCGCCGCACAAGACCAGAGCACCGCGCACCCGTACAGTCCCGCATTCGCCGTCGCCGGTTTCGGCTTCGTCTCCGGCGCACTGTCGGTGGATGAGAACGGGGTGGCCGTACCGGGTGTCGACGCCGCCCTCGACGCGGCGATGGCCCGGCTCGGCGAGCGCCTGGCCACGATCGACATGAGGCTCGCCGATGTCGTCAAGACCACCTACTTCGTCACCGACGTCTCGCTGCGCGACGCCGCGAACCGGCACTACGAGAGCGTCTTCGCCACGCCTCGTCCGGCCCGCTCGTTCGTCGAGGTCGCCGCGCTGCCCTACGGCGCGACCGTCGAGATCGAAGCCATCGCCCACACGTCCTGACCGCACGCCCGCCACCCCACGAACCCGCCAGAACACCGAGAGGAACCGCCATCATGACCGCACCAGAGAAGACCAACGCCGATCTCGAGCAGCAGATCGACTCCTGCATCGCCAGCCGCGAGACCCGGCACGAGGACTGGGACACACTGGGTTTCCAGGCCGCCGCCGGCGGCGATCGCTTCAAGCGTGCCCAGATCCGCTACATCGGCTCGGGCGCCACCGGCAACCACGAGAACGACAGCCGGACTCTTCCGTCGGATCACTTCACGTTCTCCAACATGCGTCTGCCCGCCGGTGCCGTCGGTCCCGAGCACACCCACCACGACGTGGAAGAGGTGTTCTTCGTCCTCGAGGGCGAGCTCGAGGTCGCCGTCCATGACGTGGAGGACGGCACCAAGAAGGCCGTTCGTCGCCTCGGCTACCGCGACCTGATCCGGGTGCCCGCAGGCGTCCCCCGCAGCCTCGCCAACGTCGGCGACACCGACGCGCTGTTCTGCGTGATCATCGGCGCCGAGAAGCCGCAGCTGCCCACCTACCCGCCGAGCTCGGAGATGTTCGGCGTCACCCGCTGAACCTCGTTCCACCCGAACCGAACCCGAGAGGTGTCCACCATGTCCGCAGACACGACGAGAGTCCTTCGCGTGCACCAGAAGACCTGGGAGGCCGACGGCGTCACGAGCATCACCCTCGTGGATCCGTCCGGCGCCGAACTCCCGCGCTGGGAACCGGGATCGCATGTCGCGCTTCGTCTGCCGGACGGACTCGTTCGGGAGTACTCGCTGTGCTCGGCGCCGGAGGACTCGTCACGGTGGTCTGTGGCGGTCCTCCGGGCCGAGAAGTCGCGCGGCGGTAGCAGCTACGTGCACGATCGGCTGTCCATCGGCGCCGAGATCGAGGTCGACGGCCCGCGCAATGCCTTTTCGATCGACCCCGACGCCGCGCACCACATCCTGATCGCCGGCGGCGTCGGTATCACCCCCATCGTCGCGATGATGCGCCGGCTGGAGTCCGAGGGCCGATCGTGGCAGATGCTGTACGCGGGCCGGTCCCGACGGTCGATGGCCTTCGTCGACGAGGTGTCCGCGCACTCGACGTCCGTCATCCACGCCGACGACGAGCGAGGCGGGTTGCCCGATCTGTCGGCGCTGTTCGCGGGAGCGCCATCCGGGTCGGTGGCGTACTGCTGCGGCCCGGCCGCCCTCCTCGACGCCGTCGCCGGCGTCGTCCCGCCGGAGATCCCGCTGCGCAGCGAACGTTTCGCCGCACCCGTCGTGGAGGTGGACCCCGGCGGGGACACCGCATTCGACGTCGTCCTCGAACGGACCGGACAGCGCATCGCAGTACCGGCCGACATGTCCGTGCTCGACGCCCTGGCCGACGCCGGCGTCGACGTGCCCAGCTCCTGCACGGAGGGCATCTGCGGCACCTGCGAGATCGGGGTCGTCAAGGGCGATCTCGACCACCGCGACTTCGTCCTCACCGACACCGAACACGCGAGCGGTCAGACGATGCTTCCCTGCGTCTCGCGTTGCCGCTCAGCCGAACTCGTACTCGACCTCTAGGGGAACCCCGTGCTCTACTCCCAGCTTCCCGTACTCACCGAGCAACCGGTGTGCCGTCTGCGCAGCCTGCGCTCGGTCACGCTGAGCGTGCCCGATCCCCTGGCCTCCCGGGACTTCTATCACGAGGTGTGGGGACTGACCACCGTCGAGGAGGACGGTGACCGGTTCTGGCTGCGCGCCACCGGCACCGAACACCATGTCCTCGATCTCCGCCCCGGTGACGCGAATGCCCTGGGCGGCTTCAGCTTCGCACTGGGGACGCCGCGGGAGGTCGACGATGCCGCCCGGGCACTCGAGCGGATCGGCGTGCCGCTGCTCCGTGAACCCGGACCGCTCGACGACGCCGGGGGCGGATACGGCCTGACCCTCGTCGACCCGGAGGGGCGCACCGTCGAATTGTCGGCGGACGTGCACGCGGTGTCGTCGCAGGAACCCGCGGGTCGTCGTGCCATCCCTCGCAAGATCGCGCACGTCGTCCTGAACACCACCGACATCGAGCGGATCACGGCGTTCTACACCCAGGTCCTCGGGATGCGGGTGTCGGACTGGTCCGAGCGCCAGATGTCGTTCCTGCGCTGCAACTCCGAA
Organism: Gordonia sp. McavH-238-E; assembly: GCF_022348225.1. Taxonomy (NCBI): domain Bacteria; kingdom Bacillati; phylum Actinomycetota; class Actinomycetes; order Mycobacteriales; family Gordoniaceae; genus Gordonia; species Gordonia sp. McavH-238-E. Next base: position 83,495 of record NZ_JAKRFE010000008.1, read on the forward strand.
CATCACGTCATCGCGCTGAACCAGGCGCCCTGGCCGGCCCTGAACCACGTCGCCTACGAGATGACCTCCATCGACCACTTCATGCGCGGCATCGGCAACCTGCGCTCCCACGGGATCAGCCCGCAGTGGGGACCGGGCCGCCACGGTCCCGGCGACAACACCTTCTCGTACTTCACCGATCCGGCGGGTCTGGTCTGCGAGTACACCTCCGAGGTCGCCCAGATCGACGAAGACGCCTGGCTGTGCCGGACCTGGCGCCGCACACCCGAACTGTCCGATCAGTGGGGTACCGCGGGCCCGCCGACGACCACCGTCCGCTCGGCCATGGCCGGCATCCCCGACCACGGCGCGAGCTCCCTGGTGACCCCGCGCGACCCGGACTACTTCATCCATCTGCCCCAGACGGTGGGCGTGGCATGACCACCACCGTCACCGTGCTCGACCGCGTGCACGTCGTCGCGCACCCGTCGAGCCGCGAGATCCGGAGCCGGCACAGCGTGGTGCTGCTCCACGGGATCGGCGGCGGCGCCACGTCGTGTGGCCCTCTGGCCGCACGGCTGGCCGCCGCCGGTCTCGACTGCTGGTGCCCCGACGCCCCCGGTTACGGGCGTTCGGCCGATCCCCGGCCGGGCATCGGCCCCGTCGAGGAGATGGCCGAACTGATCGAAGCGCTCACCCCCGGACAGCCCGTTGTTCTCCTCGGCACGTCCTGGGGCGGTGTGATCGCCATGGATCTGGCGCTGCACCGGCCCGATCTCGTCGCCGCGCTCGTCATCGCCGACAGCACCCGCGGTTCCGGGGTCACCGCCGAGCGGGCCGCGGGCATGCTCGCCCGCATCCCCGACCTCGTCGACCGGGGTGCCGCCGCAGTCGCTGCCGACCGCGCCGACGCGCTCACGGCACCCGACTGCGACCCGGCGGTCACCGCCGAGGTCCGCGCCACCATGGCGGAGGTCCGCGAGCCCGGCTTCGCCGCCGCGGCCCGGTTTATGGCCACGACCGATCTCGGACCCGACCTCGCCCGACTCGCCCGCCCGGCCCTCGTTCTCGTCGGTGAGCGCGACACCATCACCGGCGTCGACGAATCACGACTCCTCGCCGACCAGATCCCCGGCGCGCAGCTGCGGATCGTCCCCGATGCCGGCCACGCCGCGATCCAGGAACAACCCGACGTCGTCGCCGGCCACGTCCTGGACTTCGTCGGGATGCTGTCATGAGCGCCGGGACGATGGTGGTGACCGGCGGCGGCCGCGGACTGGGCCGTGCCATCGCCGAACGTCTCGGCGCCGACGGGCACCGACTGGTGATCGCCGAACGGGATCCGGAGACCGCGTTCGCGGCCGAGGCCGCATTGCGCGACGCCGGTCACGACGCCCGCGCGATCGTCACCGACATCGCCGACGTCGACGCCGTCCGCGCACTCGCCGACCGTCTCGACGCTGACGGCGATCACGTGATCGGCCTCGTCAACAACGCGGCGATCGCCGACGGCGTGGGCGGCGCGACGTTCTTCGAGCTCGCCGACGACGAGTTCGGGCGGCTGACCGATGTCAACGTCCGCGGCACCTGGTCGGTCACGAAGTACCTGTGGCCGTTGCTGTCCCGCTCGCGGGGCGCCGTGGTCAACATCGCCTCCGATGTCGCGATGTACGGGTCGCCGCGACTCGTGCACTACGTGTCGTCCAAGGCGGCGGTCATCGGGATGACGCGCTCGATGGCCCGCGATGCCGGGCCGCACGGAGTTCGCGTGAATGCCGTTGCGCCGGGCCTGATCCGGGTCGAGGCCACCGAAGGCGTTCCCGAAGACCGGTACCGCACCTACGCCGCGGGGCGCGCACTCGACCGCGAACAGACGCCGCAGGACGTCGCCGGAGTGGTCCGCTTCCTACTGTCCGAGGACGCCGCCTTCGTCACCGGGCAGACCATCGTCGTCGACGGCGGATTCATCTTCCGCTGAGCGACGCATCCACTTCGACTCCAGCCCCCCATCCCCCCAGTCCGCAGCCCCCAGCCCCACCGCATACCAGCCCCGAGGAGTACCCATGGACCTGCAGCTCGCCGGTCGCCGAGTGTTGATCACCGGCGCGAGCTCCGGGATCGGCCTCGCCACCGCCCGGTTGCTCGCCGAGGAAGGCGCCCGCCTGGCGCTCTGTGCCCGTGACGAGGACCGTCTTCGTTCCGCGACAGCCGATCTCGCCGCGATCACCGACGTGGTCACCGCGTCATGCGATGTCACCAGCCGCGCGTCCGTCGATGCCTTCGTCGCCACCGCCGTCGACCGGCTCGGTGGTCTCGACGGCGTGGTCTGCAACGCGGGGCGGTCGCTCATGCGCACCCTCGACGAGACCACCGACGAGGAGATCCGCGACGAGTTCGACCTGAAGATCTTCGGTGCGCTGCACGTCATACGCGCCACCCGCGCCGCGCTCGCGGCGTCGGACCGCGGTGCCGTGGTGATCGTCAACGCCATCCTGTCCCGGCAACCCGAAACCCGCCTGGCCGTCACGTCGGCGGCCCGGGCGGGCCTGCTGAACCTGTCGAGCTCGCTCGCCGAGGAGCTCGCGACCGACGGGACACGGGTCAACTCGGTGCTGCTCGGCCTCATCGACACCGGACAGTGGCAGCGCCGGTTCGTCGAGAGCGGCGCCGACGACTTCGCGGCCTGGAGTGCCGAGATCGCCGACGACCGGGGAATCGCACTGGGCCGCTTCGGTTCCGCCGACGAACTCGCATTCCCCATCACCACCCTGCTCTCGCCGCGGAACAGCTACACGACCGGCGCCACGCTCGAGGTCGGCGGCGGGGTGCACCGCTATGTCTGACCCCGGCAGAGCCCGACCAACCCAGCCCAGCAACAGGAGAACCAGCCGATGACCGAACACACCGGAAGCCGCCGCCGACCGACCGGCGGTGACGTCCTCGTCGATGTGCTCCGCCGGCACGGCGTCACCACCGTCTTCGGGGTGATCAGTATCCACAACCTTCCGCTCGTCGAGGCCGTCGACCGCGACCTGACGTTCGTGGAGATGCGGCACGAGGCGGCCGCGGTCAACGCCGCCGACGGATTCGCCCGCGCGTCCGGCGGTCTCGGCGTTGCGCTGACCAGTACCGGTACCGGAGCAGGTAACGCTGCCGGTTCGATGGTGGAGGCCCTGACCGCGGGCAGTCGCGTCCTGCACATCACCGGCCAGATCGAGAGCGAGTTCCTCGCCCCCGGGCGTCCGGCCGCGAGTCGCGGTGTCATCCATGAGTTCCCGGGTCAGCCGCAGATGCTCGACGCGATCTCGGCGTACTCCACGACGATCACCGAGGCCAAGGACGTCGAGGCCGAACTCGAGTCCGCGATCGCGCATGTCCTCGCCGCACCCACGGGACCGGCCAGCGTCGAATGGCCCACGGACCTCCAGTATCTCGCCTCCCCGGACGCCCAGCGACCGGCGCCGTCGGTCACGGTGACGACGCCCGTCGCCGACGCGGAGTCCGTCGCCCGCGCCGCCGATCTGCTCCGCACCGCCGAGCGGCCCCTGTTGTGGCTGGGCGGCGGTGCGGCCGGCGCCGGTGAGCAGATCGCCGAGTTCGCTCGATTCCTCGGCGCGGGCATCGTCACCAGCAACTCCGGGCGCGGAATCGTCGCCGAGGACGTCCCCCTCGTCATCGGCAACTTCGCGACCACCCCCGCGGTGCGGGCACTGCTCGACGACGCCGACGTGCTCCTCGCCGTCGGTACCCACTTCCGATCGAACGAGACCGCGTCCTACTCACTCTCGCTGCCGGAGAACATCATCCAGATCGACGTCGAACCCACGACGATCGGGCGCGTCTACCCAGCCGCGGTCGGGCTCGTCGGAGACGCCGCACCGACGATCACTGCGCTGCTGGCCGAGCTGGACGCGGTCGCGACCGCCGACGAGTGGCCGCGCCGCGTAACCGCCGTGCGCGAGGAGGTCCGCGACGATCTCACGACCTACATCGGTGGCTATGCCGAGGTCTGCACGGCGATCCGCGATGCGCTACCGCGTCGCTCGGTGATCGCCCGCGACGTGACGATCCCGTCGAGCCAGTGGGGCAACCGCCTGCTGCCGATCTACGAGCGCGGCACCAACATCTTTCCCCTCGGCGGCGGGATCGGACAGGGACTCGCGATGGGGATCGGTGCGGCGCACGCCCGGCCCGACGCCCCGACCCTCGTCGTCGCCGGCGACGGTGGATTGTCGGTGCACCTCGGCGAGCTCGCCTCCCTGGCCGGCTCGGGTGCGCACGTCATCGTGCTGGTGTTCAACGACGGCGGGTACGGGGTACTGCGGAACATGCAGCAGAAGAACGGTTTCCGACGCTCCGGCGTCGACCTGCACACGCCGCGCTTCGACCTGCTCGCGGCAGCGATGGACATCCCCTACCGGCTCGTGCGCGGCCCGGGCGTCATCGCCGACGCCCTCGAGGCCGCGGTCAACCGCGGCGGCCCGTCGTTCATCGAGGTGGATGTCGAGGCGGTCGACCCCGCCCCCGGGCCGTTCGTCCCGCCGGTGCACGTCCCGTCTGAACTCGATTCCTCTGGGCTCGATTCCTCTGGGCTCGATTCCTCTGGGGCCCACTGATGACCGCCCCGGCCCTTTGGTGGGACCACGACATCGCGACGCGGGTGCGCTCGGGTGACCAGGCCCACGTCTTCGCCTCCGGCACCGACGTCGCCGACGCGATCGCCCTGGCCGTCGAGAACCCCGACCTCGTGCTGAGCCTGATCCTGGCCGAGCCCGCGCCGCTCACCGCAGAGACAACGAATCTGCTCCCGTCCGTTCGGGTTCCGACCCTGGTTCTCGCGTCGGCGCCGGACGCCGACACCGATCTCGATGCGGCGCAGACGCTCGCCGGCGACATCGACAACGGCGTCTTCGTCGTCCTCGACGGCGCGCCCGTCCCCGCGCACACCGAATGCCGGGAGTCCTTCGAGGAGTGGACCGTCTCGTTCGTCGCGATCGCCGAGGGCCTCGCCGCCCGTGACGGCCGCCTCCTCGCCCAGCCCACACCACTCATCGACGAAGGAGTACTCCGATGATGACTCGCCCAGCCCGCGAGCCCTACCTCGAGACACACCAGACCCATCCGGAGCCGCTGACACCGTATGAGCTCAAGCTCGCCGGGTCCGTCACCGAGATCTTCACCGCCGGGGCAACGACTCTCGATGAGGTCACCGACGGCCTGAACGCCCTCGGCCTCCACGGACCCGACGGTGGTCCGTGGACCGCCGAGACCTTCCGCGCCGAGATGCGCAGATTGGGGAAATGACATGACCACCACACAGCCCACCCCCGGCACCCGGTCCGCAACCCGCGAACGTCCCGCGCGACGCACACCGACCTACGCCCTCGGTACCCGTCGTCACCTCGACGCCGACGAGATCGCGGCGACGGGCCTCCGGGACCGCTGGTACCCGATCCTCCCGTCGCGCATGCTCGAGCCCGGCGCGATGGTCCCGGTCCGCCGACTCGAGGTCGACTGGGTGCTGTTCCGCGACGCCCAGGGTCGGGTCCGCATGCTGGAGGACCGGTGCCCGCACCGCAGCGCTCCGTTGTCGGTCGGCCAACACCTCGGCGACCGCATCGCCTGCGCGTACCACGGTGTCCAGGTCGACGGCGAGGGCACCGTCGTGTCGGTGCCAGGCATGCCGGGATGTGCCCTGGAGGGCCGGCGGGCGACGGTGTCGCTCGAGGTGGTCGAGGCGGCCGACACGATCTTCGCCTTCCTGCCGCTGACCGCGGATTCGGTGCCGACCCCGTTCGTGTTGCCCGACCGGCTGTCCGATCCCGAGGTGTCCTGGTTCGGGAACTTCGCCGAGTGGGCGGGCCCGTGGCGGTTCTACATGGACAACGTCCTCGATCCCATGCACGGCGCGTTTCTGCACCGCAACTCCCATTCGATGTTCGGTGGCGACACCTCGGCTCGGTTCCGCATCCGGGAGACCGACCGCGGCTTCTTCTTCGAGAAGACCGACCAGCGCGGCGTGAACTTCGACTGGGTGGAGTTCGTGCGCGGATCAATGGACTACGTCGACCTCGAGATCCCGTACGGCCCCGGCGCCGGCCCCGGCGGTGTGTTCGGGATCGTCGGGATGAGCACGCCCATCGACCGGTCGACGTCGGCCATCTTCCATTGGCGCACCCGGCGGGTGAGCGGATGGGAACGTGAGACCTGGCGGTTCCTCTACCGCACGACGCTGGAGGCCAAGCACTGGGAGGTCCTCGAACAGGACCGGCTGGTCCTCGAGGCGCTCGCCGGTGACGCCGATCGTGAGGAGCACCTGTACCAGCACGATCTGGGTGTCTCCCGGATTCGACGGATCTACCGCGCCGACGCCGTCGCGCAGGCCGAACAACTCGTCGCAGCGAACGCATGAGCACCGACGGGTCGATGCTGCTCACCGTGGTGCTGCGCCACGATCAGAGCCAGAACCTCGACCAGTTGCAGGGTCGGCTCGACGAGAACGACTGGTGGCACGGCTTTCCGCCCGAGGGATGCGAGGTCGTCTCCTGGGTCGTGGCCATGGGTATCGGTCAGATCGTCACCCTCCGCCTACCGGCGGACCGGCTGCCCGCGGTGAACGTCGAACTGGAACGCCGGGCGTGGGGCACCTTCGCCACCGACTTCTACCCGACGTACGACTTCCTGCCGGTCCGCGAACGACTGACGCGTGAGTCCGATGCGCGACGTTCGGCGGTGACCTCATGACCCGGGTCGGACACCCCGACGTCGCGGAGCCGCCCCGTCGGGACATGTTCAGCAACGCCCGCGTCGTCGGCGACCAGTTCTTCCTCTCGGGGATGCACGCCGGCGGGCCGGACGGTCCGGTGGGTGGCGACGACACCCACGCGCAGGCGGTCGAGACCTTCCGCCGCGTGCGCGCACTGACGGAGGCGTGCGGCGCTTCCGTCGACGACATCGTCGTGTTGCGCATCTACGTCACCGACATCGCCGACAAGGCAGCTGTCGGACGCGCCCGGAGCGCGGTTTTCTCCGGGGACTTCCCGTGTTCGACCCTCGTCGAGGTGTCGGCACTGGTCGAGCCTGGCCTCAGCGTCGAGGTCGAGGCACAGGGATTTCTCCCGAAGGCCGCGCCCGCGGCCGACTAGTATCACTCGAACCGGCGTCAGCCACGCCGACTACACCCCGAGGACGCCATCGTGAGCGGACCAACTCTCAACTCCAGCCCGAACAACTCAGCACCGGCCGTCGACAGACCCAACTGGCCGGTCCTGATCCTCGCCTTCATCGCCGTCGTGCTCGACGGCTACGACACCATCGCCCTCGGCCTCTCCGTGCCGGCGCTCAAGGAGGACTGGGGTGTCCCCGCCTCCCACTTCACCCCCGCCCTGTCGCTGACCAGCCTCGGTGTCGCCCTGGGTTACATCGCGGTCGGCCGGCTCACCGCACGGTTCGGCTGCCGCAAGGTCATCCTCGCCGCGGTCATCGTGTTTACGATCGGCAGTCTGCTGACGGCATGGGCCGGCAACATCGTCGAGCTGAGCGCGCTGCGCCTGATCACCGGCTTCGGTCTCGGCGCGGTCATGCCGGCGGCCGTGGCGCAGGCGACTGCACTCAACCCCGCCCGGCACCGGCAGTCGATCGCGGTGTTCGTCACGATGGGCATCTCGATGGGTGCGCTCATCGCCGGACTGCTGGGTACTCGGCTGGTGTCGGCATACGGTTGGCCGTCGGTGTTCGTCGCGGGCGCCATCGCCTCTGCGGCCCTGTTCCCCTTCCTGTGGGTGTGGCTGCCCGACGAGCGCACGCTGACCGGTGTGACCCCGGGCTCTGAGGCCCGCCACCACGCGGCCGTGGCACGGTTGTTCGACCCCGAGGTCCGCGGTCGGACCCTGCTGCTCTGGGGCTTCGCCTTCATGGTGTTCTCGGTCTTCTACATCTTCTCGTCCTGGCTGCCCACCCTCCTGACGAGTTACGGCTTCAGCACGGGTCTGGCACCACTCGGGTCGGCGGCACTGGGCGTCGGCAGCATCGTCGGTGCGGGTGTGCTGATCCTCGGCGCGACCCGGTACCGGATGAGCTCGATCCTCGCCGGCACCACGGTGGCGGCCATCGTGTTCCTGATCCTGTCCGCGTTCCTCGGCGCCGACAAGGCGTTGCTGCTCTTGGTGTTCGGCGGCGTCGGGCTCGGACTGCAGGCCGGCATGATCGGGCAGGCCGCCGTGGCGGTGTCGATCTACCCGCAGGCCACCGCCGCGACGGGAGTCGGTTGGGCCTCCTCGATGGGTCGCCTCGGCTCGGTGGTCGGCCCGATCGTCGGCGGCGCCCTGATCGGACTCGGTCTGTCGACGAGCGCCATCGTGCTGATCGCGTGCGCCCCGGTCGCGGTGGCGCTTGCACTCGTCCTGCTGCTCCGCCGCACGGAATCGAAGGTGCCCGAAGATGCCGCCGCGACGGGACGGCTCGACGGTCCGGAAGCCGGGGACCGCACGACGGTCGGCGGACCGGCGATGACCAGCCAGACGATGAACGGCCACGCGATCGGCAGGCAGGCCTGACGCGTCGAACCCATTCGACGAGCGGTGCACCGGGTATCACCCCGGTGCACCGCTCGTCGTCCCACCCACGTCGTGACGGACCGGTCGCCGAACGCGATCAGCACGCGCGCGACCACAGCAGATAACCGACCGCGAGCGCGAACACGCCGGGACCGAGACACACCAGGTGATCGCGGGTCACCGCCTCGTCGAGGTCGGCATCGGAGAGTCCGGCACGCACCGCGTTCTCACGCAGGATCAGACCGGAACGATCAGTGGGTATCGGGATCACGAACACTTGGACGTGTCGCGGCGCCCATCGGTTCCATCGGATTCGTGGCGGCCGATGATCCGTTGCACCCCAGCGTACGACGCCCCACCCAGGTGCCGAAGCCGAGGATGCGCGCCGAGTAAGTGCTCGGGCCCGCGACCGGTGCGTGCGCCGCCCCTCCGCTCCCTGAGGAGCGCCCGGAGCTTGCGGAGGGCGCGTCACGAAGGGTCTCCCACGCATCTCACCAGGACCCTTCGTGACGCTCGCAAGCTCGCTCCTCAGGGAGCGAGGCGATGCTCGATAATCCGTTGCGCCCCACAGCACGACGCTGGCATAGTTCCCGTTCGGCACGAGGACCAGCAGACCGGAGCGGGATACCGCGAAGTGTTTCTGCGCGTCGGAATCCTCGTCCGCCTTCAGATGGCAAGGGATACCTCCCGAGCAGGTTCGAGTCCTGACACGGCACTGCTCCCGGGAGCACGGGCCCGGTCGGTTCTGCGGTCGTCGTCCGGGTCGTGCGCGACCCCGCGTCGCACCCCATCGGCCGGCCCGCCCGCGAGCGGTGTCGCCATCCGAATCCCCACACCCGACAAGCATTGCGACGCAACGGAAAGGAGGATCGCCATGCTGTTCCACAATCGAATCACCGTCCCACCGGGCCACACCGTGCTGGCCTACCGGGGTACCGAGGTCCAGACGCTCCCCACCGGTCGTCACCGCGTGCGCAAGCCCGACGCCACGCTCAGCGTCGACCTGCGAGAGCGCCTGATCCAGGTCTCGCCGCAGGAGATCCTCACCGCCGACTCGATGGCCGTCCGTATCTCGATGACGTTGCGCGCCCGCGTGATCGACGCAGTCGCCTTCGTCGAACGAGCCTCCGATCCGATCGGCGCGGTCTACCTGGCCGCCCAGATCGCGCTGCGTGAGGTCTGCGCCGGCGTCGAGTCGGACGACCTCGTGCGTCGCGGCGACTCCGTCGACGTCGAGCCGATCCGCGTCGCAGCGGCCCGGGCCGCGGGCACCGTGGGCATGGACGTTCTCGAAGCGGTCGTCCGCGACGTCATCGTCCCGGCCGAGGTCCGCAGTGCCGCACTCGAGGTCATCACCGCCAAGACACGCGGTCTGGCCAAGCTCGAGGCGGCTCGCGCCGAGACCGCCGCGCTGCGCGCGCTGGCCAACGCGGGCCGGTTGCTCGACGCCCACCCGGCGCTGGCGCAGCTGCGCCTCGTCGAGTCGGTGCCATACGGCGCCCGCGTCGTGCTCAGCGTCGGGGGCGCCGAGGCGCCGCCGGACGACTGAGCTCCCGCGGCCTCGTTTCCGTCCCGCTTATCCGATCCAATCAGCGGGACGGAAACGGCGACGCGGGAGCGACATTGGTGGTCCGGAGAACACAAGAGCCCCGGCCGGAACGAATCCGGCCGGGGCCCTTGTTGTCTGCTGGTCACCCAGCGAAAGCCCTACTTCGCAGCGAGGTTCTCGTTGGTCAGCTTGGTGACACCCTGCTCGGCCTTCTCGACCAGCGAGGCCGGCGGCTCGAAGTGCTTGCCGTACTTGCCGGCGAGGTCCTTGGCGCGCGCGACGAAGCCGGGCACGCCACCCTCGTAGCCGTTGATGTACTGGATGACACCACCGGTCCACGCGGGGAAGCCGATGCCGAAGATCGAACCGATGTTGGCGTCCTCGACCGAGGTGAGCACACCTTCGTCGAAGCACTTGACGGTCTCGAGCGACTCGGCGAAGAGCATGCGCTCCTTCATGTCCTCGAGCGGGATCTCCGTGGTGCCCGACTTGAAGTGCTCACGCAGGCCCGGCCAGAGCTGGGTGCGCTTGCCGTTCTCGTCGTAGTCGTAGAAGCCCTTGCCGTCCTTCTTGGCAGTGCGACCGTTGTCGACCATCCAGTCGACGACGGCGTTCGAGCCGTGCTGCGGGAAGTCCTTGCCCTCGGCCTTGGCCGCTGCTTCGGTCTCCTTGCGGATCTTCTGCGGCAGGGTCAGGGTCAGCTCGTCCATGAGCTGCAGCGGCGCGGCCGGGTAGCCGGCCTGGGTGCCCGCGTGCTCGATGAACGCCGGCTCGACGCCCTCGCCGACGGCCGCGATGGCCTCGTTGACGAAGGTGCCGATGACGCGGCTGGTGAAGAAGCCACGGCTGTCGTTGACGACGATCGGGGTCTTGCGGATCGCCAGCGTGTAGTCGATGACCTTGGCCAGCACGGCATCCGAGGTCTTCTCACCCTTGATGATCTCGACCAGCGGCATCTTGTCGACCGGCGAGAAGAAGTGGATTCCGATGAAGTCCTCGGACCGCTTCACACCCTCGGCGAGGATGGTGATCGGCAGGGTCGAGGTGTTGGAACCCAGGACGGCATCGGGCTCGACGATGTCCTCGATCTCCTGGAACACCTTGTGCTTGACCTCGACCGACTCGAAGGCGGCCTCGATGACGAGGTCGACACCCTTGAAGTCGGCGGCGTCGACGGTCGGGTGGATGCGGGCGAGGAGTGCGTCGCTCTTCTCCTGGGTGGTCTTGCCCTTGGCGAGAGCCTTCTCCTCGAGCTTCTCCGAGTACCCCTTGCCGCGCTTGGCAGCGTCGAGGTCGATGTCCTTGAGGACGACCTCGATGCCGGCCTTCGCCGACACGTAAGCGATTGCCGCGCCCATCATTCCGGCGCCGATGACGCCGACCTTCTTGGCGGTGAACTTGTCGTAACCCTCGGGGCGCGAGCCGCCGCCGTTGATGTGCTGCAGGTCGAAGAAGAACGCCTTGATCATGTTCTGCGCGACCTGACCGGTGACCAGCGAGACGAAGTAGCGGGTCTCGATGATGTCCGCGGTGTCGACGTCGACGTAGGCACCCTCGACCGCGGCGGCCAGGATGGCACGCGGCGCAGGCATATTGGCGCCCTTGATCTGCTTGCGCAGCAGGGCCGGCAGCGCCGGGAGGTTGGCCGCGAACGCCGGGTTGGTGGGAGCACCGCCCGGGATCTTGTAACCCTTGACGTCGAACGGCTGCTGGGCCTCGGGGTTCTCCTTGATCCAGGCCTTGGCGGCGGGGATCAGTTCCTCGATCGAGCCGACGACCTCGTTGACCAGGCCGGTCTCCTTGGCCTTGGTCGGGTTGAAGCGCTGACCCTGGAGCAGAACACCCATGAGGGCGTTCTGGATACCGAGCAGACGGACGGTACGCACGACGCCACCGCCGCCGGGCAGCAGGCCGAGGGTGGCCTCGGGCAGACCGATCTGAACACCCTTGACGTCCGCGGCGATGCGGTAGTGGGTGTGCAGCGCGATCTCCAGGCCGCCACCGAGTGCGGCGCCGTTGATCGCGGCGACGACCGGCTTGCCCAGGGTCTCGAGCCGACGCAGCACCTTCTTCATGCCGTTGGTCGTCTCGGTGATCTGCGTGGCGATCTCCTCCTTGGAGACACCCGTGCGATCGCTGGTCATGTCCTTCAGATCGCCACCGGCGAAGAAGGTCTTCTTCGCAGAGGTGAGCACGACACCGGTGATGTCGTCCTTCTCGGCCTCCAGGCGGTCGACGGTCGCGGCCATCGACTCCTGGTAGAGCGCGTTCATCGTGTTGGCGCCCTGGTTGGGGTCGTCCATGGTCAGGATGACGACGCCGTCGGCGTCCTTCTCCCAATTGATCATGTTGTCACTCATGGTGATTCGCAGAGTTCTTTCTCGTGAAGTGGTGGTCGCTGCCCCCTGAGGAGCGAGCGAAGCGAGCCGTTCACTGCCCCCTGAGGAGCGAGCGAAGCGAGCCGTTGACTGCCCCCTGAGGAGCGAGCGAAGCGAGCCTCGAAGAGTCAGAGACGCTCGATGATGGTCGCGACGCCCATGCCGCCACCGATGCAGAGGGTGATCAGGCCGTAGCGGCCGCCGGTGCGCTCGAGCTCGTCGAGGCAGGTGCCGTAGATCATCGCGCCGGTTGCACCGAGCGGGTGACCCATGGCGATCGCGCCACCGTTCACGTTGACCTTCTCGTGCGGGATCTTCAGGTCCTTCATCCACTTCATGACGACGGAGGCGAAGGCCTCGTTCAGCTCGAACACGTCGATGTCGTCGACGGTCAGGCCGGCCTTCTTCAGCGCCAGCTCGGTGGCCGGGGTGGGGCCGGTGAGCATGATGGTGGGCTCGGAGCCGATCTCGGCGAAGGAGACGACGCGGGCACGCGGGGTGAGGCCGTTGCGCTTGCCTGCCTCTTCGCTGCCGATGAGCACGAGGCCCGATCCGTCGACGATGCCGGAGCTGTTACCACCGGTGTGGACGTGGTTGATCTTCTCGACGCTCGGGTACTTCTGCAGCGCGACGTCGTCGAAGCCGGCCATGTCGGCGAGGGCGGCGAAGGCGGCCTTCAGCTTGCCGAGGCTCTCGACGGTCGAGCCCGGGCGACGGTGCTCGTCGTGATCGAGGATCGTGACGCCGTTGATGTCCTTGACGGGCACCACGGACTTGGTGAAGTAGCCGCTGTTCCAGGCCTTTTCAGCGCGAGCCTGCGACTCGGCGGCGTAGGCGTCGACGTCCTCGCGCGAGAAGCCCTCGATGGTGGCGATCAGGTCGGCGCCGATGCCCTGCGGGACGATGTAGTGGTCGTATGCGGTGGCCGGATCGGTGAAGAGTGCGCCACCGTCGCTGCCCATCGGGACGCGCGACATCGACTCGACGCCACCGGCGAGAACCAGGTCGTCGAAGCCCGAGGCGACCTTGGCCGCGGCGAGGTTGGTGGCTTCCAGGCCCGAGGCGCAGAAGCGGTTGATCTGGGTGCCGGGGACGGTCTCGGGGAGACCGCTGTTGAGGGCGGCGGTGCGCGAGATGACCGCGCCCTGCTCGCCGACCGGGGAGACGACACCGAGGATGACGTCGTTGACGTCGGCCGGATCGAGGCCGCCGTGACGCGACAGGACCTCGTTGATGAGACCGGAGACCAGGTCGACCGGCTTCACGCTGTGCAGCGAACCGCCGCGCTGCTTGCCACGAGGCGTACGGATCGCCTCGTAGATGAATGCTTGATCAGGCACGAAAGTGTTCCTTTCACACGAACCACTGGTTGGTTACCCACCGAGGCTAACGCGGAATAACTTGTTTGGCTATACCCGGTGGTCAAGAGGTCTGGCGTTCTGTCGAATGTGCGCTATGGTCTGTTCACCATGCCTGACCGGAAACCCACCTCTCGCACCCGGGGCGCCGACCGCAAACGACAGCTCGTCGACTCCGCGGCCGCGCTCTTCCTGCAGCGTGGGTATGCGCAGGTCTCGCTTGCCGACATCGCGCGCTCGGCCGGCGTCACCGCGCCGTCGGTGTACCGGCACTTCGACGACAAGCAGTCCCTGCTGGCGGCCGCGGTCCTGGCCGGTGTCGACGACCTCGAGTCCTGCACCGATCGGGCGCTCGCCGACGGCATCGACGCGAACTCGCTGATCTCGACGGTCTGCGACCTGGCCGTGCAGCGACCCCAGGCGGCGTCGTTGTGGCGATGGACCAGCAACTACCTCACCACCGAGCAGAACAAACTGGTCGCGGTTCGTACTCGCGAGGTGATCGGCCACTGGGCGTCGGCGCTCGCGGCCCGTCGGACGGATCTCTCCGAGCGCGAGGCCGTGCAGTTGGCATGGGCCGTGTTGAGCGTGAGCGGCAGCCTCACTGTGCATCACACCCGCATGTCCGGCGCGCGTGCCCGCGACGAGATCGAGAAGCTCATCCGACGGATTCTCGCCCTGAGCCCCGCTGCGGCACCGCCCTTCGCGTCCTCGCCGACGGTCAAGCCCGTGCCGGGTTCGCGTCGCGACGAGATCCTCGACGCGGCAGCCGAACTGTTCGCCGACCGCGGGTACACCGACGTCGGCGTCGACGAGATCGGTGGAGCCGTCGGTATCGCGGGTCCCAGTGTCTACAAGCACTTCCCGTCGAAGCTCGCCATCCTCGTCGCGATCGGCCAGCGCAGCGGCGCCCGCCTGGAGGCCGGGGTGATGGCCGTGTACGGGGCGACGTCCGATCCTGCGAAACTCCTTGCCGGTCTGGTCGATTCCTACGTCGAGACCATCACGAGCACCCCGGATCTGTCGGTGAGCTTCAACAACTCCCCCGCGCTCGCCGGCCAGGCCAGCGCCACCGACCTCGTCGATGTCCAGCGCCGCTATGTGGCGCGCTGGGTGGATCTGCTCATGCAGGTCGACCCGGAGATCAAGCGCGATCAGGGTGCGGTCGCCGTGCACGCGGCACTCTCGATCGTCAACGACGCCGTGCGCATGCGACGCGGCTCGGAGAGTCCGCAGTTCGCCGCGCGGATGGCCTACCTCATGAAGGGCGTGCTCGCGCTCTGATCCGCGCCGACGGGTTTGCGCCGGTTCCTTTCCCACAAACTGAACTTACTTCACTTTAGTTTTACGGTCCACTCCGCCGTCGGGCGTTGACCCGGCGACTGACGCCTGGTGTACTGAACTGATATCAGTTTGTTGACCGATGCGATGGAGCCCTGATGAGCCACACAGACGACCTGTCGACGAAGCCGTGGCTCGTCGACAGCTCGGTCCCGGTGCTGCCCTCCGAGGAAGAGGAGGATCTGCGTGCGGCCATGCGCGATCTCCTCGGAACGGGCGACATCGACGAGGTGCGACGGGTTGCCGCCACCGCGCTCGGATACTCACCGGAGATGTGGTCCGCTCTGACCGGGTCGATGTCGGTGACAACCATGGCGGTACCGGAACCGGTCGGTCTCGGATACGGACTCGCCGAACTGTGCACGGTGATCGAGGAGTGCGGCCGGGCGCTGCGGCCCGAGCCGGTGGTCTTGTCGGCCGCGATCGGTGTCCACGCGCTACTCCTCGGATCCGGTGAGCAATCAGGCGAATTCCTCACCGGCGCTCTCGACGGCAGCCGGATCGTGACGACGACCTCGCTCACGCCGAAGTCCGACGACCTGACCGCCGCATCCAACGGTGAGCGGTGGCTCGTCACCGGGCGTGCACCGGCCGTCGCCTCCGGGGCCGCCGCCGACATCGTTCTCGTGACGGCCGAAACCGGCGCCGGCCGAATGCTCTTCGCGGTCCCCACCGACGACCACGTCGAGCGGACGTCGCTGGATTCCCTCGACCCGACCCGACCGATCACCGCTCTGCGCTTCGACGACGCATCGGCGATCGCGCTCACCGATCCCGACGAGACCCCCCGAGCCGTGGCGACCCTGCGCGACCGCGCCGTCATCGCCCTGGCGGCCGAGAACGTCGGGATCGCCGGCGCACTGGTGGACATGACGCTCGACCACACCAAGACCCGCAGGCAATTCGGGCGGCAGATCGCGTCCTTTCAGGCGATCAAGCACCGACTCGCGGACATGTACGTCGACCTCGAACGGGCACGGTCGGCCGCCCGATACGCCGCCGCCCTCCACGACATCGATCCGGCCCGGGCCGGACTCGCCGCGGCGGTTGCCGGGGCGGTCTGCGGAGACGTCGTCGTCCGCGCGTCCACGGAGGCGATCCAGTTGCACGGCGGCATCGGATTCACGTGGGAGCACGCCGCGCACAACCACTATCGGCGTGCGCTCACCAACGAGACATTGTTCGGCGACACCGCTGCTCACCGGCGGCGGATCGCGCAGATCCTCGCACTGCTCCCGTCCGCAGCTTGACCCGAGTTCAGCTCATTCGACGTATACTTCGGCAACGAACAGAAGGGGGTCACCATGCCAGTGGCTACGGAGGTGCGCGAGGACGGTCCCCGTTCCAAACGCGCGCGAATACTCACCGTCGCGATCGAGCAGTTCGGCAGAGTCGGCTACGAGCACACGAAATGGGCCTCGGTCGCCGGCGAGGTCGGCATCGGCCAGACGGCGCTGTATCACTACTTCGAGTCGAAGGCGCACTGCCTGCTGACCATCATGCGGCTCGAACTCACCGACTCGGTCGAGCGATTCCGCGTGGGCACCGCCGGAATCCCCGACCCCGCACAAGCTCTCCGATCGGCCATCGACGCCTCGCTGCGCGGCGAGCCGATCGACGCCCTGCAGCGTCGAATCCTGCAAAATCACATGGACATCCTGAGCACCCCGCGCCAATCGGACAAGGAAGAGGCCGAACGTCTCCGGTCGCGGGAACTCGTCGCCGAGATCGAGAAGAACTGGGCCGACCTGATCAAACGCGGCATGGACGAGGGCAGCTTCGTCCAGGGCGACCCGGTGGTCTATTCCCGTCTCGTCCTCGGCGCCCTGGTGAGTGTGTGGCGCTGGTATCGCCCCGGCGGTCCGCTGTCGCTCGACGACCTCATCCGCACGGTCTCCGACTCGGCGATCCGGATGGTGACCGCGCCCTAGCGGCTTCTCAGACCGTGAACCGACCACCGTTGCTCAGCAGCACGGCCCCCACGACGTTCGCCGCGCCCGGGGACGCGAGGTAAAGGATCGAGTCGGCGAGTTCCGCCGCGGTC
This sequence comes from Gordonia sp. McavH-238-E, assembly GCF_022348225.1. Classification (NCBI taxonomy): domain Bacteria; kingdom Bacillati; phylum Actinomycetota; class Actinomycetes; order Mycobacteriales; family Gordoniaceae; genus Gordonia; species Gordonia sp. McavH-238-E. The sequence continues at coordinate 100,699 of NZ_JAKRFE010000008.1, forward strand.
GCGTATCCCCGAGCAGGTCCCGACGCCATCGCGGCTCGCAGGTGGGCCGGGGTGCGCGCGGCCATCCCCGTGTCGACCGGACCCGGCGCCACCGTGTTGACCCGAATCCCGAAGGGCAGGACCTCTTTGGCGACCGACTGGGTCAGTGCATGCACGGCTGCCTTCGACGCCGAGTAGTGCGGGTAGCCGATCAATGTGTCGAATGCCGACGACGAACCGACGGTGACGACGGATCCGCCGCCCCGGCCCCGCATACTCCGGACCGACTCGCGCAGAACGTGAAACGTGCCGTCGAGGTTCACCGCCATCACCCTCCGCCACGCCTCGTCCGACAGTCGCGAGAGAACGTCGACGGGATCCCCCGATTCGGCGGCCTCCTGTATCCACGCCTTGCTCACCGGATCGTCGACGCCGGCGGCATGCACCACGACGTCGACCCGCCCGGTGTCGGCGATCACGGTGTCGAACACATCGGCCACCTGTACCGGATCGGCGACGTCGACGGCCACCGGGACCGCACCGGTGACGGATTCGGCAATTGTCCGCGCGCCGGTCTCGTCGAGATCGAGGACGTATACCCGACTCGCGCCCCGCCGGCCCAGCGCGTGGGCCGTTGCCGCGCCGATCCCCGACCCGGCGCCCGTCACGACCGCGATGGCACCCTGAAACTGACCGTCCACCAGCATCTCTCCTGAATTCGGGGAATCAGATCTCACAACCGGCGCGATAGCCCTCGGCGATGGCATGCCCGATACGGCGAGGGGTCACGCAGTCGCCGATGAGGTCGATCGTCTCGTCGGCGGCGTGGACCCCCAGGTCGAGTACCGGTTGCCGCGGCCCGTGCCAGACGATCAGGGACTCGTCGAGAGCCGTGGCCTCGCCGCCGAAGACCGGTTGCAGCAGTGGCGATCTCCCATCTGATCCGGCTACGACGGCGTGCGCCACCCGCAGCCGAACTCCGGCGTCACCGAGCCTGCTGAGCAGGGGACCGACGCTCTCGGCGGGCACCCGGGAACACAGCGCGGTGAGCGGAGTGGCGAGTGTGACCTGCCATCCGCGCAAAGCCAGTGCCTCGGCGGCGTTGTACGCCGGCCAGAAGCCGTCGCCGTCGTCGACGACGACCGCCTCGCCCGCCGAGATCCCCGCCGGATCGCCGATGATGACCTCGTCGACGGTCGCGGTCGGGTGTCCGTCCAGCCATTCCGGTGCGGGCGCCGTCCGAGAACCGGTCGCCACCACGACATGGTCTGCGATGGAACGGATCTCGGCGAAGTCGTCGGCGTCGATACCGGCGGCGAGGTTGACCTCGACCTTGAGTCGGCGCATCTCGTTGCCCAGGTAGTCGATGACATCGATCAATGTGCTGCGGTGCGGCGCGGCTGCCGCGACGCGCACCGATCCGCCCAGTGCGGTGTCCTTGTCGAAGACAGAAACGCGGTGCCCCCGTTCTGCAGCGACGCGCGCCGCCTCCAGTCCAGCCGGGCCACCGCCGATGACGTAGACGTCCTTGGTCACCGGCGCCCTGACCCCCGCCTGCCGATGCCGGCCACGGCCGACCTCCGCGTTCACCGCACAGTGCAGGTGTGGATCGAACGCCCGGCAGTCCTGGTTGACTCCGAGGCACCCGCGGATCTCGAGCAGTCGGTTCTCGGCCGACTTGTTCGGCAGTTCCGGGTCGGCGATCAGCGCGCGAGCCATGCCGACCAGGTCGGCATGGCCGTGCTTGATGATGTGCTCGGCAGTGGCCGCATCGCGAATCCGCTGTCCCACCAGTGTCGTCAGCCCCGTCACCGCACGCACACGGGAGGCGGAGGGAACCGCCACGGCATCGGGCTGGGTGGAGTCCTTCACATACGCACCTCGCGTGCCGTGGGTGATGCTCAGGTAGTCGATGCCCAGCCCGGCGTAGAACTCGGCGATGGGCAGGCAGTCCTCGATCGTCATACCGCCGGGGATCTCTTCTTCCCCGCTGAGCCGGACGCCGAGGATCTTGCCCGCAGGCATGGCCGAGCGCATCGCCTCCACTATCATCCGTCCGAAGCGCATGCGGTTGTCGAATGATCCACCGAAGCAGTCGCTCCGACGGTTCGTCAGCGGAGACATGTACTGTGCGACCAGGTATCCGTGCGCGGCGTGGACCTCGAGGCCGTCCACCCCCGCGGCGATCAGGTTCTCCGTGGACACCCGCCAGCCCTCGACGATGTCCTCGATCTCGCCGATGGTGAGCTCATGCGGTGGGTAGGCGTCGCGGACCGTCTTGACGGGCGACGGCGCTACCGGGGGTGAGTCGGACTCACCACCGATGAACTCCCGCCCGAGGTGGACCAGCTGGGTGACCAGCCGAGAGCCGTGACGGTGTACCGCCTTGACCTTCTCTGCGGTCGCGGGGATGACGGCCTCCTGGTAGGCCTCCACCAGCTTTCGCGAGCGAAGCGTCGTGGTCGGATGGACGACGGTCGCCCCGCCGACGATCATCCCGACGCCGCCCGCGGCAAGCCGCTCGAAATGCTCGACGTCACCGTGGCCGGGAATCCCCTCCTGCACCAGGCTGGTGCCGGCGGGCAGCGCCACCAGGCGGTTCTTGAGTGTGGTGCCCCCCAGTGCGAGCGGACTGAACAGTTCCGGGAACGGGGTGGTCTGCGACGTCACGGCATGAACTGCTCGCGCCAGTCCTGCTGGAATCGCGAGACCGAGTCCGCCGTCAGGGTGTTGGTGTCGGGCAGCGGTATGTCCTGCGCCCGCGCGACCGCCCCGGGGATGTTCGGCAGAGCCGATCCATATCCCGTGGACAGCGCCGTCTGCCCCTTCTCGGTCACCAGAAAGTCGGCGAGAACCTGGGCGGCGTTCGGATGCGGCGCCGACGTGAGCACGTGGCTGTACCACGGGGTCCCCCAAGCCGGTTGCGGCAGAACCCAACCCACCGGAGCGCCGGCCGCCTGCTCCCGGACCAGTGGCTGCACCATCGGTGTCGCCGCGATCTCGCCGGAGTTCAGCGCCTGCGCGACACCGAGCGCACTCGGATAGACGCGCGGCTGCAGCGCCGCGAGGCGGCTGTTGAAGTCGGGAGACCAGTTCTCGTCGAAGAACCGGTACTCGTCGACCACGGCCGCGAATCCAGCCGGGTTGACGACCCCGATCTTCCCGCGCAGCGACTCCGTCAGCAGGTCGTCCGGTGTCCGCAGACCTCCCGGCAGTGCGGTGGTGTTCCACCCGAGGGCGAAGACAGCAGCGCTCACCAGGAAGAACCGATCGTCGAGGACACTGCGATCGCGTTCGTAGGCAGGAGCATCGAAGGCGGGGCCCACGACCGGCATCGAGTACGTGCCCGATTCGGCGGCGGTGGTGATCCAGGCCGGATCGGACGTCATGTGCACGTCCGCCGTGCCCTTGCCCGTCCGGTTCTCGGTCTCCACGCGAGGATTGATCTCGACGTCGGTCCCTCGGACGAAATCCAGTGTGATGCCCGGGTATTCGGCCTCGAAGGCGGTCTTCAGTTTCGCAAGGTTGTCGGGGTGTTGCGTCGAGTAGAGGAAGACGCTGCCCTCGTCCTCGGCGGCCGCAACCACCTCGGACCAGTCACCCTCGACCGGGCCGGTGGGGGCCGACGACGAGCCACACGCGGCGATCGCCATCGATACGACGGCCGCCATCGTCGTTCCGACCAGTGTCTTCACGCGCATGTCCAACCACCGTCCACGAACAATTCGGTCCCGGTCACGTAGCGGGCATCGTCCCCGGCGAGGAATGCCACTGCGGCAGCGACATCCGCAGCCTCACCCAGTCGCCCCATCGGAGTGTTCGCCACCATCGCCGCGTACCTCTCCGTGCCCTCGTACCTTTGCCGGAGCTGCTCGGTGCCGATGAACCCCGGGTGCACGGAGTTGACGCGAACGCCCCGCTTCGCCCAGTGGAGCGCGGCGTTCTTCGTCATGGTCGCCACCGCACCCTTTGCGGCCGCATAGGCCACGCTGTTTCCCAGTCCGCCAACGCTTCCGAGGATGGAGCAGAGGTTGACGATCGACCCACCGCCGGAACTCTCGATCAGTGCACCAGCGTGCTTCATACCGAGCCATGTGCCGGTCTGACTGATGTCGACAACCCGCCGGTAGTTGTCGAGTGTCTCGTCGACGACGCTACCGAGACTGCCGATGGCCCCGTTGTTCACGAGGATGTCGAGGGTGCCGAAGCGTTCACCCGCCTCGGCCACCACTCTCTCCCAACCGGATTCGTCGGCGATGTCCAGGTCGGCGATCGCGTGCCGGTCCGGGTCGCCGAGGCCGTCCCTCAGTTCGTCCCCGGGTGTACCGGGAACGTCGGTGATCATCACCGCGGCCCCCTCGTCGGCGAGTCGGCGGACGATCTCGACGCCGATCCCGCCCGAGGCGCCGGTCACCAGCGCCACCTTGCCCGCCAGGCGTGATGTGCCCACGCTCATCTGGATGTGTCTCCGTTCCTAGAGATTGCTCAGGACGTTGCGGCCGCCGACGACCATCGCGGCACCGACCCCGACCGTGGTCACCGCGGTCATCAGCAGAGCCATCGCGGCGACCTGCGGGTACGAGCCGTTCTGCCACATGTCGTAGAGCAGCGTGCCCATCACCTGCGTCGTCGACGCCCGCACCAGCAAGGAGGCGGCGAACTCGTGGGTCAACAGAATGAACATCAGCGCGACCGCCGAGAGGATCGCAGGGCGCATGAGCGGCAACATGATCCGGAGGTTCGTCACCATCGGTGACGCACCGCTCGTGGCCGATGCTTCGGTGTAGGCATTGCCCAGTGAGAGCATCGCGGTCATCTGCATGCGGGTGGCGAACGGCAACATGAGCACCACATAGACCAGGACGATCACGGTACGGGTGCCGTACAGGATCAGCGGCGGTTCGGTGTAGGTCAACAGGAATCCGACGCCGAAGATGACGGCGGGGATACCCAACGGCAGCGCGGTGATCAGGTCACCGGTCAGGGACAGGACCCGGAAGCGCCTGCCCCGCACCAGGAGGTTGGCCATGATGTAACCGATCGGCACACAGATCAGCACCGCGCCGAACGAGGTCACCACGCTGGTCACCACGGATTCGATCACCGCCGTGGTGGCGAAGAGCTCGCGGAAGTTGTCCAGTGTGAACAGACTCCATGACAACGCGCCCGACCAGTAGGGGGTCAGCGACACGATGATGAGTCCGACCAGCGGGATCACCAGGGCGACCAGGGCGTAGATCACCAGTGTCGCCGTCGCCCAGCGCGCACGGCCGCCACTCGGCGCGAAGGCCTTGCCCCCGTGGGTCACGAAACGGTTCTGGTTGCCCAGCAACAGCTTCTGGATGAGGACGACCGCGATCCCGAGGATCACCAGCGGAGAGCCGGCCGCGGCGGCGGCAGCGAAGTCCGACGGGGATTCCGACACACGCCGGTACATGTCGGTCGTCAGGACGTTGACGCCGGTGTTCTGGCCGAGCAACAGCGGGCCGGTGAACTGGCCCAGCCCGAGCAGCAGAGCGATCCCGCCGCCGTAGATGAGGGACGGGCGGAGCAGCGGCAACACGACCCGGAAGAAGACACCGATCGTCGACGATCCGCTGACCTGCGCCGCCTCGAGGTGCTCGGAACTGATGTTCTGCATCCCCGCGCTGACGAAGAGGTAGACGAAGGAGGTCAAGCCGAAGCCGGTGAGGATGATGATCCACGGCACGGTGTAGACGTCGATCGGACCGCTGTCGCTCCCACTCCACCATGGCAGCTTGCGCAACAGGACGTTGAGATACCCGGGGCCCGGTGACAGCAGGAACGCCCAGCCGACGATGTTGGCCACCGCGGGCATGACGATCGGCAGGATGGGCACGATCTTCAGGAACCCCATCCGGGCCGGCAACCGGCTGGCCGCGAAGGCCAGCAGGGTCCCGAGCACCATGGCGATCACGAGCGAACCGATCGCCAGCGCGATCGTGGTCCGGATCGTCTCACCGATGTCGAATCGCCCGTATTGGCTCTGATACCCCTGTGCACCGTTCTCGAAGGCGAGTGCCTGCAGCCTGATCATCGGCAGCACGACGAGGTAGGCGAGCAGCGCGAGGAGCGCCAGGTAGCCGATCCGCGCGCGCCAGTGGGCGGGAATCGTGAACGAACGCATCGACTCCGACGCCATCGGCCCGGCCGGGACGGTCGCGGTCATGATGGCGACCCCGCGCGTTCTGCCTCGATCACCGGCGCGTCGTTCCGCCCGGTGGCACGCGTCTTGGCCGAGTTCGACACCCGGTCGACGGTCGCGCCGGCCTCGTCGGCGAACACCCGCAGCGCCGACGGCGCGAAACTCACGATCATCTTCTCACCCGGTCGGCTCTTCTTCAGGGTGCTGCCGTGTTCACCGGCCGGTGTGCGCAACATGAGCGTGTCCTCACCGCTGCGAACGGTCACGTCGTAGTAGCGACCGCCGTATTCGTGGTCGACGAGTTCGGTGTGCAACACCACGTTTCCGGAGGGGACCTCGTTCTCGCCGACATGCAGCAGCAGATCGTCAGGCCGCAGGCGGGCCACCGCTTCGGTCCCGCGGTCGGGTACGCCCCGGACGACGGCGCGCGACAGATCGACGGCGTCGCCCTTCGTCGTCTCCCAGCCACGCTGCCCACGACGCAGTTCGATGCGGTTCGACATGCCGATGAACGCCGCCACGTACTCCGACACCGGGAACTCGAAGACCTGGTCGGGTTCGTCGTACTGTTCGATCCTGCCCGCCTTCATGATCGCGATCCGGTCACCGAGGGCGAACGCCTCGGACTGATCGTGGGTGACGAAGACCGCCGTGAAGCCCAGTTGCCGGTGCAGTTGATGGATCTGCGAGCGCACTTGATCACGAAGCCGCGCATCGAGATTGGACAGCGGCTCGTCGAACAGCACCAGGTCGGGCCGAGAGACCAGACCGCGGGCGACGGCGACTCGTTGCTGCTGTCCGCCGGAGAGCTGCGACGGGTAGCGATCGAGGAGACCCTCACAGTCGACCATGCGAGCCGCCTCGTCGACCGAGCCGTCCCGCAACGCGTCACGCATCTTGCGGACCTTCAGCGGGTAGCCGATGTTCTTGCGTACGGTCATGTGCGGCCAGAGGGCGTACGACTGGAAGACCATCCCGATGTTGCGCTTGTGCGCAGGAACATTCAGTTTGCGCTCGGCATCGAAGACCACCTGGTCCTTGAAGCTGATGGTACCGCCCTGCGGCGTCTCCAGGCCGGCCAGACAACGCAGCGTCGTGGTCTTGCCGCACCCGCTCGGTCCGAGCAGGACCAGGAACTCGCCGTCCTCGATGGGCAGATCCAGATCGTCCACGACGGTGTTGTCACCGTATTTCTTGACCAGTCCGGATACCGCGAAATGTGATGTCACGTCAGACTCTCCGCATTCTTCTTCGGGGTGCGGACGCCGGCCCCGGTGCCGCCGTCCACGAGCAGGTCCACGCCGGTGATGTAGCTGCTGCGCGGATCAGCCAGGAACCGGATCACCTCGGCGACCTCGGTGGGCGATCCGCGTCGTTGCATCGGGATGCTGCGCACGTAGCTGTCCACGTCGTCGGACGCGAAGTCCGGCACCGCGGTGATCTCGGTCTCGATGCTGCCGGGGCACACGTCGTTCACGCGGATTCCTTTGTCGGCGAGTTCGATCGCCGCGACCCGGGTCAGCGCCCGCACACCGAACTTCGACGCTCCATAGGCGCCGAGTTCCGCGGTGGCGAGCACGCCGCGCAGCGAGGAGATGTTCACCACCGCGCCGCCGGGCCGCATGTGTCGGGCCGCGGCGCGCACGCCGAGGAACGTCCCGACCAGATTGAGTTCGAGCATGTGCCGGAAGCCGTCGAGTGTGGTCTCGGCGAGCGGTGCCTTGATGGCTGCGCCCGCCGAGTTGACGAGGATCTGCAACGGCGCCCCGTCGGCCGCCATATCGGCCACGACGGCTTCCCAGGCGTCCTCGTCGCGGACGTCGAGCACCCGGAAGCGTTCGGCGGCACCGTACTCCGCGGCCGATGCGACCCCGGTCACCGAGTCGATGTCCGTCGGGTAGACGCGGGCCCCGTGCTGGGCGAGCAGCGCCGCCGTCGCCGCGCCGATACCCTTCGCGGCACCGGTGACGAGGACACCCGCGCCGTGGAAGTCGTCGGCCGAGGTCACGGCTGGAACTCCTTGGCCCAGTCCTGTGAGTACTCACGGACCTTGTCCGGAGTGAGGTCGGCCGTCTGGGGCAGCGCGATGTCCTGGGCGCGGGCGACGGCGCCGGGGATGTCGGGGAGCACGGCGGCGTACCCGGAGTTGAGCGCCACCTGTCCCTCTCGACTGATCATGAAGTCGACGAGCACCTGCGCCGCGTTGGGGTGCGGTGCGACCGACAGCGCCTGGGTGTACCACGGTGTGCCCCAGGGCGTTTCCGGGAGACTCCAGTTGACGGGGGCCCCGGCCTCGACCTCGGTGACGAGGGGTTGCACGGACGGTGTCACCGAGATCTCACCCGAGGTGAGTGCCTGCGCCACGCCCAGCGCGCTCGGGTACACCCGCGGCTGGAGTTCGGCGATCTGCTGCCAGTAGTCCTCGCCGTAGGTCCTCGCGTAGTAGCGGTACATGTCGACATACGACGCGATTCCGGTCGGGTTGACGACGCCGATCTTGCCCCGGTACGCGGGATCGATGATGTCCTGCGGTGACTTCAGACCACCGGGGACGGCATTCGTGTTCCACCCCAGGCCGAACACGGCGGCGCTGGTGAGTGCGAACTTGTCGGCGATCACGCTCTTGTCGCGGTCGTAGTCGGGCGCGTCGAGGGCCGGACCCACGAGATCGGTGGAGTAGGTACCCGATTCGGCGGCGGTGTCGATCCACGCCGCGTCGGTGAGCATGTGAACGTCGGCGATGCCCTTACCGGTCTTGTTCTCCGTCTCGACCTTCGGGTTGATGTCCGGGTCGGTACCGCGGACGAACTCGAGGGTGATCTCGGGGTACTTCTGCGTGAAGGCGGTCTTGAGCGCTTCGAGGTTCGCCGGCTTCTGGCTCGAGTACAGCATGACGCTGCCCTCTTCCTTGGCCGCCGCGACGACGTCCTCCCAGGTTCCGTCGACGGGTCCACTCGAGCCGGAGCCACCCCCACCACAGGCCGCGAGCACGGTGGCCGCCGCCGCGGCGATGGCCACCGCCGTCATTCTCTTCAGGCTCTTCATCTCTCACATACCTTTCGTGCGGCCGTCGGCCGTGGAATCGGTGGTGGCTCGCCGACCGGCGATCTGGTTCAGCAGATCGGCGAGCTGTTCGGGGATCGACACCATCGGCATGTGCCCGGAGTCGAGGTGCGCGACGTCGCCGCCGACAAGGGCGGCCGATCGTTCTTGGAGATCAGGTGTGTAGCAGTGGTCGTCGGTCAGGCGGATGTAGGTGCGGGCGACCGGCGCGGTCAGGCCACCGAGGTCGACGGGCTCCTCGAGCAGCGCCGCCGAGTCGTCGACGACCTGCTCGGCGGTCCACGCCGTCTGGGACGCATCCATGTCGTTGCAGAGCATCGCCTCCACCGCGGCCCGGTCCTGGTGATAGATGCCGTCACCGATGGATGCCCGAACCGCTTCTCGGACGCCCGGATCGATCTGATCGAGAACGCGGGTGCCATCCGGCGGAACGACGGCCGAGAGGAAGACGACCGCTCGCAGCCGTGGCGCGAGGACCGGCATGACCCTGGGCACCGACACACCGGCGAACGAATGCGCGACGAGGACGATCTCGTCGTCGAGCCCGGCGGTGTCGACGTCGTCCAGGATGGCCTGGGCGCAGTCGCCGAGGGTCACCCCGCGCAGGTCGATGTCAGCTCGCCGGCCGCGGCCGGGGAGATCGACGGCGACCGCCGGTCCGTCGAGTAACGGGACGAGGCGGTCCCAGCACGAACTCCCCATCCCCGCTCCATGAACCAGGACGACACTCATGTGAACCCCTCCGGGACCGGACTGAACTGATCTCAGTTCTGCAATTTAGTGAGATATGCAAGTGATGTCAATCACTAACTTGTTCGAGTCTGTGACCAGGACACACCCGCCGAGAACGCGAGGTGCCCCGCGCCCACACGACGGCGGACACGGGGCACTTCGACGGACAACTCAGCCGAACGAGACCTCGGGAGTACGCGCGATGAGCAACCGACGCACCGAGCCGGCGGCGTCGACCTGTGCGATGGCGGAGAACGATGCCTCGAAGGCGCCATTCCTCGTCGTGCGGCCGAGCACCATCTCGTGACCGGCCTCGGTCACGCCGACATCGATGTGGTGGACCAGCGTGCTCTTCTCCCGCTGTGCGAGGTAGCCGACGAGGCCGGCCCGGTCCCCGACGAATTCGGCGGACTCCCCGCCCCCCTTGGAGAACTGCACGGACATCACGAAGTCGTCGGCGATCATGCCGAGCACGCGGTCCGGGTCATCGGAATCCATGTACTCGAACCAGCGGGCGAGAGTCGGGGTCGGGGCGGTGGTCATCGTTCCTCCTGCTCATCGGGAATCAGGGCAAAGTCCGGACTGAAGGTCACCTGATAGCGGGCGACGAGTCCGTCGCCGTCCAGATGCATGACACCCACGAAGAAACCCGTTGTGAGGCTGCCGTTCTCGGTCACCTTGCCCTGGGCGAACTCGAGATCGCGGTCACCCGCGGTCCGCTGCACGACGTGCTTGCGGTTGACCGGTGGCCGATTGCGCAGATACTCGAGCATGCGGTCGCGGCCACGGCCGCGGTTCTCGCCACCGGGCAGGACCATCGTGAACTCGACGTCGGCGGCGAGCAGGGCCATCGCATCCTCCAGCCGCCCGCTGTCGACCGTGGCGTAGTACTTTTCGATCACAGTCATAAAGTGAACTTAGTTCAGTAGGCTTTCCGGTGTCGAGTGTTGACTTCCACCCTGCTCGGCCGTTACAACTGAAGTGAATCCAGTTCAACTTGCTCGTCCGTCAAGGAGAAACTCAATGATCGACACCGACCACATCATCCTCGAGAAGGACGGTCCCGTCGCCCGCGTGTGGCTGAACCGCCCGCACAAGAAGAACGCCGTCACCCCGGAGCTGCTGCACCGTCTCGACGAGATCATCGTCGAGGTCGACAACGACCCTGATCTGCTCGTACTCGTCCTGCGCGGCAAGGGAAACCAGTTCTGCTCCGGATTCGACCTCGACATCCTGCTCAGCGACTTCGTCGGCACCACCAACGCCATGGACGTCGCCGTGCTCTCGGCCAAGGTGTGCGACCGCCTGTACTCGATGAACACCCCGTCGGTCGCGGTCCTCGAGGACTACGTCACCGCCGGCGGTTTCGAGCTGATGATCTCGTGCGACTTCGCCATCGCCGCCGACGACGCCCGGATCGGCGACTTCCACATCCGCCGTGCGCTGTTCGGCGGCGCAGGCCCGATCTACCGCCTCCCCCGCATGATCGGCATCCGTAAGACCAAGGAGCTCATGCTGACCGGCAAGCTGCTGTCGGGCAAAGAGGCGACCGACTGGAACCTGATCAACGCCTCGGCGCCGGCTGCCGAGCTCGACCAGCTCGAGGCCGACTTCATCGCGCCACTCATCGACAAGAGCCCGTTCGCGATGAAGCTCACCAAGATGACCATCGACCGTGGTCTCGACGCCGACATCCAGTCGCTCATGGTCATGGAGCACCTCGCGGTCGGCAACGCGCTGCAGTCCGAGGACGCCAAGGAAGGCGTCAACGCGTTCCTGAACAAGCGTGAGCCGAAGTGGGTCGGTCGCTGACCGGTTCGGCCGACTGATTTCTCGAGACGGAATGGATGGGAGGGACATGACGGAGAACGATCGCGTACTCATGGGTTCCGAGTGCAGTAACTGCGGCACAGTCGGTTTCCCGGCCACCGCGCACTGCGCGCGGTGCGCGACCGCGACGGCGGCGCCCCGGGCACTGAGTACCCAGGGCACGGTGTGGACCTACACGGTCCAGCGGTTCGCACCGAAGTCGCCTCCGTATGTCCCCCCACCCGAGGGCTTCTCGCCCTTCGCGATGGGTTATGTCGAACTGCCCGAGGGCATTCGCGTCGCGGGCATCCTCGACTGTGAGACCTTCGACGGGCTCATGGGTGCCCCTGCCGTTCTCATCGCCACCGAACCCGTACCCCGTTTCGCCGTTCACCCGGACGAATCGGCTGACGCGACGATCCAGGAAGGGGAGACCCGATGAGCGACGTGAACATCATCGGCGCCGGGCTGTCGAAGTTCGGACGCCAGCCCGGGACGAGTGGCCGGCAGATGGCCGTCACCGCCATCGGAACCGCCCTCGACGACGCCGGGATCTCCTGGCCCGACGTCCAGGTCGCCTTCGGCGGCAGCGACGGAGCCGGTTTGGCCGACACCCTCGTCGCCGAACTCGGTTTCACGGGAATTCCGTTCACCAACGTCAAGAACGGTTGCGCCACCGGCGGGAGCGCCTTGGTGTCTGCCGTGAACGCGATCCGGTCCGGCGCGGCCGACATCGCACTGGCGGTCGGCTTCGACAAACACCCACGCGGCGCGTTCGATCCGATGCCCGCGGAATGGGGCCTCGACGACGGCTACGGCGACGCGGGCCTGATGGTCACCACGCAGTTCTTCGGCTCGAAGATCGCACGCTACATGGGCGTGCACGGCATCACCCCGCCCACGCTGGCGAAGGTCGCCGAAAAGGCCTACCGCAACGGCGCACTCAACCCCAACGCGTGGCGGCGGGAGCCGATGACCGCCGACGAGATCGCCGGTGCCGCGATGGTCAACGATCCACTCACGCGGTACATGTTCTGCTCCCCGGGTGAGGGTGGCGCGGCGGTCGTCGTCGCGAGCGCCGAGGCCACCCGCCGCCTGGGCGCCCGTGGCGTGCAGGTCCGCGCGATCAGCCATCGGACACGACGCTTCGGATCGTTCGAGGTCTTCAGCCCGGCCGTGCAGGGCACCGGTGAACCGGTCAGCGTCACCGCCGATGCCGCGACCGCCGCCTTCGAACAGGCCGGCATCGCTCCCGGCGACGTCGATGTCGCGCAACTCCAGGACACCGAGAGCGGTGCCGAGATCATGCACATGGCCGAGTGCGGTTTTTGTGAACATGGTGCGCAGGAGCAGTGGATCACCGAGGGGCGCACCGAGATCGGGGGTGCCTTCCCGGTGAACACCGATGGCGGTTGTATCGCCAACGGTGAACCGATCGGCGCGTCGGGATTGCGTCAGATCCACGAGATCGTCACTCAGCTCCGCGGCGACGGCGGCGACCGTCAGGTACCCGGAGCGCCGAAGGTGGGTTTCACCCACGTCTACGGGGCACCGGGCATCAGTGCCTGCACTGTGCTCACCGTCTGAACCACAGCACTCGCGATCGGATCGAGATGACCACCACCCTCCCCGACCTGGCCACCTTCACCGCCGAGGCCCGGACGTGGCTGCGCACCGTCGCCTCGCCGACCACCGACACCGGGTGGGGCGAGGGCAGCGACTCCGTCGCGGTGTTCGAGAACTGGACCACAGCGGAGGAACGAGCGCACACCGACGCGGTCGCGGCCTACGAGAAGGCGAAGTTCGACGCCGGATGGGGCGCGCTGACCTGGCCCGAGACATTCGGCGGCCAGAACCTGCCGGTCGCCCACGAGCTCGCCTTCCGCGCCGTCGAGGAGGAGTTCGATGTCCCGCGTCGTACCGAGATGTTCTCGGTCACCCAACAACTCGTCGCCCCCACGATCGCGCAGTGGGGAACCACCGACCAGCAGGACCGTTTCGTCCGGGCGATGCTCCGCACGGATCTGATAGCGTGCCAGCTCTTCTCCGAGACCGAGGCCGGTTCGGACCTGGCGGCGGTCCGCACCCGGGCGGTCGCACGCGACGGCACCTGGGTTCTGAACGGACACAAGGTCTGGACCTCCGGAGCACGCGTCGCCGATTACGGGGTGGCCGTCTGCCGCACCGATCCGGCCGCCCCCAAGCACAAGGGACTGACCGTCTTTCTCGTTCCGATGGACGCACCCGGGGTCACCGTCCGGCCCATCAGGCAGATGACCGGCGGTACGTCGTTCAACGAGGTCTACCTGGAGGACGTGCGACTCACCGACGAGCACCGACTGGGGCCGATCGGTTCGGGTTGGCCGGTTGCCCTGACCGTCCTGGCCGCCGAGCGACTCGACGGTGCCGGTCTCGGTCTCGCCAACGCCGATCGGGCCGTCGAACTGGCCCGGCAGCTCGGCCGGCCTCTGACCGACTTCGAAGCAGACCGGGTCGCCGACCTCGTCACCCGGGGATTCGTCCAGCGCATCGCCGGCATGCGCGTCGCGCAGACAATGGTGAGTGGGGCCGAACCGGGTCCCGAGGCGTCGATGGGCAAGCTACTCGCGACCGACACCATGGCACGTACCTCCGAGGTGGTCCGGTTACTACTCGGACCCGAACTGGTCGCCGATCACGGCGGATGGGGTCGATATGCATGGACCGAGCACGTACTCGGCGCGCCCGGTTATCGCATCGCCGGCGGTACCGACGAGATCCAGCACAACATCATCGCCGAGCGCGTGCTCGGACTCCCGAAGGAACCGCGACTGTGACCCTCTACTCGACTCCCTCTCTGGAACAGCGCGTCTCGACCCGACTGCGTACGGCACACGGACTGGCCGTGACGTCGTTCGCCACCCTGCCCGGCGGTCACTCCGGCCTCACCTACCGGGTGGAAACCGACGGCGGCAATTTCGTCGTCAAGGCGGTACCCGAGGGACAGCGGTCGGTGGGCCGCCACGACATGATGCGGCAGGCCGCCATCCTGGCCGCGCTCGCCGACACCGACGTACCGGTGCCGAAGGTCCTGCAGATCGACCGCGACGAGCCGGCCTGGTTCGCCATGGAACTCGTGGCCGGCGAGTCATTGGAACCGGTTCTCGACGACCCGCCAGTGCTCCCGGATCTCGCTGCCGCCCGGATGTTGCGGGCTGCGGAGATCCTGCCCCGACTGCACGCCGTGGATCACCGACGCATCCCCGATACCGGTGATGTCCTCTCTCCCGCAGACGAACTCGAGCGCTGGGCTCGCACGCTGCGCGCGGTGCCGGCCGAACTGGTCGACGGCGGCGAGGAACTGCTCGCACTGCTGACTCGGTGCATCCCGAAGGCGATCGATCCGGTTCTGGTCCACGGCGACTACCGCCTGGGCAACATCATCTCGGCCGGCCCCGAACCGGTCGCCCTCATCGACTGGGAGATCTGGAGCATCGGAGATCCCCGCGTCGAACTCGGGTGGTTCCTCGTCTTCGCCGACGGGACCAACTTCCCGGGTGTGGGACGCGAGGTCGCCGGCCTCCCCTCCGCCGGTGACCTCGTGGCCGCCTACACCCGGGACACCGGAATCGAGCTGCCCGAGTTGACCTGGTTCGACGCCCTGGGCCGTCTCAAGATGGCGGCGATCATGGGCCACAACCTCCGTCGACATCGGGAGGGACGCCATCACGATCCGGACCAGGAGAAGCTGCCGGACACCATCTCTCGACTCATCGAGACCGGCACCGAACTGATGGCCCGACAGCGTTGATCCCCAGCCGATGACACCGATCTCCTGACCGGATTCGTCCGGCATCACCGACCACCCAGCCTGGAGGCTTCACCGTGGACTTCTCCTACTCCGAACGGACCCGCGAGCTCGCCGCACAGCTCGAGGAGTTCATGACCGACCACGTCTATCCTGCCGAGCGGGTGTACGACGAGCAGATCGCCGAGAACGACAACCCGCACGAACAGCCACAGATCATGCGCGATCTGCAGAAGCTCGCCCGCGATCGCGGCCTGTGGAACCTCTTCATGACCCACGATGGACTGGGCGCCGGACTGACCAACCTCGAGTACGCACCGCTCGCCGAGATCGTCGGCCGGTCCATCATCGGCAACGAGACGATCAACTGCTCCGCCCCCGACACCGGCAACATGGAGATCCTGGCCATGTACGGCACCGAGGCGCAGAAGCAGCAATGGCTGAAGCCGTTGTTGGATTGCGAGATCCGGTCCGCCTTTGCGATGACCGAACCGGCCGTCGCATCGTCGGACGCGACGAACATCACGTCCACGATCGCGCGCGACGGTGACGACTACGTCCTCAACGGCCGGAAGTGGTACACCTCAGGCGTTCTCGACCCCGACTGCAAGCTCATCATCTTCATGGGCAAGTCCGATCCCACGGGTCCCACTTACCGTCAGCAGAGCATGATCCTGGTCCCGTTCGACACCCCGGGTATCGAGGTGCTCCGCGATCTGCCGATGTTCGGCTTCACCGACCGCCTCGGCCATGGCGAGGTGCAGTTCACCGACGTGCGGGTGCCTGCCGAGAACATGCTCGGCGCGGAGGGCGACGGGTTCGCCATCGCCCAGGGGCGCCTCGGCCCGGGCCGCATGCACTACGCGATGCGAGCGGTCGGCATGGCCGAGCGGGCGCTCGACATGATGTGCAAACGTTCGCTGGAGCGCCACGCGTTCGGCGGGCCGCTCGCCCACCGCGGGGTCGTCCGGGAATGGATCGCGCGCAGCAGGATCGAGATCGATCAGATCCGGCTCCAGGTCCTGTACTCATCGTGGCTGATGGACACCCAGGGCAACGCCGCCGCCCGATCCGAGGTCGCCGCGATCAAGGTCTCCGCCATGGAGGTCGCGCACCGCGTCGTCGACCGCGCCGTGCAGACCTTCGGCGCCGCCGGGGTCAGCAACGACACCGTCCTCGCCCGCCTGCATGCGATCACGCGTGCCCTGCAGATCGCCGACGGCCCCAACGAGGTCCATCTCCGCACCATCGCCCGACTGGAGGTCAAGAAGCACTCATGAGTACCGATCTCACCGGGAAGGTCGCCCTCGTCACCGGCGCGAGTCGCGGGCTCGGGCTCGCGATCGCCCGCGGCCTGAAGGAGGCGGGTGCGACCGTGATCGTGTCCAGCCGCAAGCCCGACGCCTGCGCCGAAGCCGTCGCCGCTCTCGAGGACGTCCCCGGGCACGCGCACCCCCTAGCCCTGCACGTGGGCCGCTGGGACGAGCTCGAGCCCGCAGTCGACGGCATCATCGAACGTCACGGCAGCCTGGACATCCTCGTCAACAACGCCGGGATCGCCCCGCTCGCCGACAACCTGGTGTCGGTTTCGGAATCGCTGTGGGACAAGACCATCGAGGTGAACGTGAAGGGGCCGTTCCGACTGATGGCCGTCGCGGGCGATCGGATGCGCGCCGCGGGAGGCGGTTCGATCATCAACATCTCGAGTATCGGTGCCGTCCGGCCCAGTCCCGCGGAGGCGATGTACGCCGCGGCGAAGAACGGACTGAACGCCCTGACCCAGGCCTTCGCCCAGGAGTACGCGCCGACCGTCCGCGTGAACTGCGTCATGCCGGGCAGTTTCGCGACGGACATGGCCGAGAACTGGGACGACGAGTTCATCGGTCTCGTCACCGACCGCCTGCCCGCCGGCCGGCTGGGACGGCCGGAGGAGATCGCGGGGCTCGTCACGCATCTCGCGAGCGACGCCGCCGGTTACACCACCGGCGCACTGATCCCGGTCGACGGCGGCCGCACCGCGGTCTACTGAGGAGGCCACAGTGACCACCACGACCACCACGACCACCACTGAACACGCTCTGTCGGACCTGTTCGGACTCGCCGGGCGCACCGCGATCGTCACCGGCGCGTCCTCCGGACTGGGCCTGGGCTTCGCCTCGGCGCTGGCGTCCGCCGGCGCAACAGTTTTCGCGGCCGCGCGTCGCCTCGACCGGCTCGAACAACTCGCGGAGAAGTACCCGTCGATCGTGCCCGTCCGGTGTGACGTCACCGATGATGCGAGTCGCCGCAACCTCGTCGACGAGGCCTTCCTCGCCACCGGACGGGTCGACGTGCTGGTGAACAATGCCGGGATGGCCGGTCCGCCCGACGCCGAACAGGAGACGCCGGAGGGGTTCTCGGCGATTCTCGACCTGAATCTGCTGGCCGGTTTCCACCTGTCGACCTATCTTGTCGGTCGGCTCGGCGATGAGGCCACGGCATCGATCATCAACATCGCGTCGGTCATCGGCCTGGTCTCGACCGCCCCGATCGGCGGTGCCTCCTACGCCGCGTCGAAGGCCGGGACCCTGGGCATGACACGCGAGCTGGCGGGGCAGTGGGGCCGGCGCGGCATCCGTGTCAACTCCGTCGTGCCCGGCTGGTTCGACACCGAGATGACCGACGGACTGTTCACCAACGACAAGTCGGCCGGGTGGGTCCGGCGCAACACGATGCTGGGACGCGGTGGTCGCGACGGTGAGGTCGACGGCGCGGTCCTGTTCCTGGCGTCCGACGCCGCCTCGTATGTCACCGGCCAGACCCTCGTGGTCGACGGCGGCTGGACGGCCCGATGACGGCAACCCGGATCGGCTCGGGCCCGAGGAGTCGAAGAGTTACGTTGGAGATGTTCGGAGGTGAGGTGAGATGAAGACACTGGCAACAGAACTGATCGATCGTGCCGCCACGGCGCCGGACCAGGTCGCGGTCATCGACCGGTTCGGGGAGCACCGGCTCGGCGACGTGGTCGACACCGCCCAGGCGATCGCCGATGCGCTCGCCACGCACGACGCGGCCGCACCCACCGTGATCGTCCAGGCCGACAACACCTGGCACACGCTGGCCTGCGCGGTCGGTGTCGGTCTTCGTGGCGGTCTCGTCGCCGTGTTCAGTCCACATGCCACGGCGTCGGAGTTCGACCTCGCGGTGGAGGACATCGCCCCCGACGTCGTCATCGCCGACGACGATGTGCTGGCGCACTGGGGTGCCGACGACGGACGTTTCGGTTCCCGACTCGCCGCTGGGTCGCATCGCACGGTACTGGCTCGACCGGACTTCGGTCCCATCGCTCGCTGGTCGGGCGGCACCGCCATCGCGATGACTTCCGGTTCCACCGGACGGCCGAAATGCGTAGTGCAGTCCGAGGAGGCGATTCGGTACGCGGCCCAGAGCACCATCGACGCAGTCGGTCTCCGTGCCGGCGACGCGATCGGTGCCTTCGTGCCGCTCTCCTCGGTCGCGGCCTTCTGCTTCGGTATGTACCTTCCCGCGTTCCTGGGCGGCACGATGGTCTGTATCGATCGGTGGACACCGGCGGGTGCGCTGACCGCCATGCGCGACCACGAGGTCGCCTGGACCATGCTCGTTCCCACGATGGCACTCCAGTTGTCCATCGCCGATGGTTCCGACACTCCCCTCACGGCGCTGCGGGCCATGACCGTCGGGGGCGGACCCATGAACGTCCGCGCACTGTCCGAGGCCGAGGAGACACTGGGCACGACGTTCCTCCGCGTGTTCGGGATGTCGGAGTGCCTCGGGCACACCACACCACTCCCCTCCGACCCTCGCGAACGCCGGCTCGGCAAGGACGGCAAGCCATTTCCCGGTACCGTGGTCCGCGCCGTCGACGCATCCGGCGCCACCCTGCCCGCCGGGGAGATCGGCGATGCACAGGTTCGCGGACCGTCGTTGTTCGTCGGCTACGCCCGGGACGGGAAGCCGCACCCGCCGGAGCTGACCGCGGACGGATTCCTGCCGACGGGCGACCTCGTGGAGGTCTCCGATGACGGTTTCATCCAGGTCATGGGACGCCAGAAGCAGATCATCATCCGCGGTGGGCGCAACATCGACATCAACGAGGTCGAGAGCGCCATCGCCGGCATCCCGGGTGTCGTACAGGTCTGCGTCGTACCCGTACCCGATGACATGCTCGGTGAACGCGCCGCGGCCCTCGTCGTGGCAGGCGGAGCCGAGATGACCCTGGCGGCGGTCACCGACGAGCTCGACCGATCCGGTTTCCCCAAGTTCAAATGGCCCGAGTACGTGTTCGCCGTCGAGGACCTTCCCCAGAATCGAGTCGGCAAACTCTCGCGGCCCGACGCCATCGCGCTGGCCACCCGGCTCGCCGGCCAGGCCGTGTGAAAATCTTCAAGAGGAGCAACAATGTTCAACCTCATGGTGCTGGCATCGCGCCCCAGCGACTGGACCCACGACCAGTTCATCGAGTGGTGGCGCGGCGAGCACGCCGACGTCACCTACCCGTTGCCGGGTCTGCTCCGATGGCAGCACACGGAGATCGTGGAGGGTATCGACGAGAAGTCGTCGGGATGGGACGGATTGTCGGTGCTGAGCTTCGAGTCGCGAGAAGCACTCGACGCCGCACTCGCGAGCCCTGAGTGGAAGGCGGCCGTCGCCCACGTCGGCAGCATGCGCGGGCGTCGGATGATCTGGTACGGCGACGAGATGACCATGGTGCCGCTGACCGAACCGACGTCGTGACCGTCGGGAGTTCCTCGACGACGTGGCTCGAGGCGGGATGCCACCCCGTTGTCGACGGCGTTCACCGGATCCCGCTGGCTCTACCGCAGGACGGCCTGCGAGCGGTCAACATCTATGTGCTCGAGACAGATTCGGGTATCGCGCTCATCGACGGCGGCTGGCACCGACCGGACACCCACCGCGAACTCACCGAAGCACTTGCTGTCATCGGACGCACCCCCGACGAGATCCACGACGTCTTCGTGACCCACATCCATCGCGACCACTACACCTTCGCGGTGGAGCTACGTCGACGACACGGATGTCGTGTCCACCTCGGGGCGGCCGAGGCCCCGGGCCTGGCCGAGATCGCCCGCGTCGACAGCAACGTCCCGACGTCGTCCCTGCGTGAGGTCCGGCGGGCCGGTGCTCTCGAGCTTGCCGACACCGTCCACGCGATGACGATTGCCGAACCGTTCTCCATCGCGGACTGGGAGCAGCCCGACAGTTGGCTCGAGCCAGGACTCCTCCCTCTTCCCGGCCGACGTGTCGAAGCGGTTCACACGCCCGGCCATACCAAGGGACACATCGTCTTCCACGATCACGATCACCGGCTGTCGTTCACCGGCGATCACATCCTGCCGACCATCACGCCCTCGATCGGTTTCGAGCTCGGCGACTGGGAGATGCCACTCGCGAAGTTCCTCCGGTCTCTCGAACTGCTCGTCGACGATCGCGATCACACCATCGCGCCCGCGCATGGCGCCGTGGGTGGCCAGATCGGCGCTCGCGCAGAGGTTCTCCTCGCACACCATGAGCACCGGTTCACCCAGATCGTCGATCTGCTCGCGGGTCACGGACGACCACTACCGGGACATGCGGTGGCACAGCGTCTGCCGTGGACTCGACACAATCGCCCCTTCGGCGCACTGGACACGTTCAATCAACTGATCGCCGTATGCGAGACGATGGCGCACCTCGATGTACTGGTGGACCGCGAGGTGGTACGCGTCGATGCTCGCGACGGAGTGGAGCACTTCGGCGTCCGCGGCTCCCACCGCAGCGAAACCCCGACCCCGCTCTGACCGGACTCACGTCCGGCCGCCGCAGCTCACCGTAGGAGAACGCAGGAGATCATGGCCAACCGACAGCTGTGTCTGGCACGCCGGCCGGAGGGCGCGCTGCGCGCCGACGACTTCGACATCGTCGAGACACCGGTGCGCACGCTCGCCGACGGCGAGGTCATGGTCCGCAACACCTGGCTGTCGATCGACCCGTCGCTACGCATCCGGCTGGAAGCCCAGACGCCGGACGGATATCTCCCGCCGTTGGCCATCGGTGAGCCGCTGGCGGGTCTCGCCCTCGGCGAGGTCGTCGAGTCCCGGTCCCCCGATTTCACGGTGGGCGATCTGGTCTCGCACACGCAGGGGTACCGCGACCTCGCGATCCTCGGTGGCGACGCCGGCACCCTCGGTGGGTACGGCGCCCCCACCCGGATCGAGCCGAGCGGCTTCCCCGACCACTGGTTCCTCGGTCCCCTCGGTAGTTCCGGCCTCACCGCCTACGTCGGCGTGACCGTGATCCTCGACGTCGAGGCCGACGACACGGTCTGGGTGTCCGCGGCCGCGGGGGCGGTGGGCAGTCTGGTCGCGCAGCTGGCACGGCAGCGCGGTGCCACCGTCATCGGATCGGCGGGCAGCCCGCCGAAGGTGGATCATCTGCTCTCCCAGCTCGGCCTCGACGCGGCGTTCGACCATCGCGCGCGGCCTCTCGCCGAGTCACTCGCCGAGGCTGCTCCCGCGGGCATCACCGCGTACTTCGACAGCGTCGGCGGCGCCCATCTGACCGCCGCGCTCGACGCGATGCGGGCCGGCGGCAGGATCGCCGTGTGCGGCGCCATCTCCGGTTACGACGCCGGGGACCCGGTTCCCGGCCCCCACAACCTGTTCCAGTTGGTGGCCAAGAGCATCCGCATGGAGGGCTACCGGGCCGGCTCGTTCAACCACCTCACCCCGGCGATGCAGGAGGAACTCGGCGATCATCTGTCCGCCGGACGGATACGGTTCGACGAGAAGGTCTTCGACGGCCTGGAGTCCGCACCGGCAGCCATGATCGCGATGCTGCACGGCGATCACCTCGGCAAGACGCTCGTGACGCTCGACGAGAGGAACTGATCATGCGCGCCGTTCAGCTCGTCGAATGGGGAGCCCCACCAGAGGTCCGGGAGATCGACGACCCCGAACCCATCGGCGCCGAATTGGTCCTGAGCGTCGACGCGGCGGGGCTGTGCCTGTCGGACATTCACGTGATGGACTCCGGCGCGGGCATTTTCGACTATCCGCTCCCACTCACCCTCGGCCACGAGACCGCCGGCACGGTCGTCGGGGCTGGGCCGTCCGCGGACTCGTCCTGGCTCGGCAGGCGCGTGGTGGTGCACGGCATCTGGGCCTGCCGGCGATGCCGCAATTGCCGTCGCGGACGGGAGAACTACTGTCTGCACCTGGCGCGGGTCCCGGGCGAGCCCCTACCGCGTATCGGGAATGGCCTGGGCCACCATGGTGGACTCGCCGAGAAGCTGCTCGTGCCGTCGGATGAGGTGCTCGTCCCGACCGGCGACCTCGACCCGGGGCTCGCCGCTCCCCTCGCCGACGCCGGATTGACGGCCTTCCACGCCATTCGGATGAACCTGGACGTCGTGGACGAGTCGACCGTCGCGGTCGTGATCGGCGTCGGCGGGCTCGGCCACATGGCCGTGCAGATCCTCTCGGCATTGGGCGTCTCCGCGGTGATCGCCGTCGATCAGCGTCCGGACGCGCAGGCCCTCGCGTCGACGCTGGGGTGTATCTCCGCCCACGCCTCGGTCGACGAGGCTCGTCCGGCTGTGCGCGGTCTCGGCGGCGCCGACCTCGTTCTCGACTTCGCCGGCGCACCATCGACGGTGGAGACTTCCCTGGAGCTCCTCGGACCCGGTGGGCGGCTCGTGGTGGTCGGCACGGCAGGCGGACGCGTACTCGTGGGCAAAGACCTCGGACTCGCCCAGGGATGGCAGGTGGGTGCACCGTTCTGGGGCACGCGATCGGACCTGTCGGCGGTGGTCGAGCTCGCCGCTGCCGGCCGTTTGTCCGCGGAGACGGTGGAATTCACGCTCGAGGATGCGCCGAGGGCTTACGAGCTGCTTCGGCGTGGGGAGGTCGCCGGGCGGGCCGTGGTGCGTCCGAACGGATGACCCTCTCGGGGCGCCTGCGGCCCGCGACTCCCCGCCCGTGACCGCTAGGCCGAAGCAGCGGTGTCGGCCGCGGCGAGACCAAAGACCAGGGCTGTCGCCAACCCGCCGCCATAGGCGCGGTACCACAGACCGCCGGTGTCCGACCCGGCGGCGAGCAATCCGGGGATCGGATCACCGGACCCATCGGTCACGCGGGCGTTCTCGTCGATCCGGATGCCGACGAACGGGAAGGTGACCGCCGGGACGGTCTCGATGACGTAGTACGGCGGCTCGTCCAGCGGCATCGGGTCCAGCGCACGCGGGACCGATAGCGTGCCGTCGCGCACAGCCGTGTTGTACGACTCGATCTCGGCGGCGATGACCGCGCCGTCATAACCCCATTCCTCCGGGAGATACTGCAGTTCGTCGAGGGATTCCGCGACCCCGACGCGGCCGCCTCGCTTGCTCGCCAGCGCGAACTTGTCCGGTGCGATCGCACCTTCGACGTACGCCGTCGTCATCCAGTCGCGATGGACTCGCGCGTCGCCGATCAGCAGGCCGCGCGCCTCCGGTTGCGCGAGCAACTCCATCGTCGTCAGGTGGTCGGCGAGCGACTCGTCGGTGAACCGCTTGTTGTCGAGGTTGAACAGCAGCGCGTGCTCGCTGTAGTACAACGCCAGTTCGACGTAATCCGCGGCGGTGAACGTGATCTCGCTGGGGATGAGATGGCCGTAGAAGCCCGCGCCGGCGGTGCCGAAAGCCGCCCCGGCCGCGGCCGCGAGACGCAGCCCGCCGCCGCGGCTGTTCGGATTCGATCGAAGTGCGGTGTTTCGCGCCGATGGATGCAGGTGACGCGCACGCAGATCCGGGTCGGCCTGGAACCCGCCGGTGGCGATGAGCGTGTGCCTCGCCTCGATCTCGCGGGTCGACTCCCCGGGGCGCCGGACGACGGCACCGACGACCGCGCCCGCCGACATCAACAGCTCTTCGGTGTCCGTGCCCAGGAGCATCTCGCCACCGTGGTCCGTCACGGTCCTCCGACACAGGTCGACGTAGTGGTTGGTGTCGAACCGATGACCGCGGCCGTAGCTCAGAATCCGCTGCGCGGGACCGACATCGGCGCCGAACTCGCGCAGCCAGTGGACGGCGGGACCGAAGCCGTCGACCAATCGCCGACGCAACACCGGGTCGCCATCCGGGTTCTGCTCGGCCATCACCTCGTGGTCGGGCATCGTCCACGCGTAACCCGCGTACCGGGCGGACCCGCCCACATCGTCGGCGACGTCGACCAGACACACAGACAGGCCCTGGGTCGCAGCCCTGGCCGCCGCGGTGCAACCAGCCATACCCGCGCCGATCACGAGAAGGTCGACGCCGTTGTCTGTCATGTCTTCTCCTCGCTCGGAAACCGTTCGCGGCTTCTGCCCATGTCCGCCCCTTGACTCGGCGCGTACCTGCCACCTTAACTGAGTTCACTTCACTATGTCCCGGAAAGGGGTGGATCGTGTCCGACGGCAAGGTCGCGCCGGAATTCCCCCTCGACGGGGTTCATCACTCTCACCGTCCGACATTCCTCGTTCTCGCGGTGGCTGTTTCGTCGATGGCGATGCTGCAGTCGGTGGTGATCCCGGTGCTACCGGCACTCCAGCGGGAGTTGGGCACCGACTCGGTCGGCATCACGTGGGTCCTCACGTCGTTCCTGCTGTCGGCATCGGTGTGCACCCCGATCATCGGACGGTGCGGGGACCTGTTCGGCCGCAAGAGAGTGTTCGTCTGGTGCCTCGTGGTCCTCGCGATCAGCACTGTGATGGCAGCATTCGCCACCACTCTGGCGGCCATGATCGTCTCGCGCGTGCTGCAGGGAGTCGCCGGCGGTCTGTTGCCCGCCGCGTTCGGCATCGTGCGCGACGTCTTCCCTCCGGCGCGTGTGGCAGGTGCAATCGGGTCCATCGCCGCACTGATCGCGGTCGGTTTCGGGATGGGGATCGTCATCGCGGGACCAATTGAGTCGACGTTCGGCGTCAGGTGGCTGTTCGGCCTGCCGTGTGTGGTGATCGCGCTGGCGGCGGTCTGCGCGGCAATCGTGGTCGCACCGGACAGCACACGCTCGTCGGACGCGCGGGTGAACTGGCCCGCCGCAGTCGTTCTCGCGGGTTGGCTCCTCACGCTGCTGGTCGCCATCAGCCGGGCGCCCACGATCGGGTGGGTGTCGTGGCAGTTCGCCGGGCTGGTCGCCATGGCGATTCTGCTCTTCGGACTGTGGCTCGCCGTCGAACTCCGAAGTGCGGTACCCCTCATCGATGTCCGGATCATGCGGGAGCCGACCGTGTGGGCGGGCAACCTGTCGTCCTTCCTGCTCGGGGTCGGGATGTTCGCCGCGTTCACGGCGTTGCCGCAGTTCCTCCAGGCGTCCCAGACGGACGGGTTCGGGTTCAGTGCGTCGAGCACGATCGCTGGACTGATGATCATGCCCATCTCGGCCGGGATGTTCGTGCTGGGACTGTTCGCCGGTCGCCTGACCCGACGATTCGGCGCCCGACTCCTGCTGATCAGCGGCTCCCTCGTCGCATCTGTCGGCTACCTGGCGCTCGCGGCCGCGCACACCGCTGCCGGCCTGATCTACGTCTGGTGCACAATCGTCGGTGTCGGACTGGGACTGGCGTTCTCCGCGGTCTCCAACCTGGTGATCGCCGCCGTCCCGCCGGACCAGACGGGCGCCGTCAGTGGAATGAATGTCAACATCCGAACAGTCGGCGGCGCGGTGGGTGCCGCACTCATGGCCAGCCTGGTCACCGTCGGTGGCGACGCCCCCGGCGCACCGTCGGACGTCGGATACACGCTCGGGTTCGTCATGATCGGTGTTGCCGTCGCCCTGTCCGCGGCGGCTGCGGCGGCTGCGGCGGCTGCACCTTCTGCGTGACGAGCGGGTCGGGCGCCCCGTCTGCCGCTATGCTGAGCCGACGCCGGAGATGGGACTCGGATCGGATGAACGACGCCTCGGAAGCGCGGGACCGCCCCCGCTACACTCGCGACGAACTGGTCGCCGAACTCGGACTGTCCGCCGATTTCGCCGAGAAGGCCTGGAATGCATTCGGTTTCGTGCGTCAGCCTTCCTCGGACAAGGTCTTCTCCGATCGCGACCTCGCCGCCCTGCGCATGTTCGCGTCCTCCTCGTCGGCGATGCCGGAGACCAGCCAGATCGCGATGGCCCGAGCCATCGGACAGACGATGTCCCGGCTGGCAGAGTGGGAAGCCGACCTGCTGCGTGACATCGTCGACGACCCCGCGGTGCCGTGGGACTTCGACCAGATGAGTCTCGCGCTCGGCCAGATCCAGCAACTCATCTGGCGTCGGCACATGGCGCAGGCGATCGAGCGTCACACCGATCACTCCGACGACGAGGAGATCGATCTGATCGTCGGCTTCGCCGACATCGTCGGTTATACAAGCCTTTCCCGGCGCATCGATCTGAATGACCTGGAGTCCCTGCTCGGCTCGTTCGAGGACGACACCTTCGACGTGGTCGTGGATCATGGTGGGCGCGTCATCAAGACCCTCGGCGACGCGGTCATGTTCACTTTCGACGACGCCCCCGCCGCGGCGAGTGCAGCACTGGAGATCCATCAGCTGTCCACGGACGACAGTCTTCCCCCGTTGCGGGTCGGCATGGCGCGAGGTTCCGTCCTCGCCCGACTCGGAGACGTCTTCGGCGAACCGGTGAACATCGCCTCGCGTCTCGCCGGGTCGGCCCGTCCCGGAACCACACTCATCGACGACGCGATCGCCGACCAGCTCGGTGGTGACGACCGCTTCTACCTCAAATCGATACCGACACTGCGCGTCCGGGGCTACAAACATCTCAAGGCCCGCGTGCTCGAAGCCCACCGCGACGGGCCGCTCGGGGAGTGAGCCACCGGCGTCATCGCACATCTATGGTGGTTCGCGAAGTCAGAGCGGGAGTTTGTCCGACTTGGTTCTCGATCCAGCAGCCGTCGGGGGCGTCCGCGACCTTCTGCCGACACGAGTGCAGGCGCAATTGGAAGTCGAGGCCCCAAAGGCCGGTAACCCTGTCCTGAACTTGACCCGGACGCAGTGGACGGGGATGGCACGTGGACCTGCCGAAACACGTGCCGAGGGCATCAGCCGCTGGATTCGAAGTGTATCCGACGAGTTCGGCGATCGAGAGTCGAACGAGCGTCCAGATCGTGCTGTTTCTGGTCGGCCTGCGTCGTCGGACCTACCTCTCGGATTCGATCTTCGACACACTCGAGTTCGAGCTTGCCTGCGTTCCGTCCGCCGCCGCTTTCGGGCTCGGCCTCGTCGTCGGCGGCGGGTTGTCGTAGCGTCGCTTCGCTTGATCCCCCACCGCCAGATCTCAACTCGACCGGCAGACTTCGATCGAAGTCTGTCGGTCGAGTTGAGGTCTGGCGGTCAGAGCGAGCCCGGGCCCACGGCGCTGATCCGCACTTCACTCGCCTTGACCACCAGGTAGACCGCGAGTCCGGTGACGAGCCCGAGGTCGGCGACCGCCGCCCAGGTGACCTCGGCCGCGACGAGTTGCTTCCCCACCTCGGCGGTCACCACGGCGTGGTCACCCCGGGGCGCGATGTCACGGACGCCGGCGGCCAGCGTGGTACGCGGACTACCGTGGGGCGCTTCGAGGTAGACGGCGACGGCCCGTGGCGAGAACGTGGCAGCGGCGCCCGCACCCGGTTGTGGCCCGTCGTCACCGGCGCTGCCGACGACCCGATTGCCTGACGGGTCGACGACGGCGTCGTCCGCGTCCAGGATGCCCACGAACAGGTTGAGCCCGGACAACGACGCCGCGAAACGACTTGTGGGACGTGTCAGAACATCGCGCGCGGAGCCGGATTCGACGACGCGGCCGCCCTCCAGGACCATGATGTCGTCGCACAGCCCGAGGGCGTCCACCGGGTCGTGGGTGACCATGATCGTCGTGCGGTCCCGGTCGGCGAGAAGAGTACGCAGCAGTGCTCGCAACCGGCTCGCGACGTCGACGTCGAGTGCACGGAAAGGCTCATCCAACAGCAGTATTCGCGGTTGCGCGGCGAGGGCCCGAGCGATCGCGACGCGTTGTGCCTGCCCACCGGAGAGCTGGTGCGGCTTGCGGTCGGCGAGGTCGGCGACCTCGGTTGCCGACAGCCAGCGTTCCACTCGTTCCCGGATCTCCGACCTCGTCAGACGCTGCGCCGCAGGCGCGAACCCCACGTTGTCGGCGACCGTCAGATGCGGGAAAAGGCGAGCATCCTGCGACAGCAGTGCGATTCCGCGCCGGCTCGGCGGCACGAACGTCGTGGTGTCGCTGAACACCCTGTCGCCAAGAGTGATCCGGCACCGGTCATCTCGGCGCAGCAGGCCGGCGACAACGCGCAACATCGTCGATTTGCCCGCACCGTTCGGCCCGACGACCGCGGTGGTCGTGCCGGCGGCGAAACGGTGCTCGACGCGCAACGCGGGCACTGTGAGGTCGATGGACACCTCCAGATCCACTCCGGTCACAAGCCACCCCCGAGACGCGACCGGCGGCTGTGCACTCCCACGACGACGACCAACGACACGGCGACGAGGATGAGCGACAACGGTATCGCGGCCTGTGGGTCGTCGATGGCCGACACATAGATGGCCAGCGGCGCGGTCTGGGTCACCCCGGGCGCATTTCCGGCGAACGTGATGGTCGCACCGAACTCCCCCAGCGCCCGCGCGAAAGCGAGTACCAGGCCCGCGACGAGAGACGGCAGGACCAACGGGAGGGTGACCCGCCACAGGGTCCGGGTCGGACCGGCACCCAGGGTTGCGGCGACCTCCTCGTATCGCGTCCCGACGACGCGCACCGCGCCTTCGACGCTGATCACGAGGAACGGCAGCGCCACGAAGGTCTGTGCGAGCACGACAGCCGCTGTCGTGAACGCGATGTCGAGGCCGGCCGCGTGCAGGTGCTCGCCGACGATCCCGAGCCTGCCGAAGGTGTACAGCAATGCGAGACCGCCGACCACGGGCGGTAACACCAAGGGCAGCAACACCAGTGCGCGGAGCACTCGGATGACCGGACCGTCGTGTCGCGCGAAGATCAGCGCCATCGGCACCCCGACGATCAGGCAGATGACGGTGCTGGCACCGGCGGTGATCAGCGACAATCGCAGTGCGTCGAGCGACGAGGGTGACGAGATCTGCTCGACGAAGGTGGCCCACGGCGAACGGAGTAGGAGCGCCAGTGGAGGGAGGACGATCAGTCCGACACCGATCAGTGCCAGGCCGTACGTCCACCCGGGCAACCCCGCGGGGTCGCGTCGTGAACGGATGAACGAACTGATGGTCAAGGCGCTCCGAAGCCGGCCTCGCGCAGGATGCGTTGACCATCCGCGCCGCGGACGAGGTCGACGAATTGCTCGGCGAGGTCGGCGTTGCGGGCCCCGGTGAGGGTCGCGATCGGATAGGAGTTCACCACGGCCGCGAAGGCCGGATCGGTCACGGTGGCCACCTTGTCACCGACTCCTCGGGCGTCGGTCACGTAGACCACACCCGCGTCCGCCTGGCCGGTCGTCACCTTGGTCAACACCGCGCTCACCGACTGTTCCTCGGAGGCCGCGTCGACGGTGACACCGGTGTTGCGCTCGACGGTCTCGGTCGCGGCACCGCACGGCTGAGCCGACTGGCAGATCACCGCCGTCACGTCGGGCTTGTTCAGGTCGGCGAACGACGCGATACCACGGGGATTGCCCGGCGCCGTGACGATCACGAGTGTGTTCGTGGCGAAGACCGCCGGGCCGACGGCGAGATCGCCGAGTTTGTCCATGTTCTTCTCGTCGGCACTGGCGAACACGTCGGCAGGCGCGCCCTGCTCGATCTGGTTGGCCAGCGTCGACGAACCGTCGAACGAGATGCGCACCGTGACCCCCTCGTGCTGTTCCTCGAACTCGTCGGCGATCGCGGTGAACGTCTTCTTCAGCGAGGCCGCCGCCGACACGTCGAGGGTCGTCGAGGCGGTGGAGTCGGTGGAGTCGGTGTCCGTTCCGCCGGACGACGAGCACCCCGCCACGAGCAGCAGTCCGGTCGTCGCGACCGCGACGGCAAGCCTTCTCATCTGTTCTCCCGGTTGGTCTCGACGATCACGGTCGTCGCCTTGACGACGGCCGTGGCCACGACGCCGGGCCGCAGATCGAGTTCGCGAACGGCGTCCGCACTCATCAGCGACGTCACTTCGAACGGTCCGCACTGCAGGGTCACCTGGGCCATCACCACATCCGTGCGGACGTCGGTGACGAGCCCGGTGAACCGATTGCGAGCCGAGCGTCCGACCGATGCCCCGTCGTCCGGTGCGACCGCGCGCTCGCGGGCGAGGGCGGCGAGCCGCGCCCCGTCGACGGTGGCGACGGGTCCGTCGTCGGAGGCCTCCAGGACGCCGGTCGCGACCCAGCGCCGGACGGTGTCGTCACTGACGCCCAGCAGCGCGGCGGCGTCCCTGATTCGAATTGCGGTCACTGCGACACCGTACCCGCATCAGCGGAGATACGGGCGCGCTATCTCCGCGTACGAGCAAACCACTGCAATTGACCTCAACCGAGCTTGAGGTTCTACGCTCGAATCCGATCCGGCCGTCGGATTCCTGGTGCCGATACCGATGAGTTCGGTGCGGGAGGACGGTCTGACCTCTCGACGATGACCACCACACCCCGAAGGTGCCCTGAATTGTTCCCCGACGTCACCCGGACGCCACGAAATTCGGTCGCGGCTGTCACACCCCATAGATACCGTGGAGAATCATGAGCTCAGTCACAGTTCCCGCCACCGCACCGGGAGAAGTCGCGACGTCCGACGTCGCCATCGAAGCCATCGACCTGGTGAAACGCTTCGGCGATTTCACGGCGGTCGACGGTGTGAGTTTCACCGTGCCGCGAGGCTCCGTGCTCGGCCTGCTCGGCCCCAACGGCGCGGGCAAGACCACCACCGTCCGCATGATGACCACGCTCTCACCACCCACGAGCGGCACGGCGCGCATCGCAGGCTACGACGTCCGCGAGCAACCCGGGATGGTCCGGCAGAACATGGGCCTGACCGGACAGGCCGCCACGGTCGACGAGATCCTGACGGGTCGCGAGAACCTGCGCATGATCGGCGGGCTCTACGGCATCGGACGCAAGACCCTCGCGCAACGTTCCGACGAGCTCCTCGAGCAGTTCTCGCTCGCCGACGCCGGTGACAAACAGGTCAAGTCGTACTCCGGCGGCATGCGTCGTCGGCTCGACCTCGCGGTCAGTCTGCTGGCCACACCGCCGGTGCTCTTCCTCGACGAGCCGACGACCGGCCTCGACCCGCGCAGCCGCTCCGAACTCTGGGAGGTCCTGCGCGAACTCGTCGCCGACGGCACCACGCTGCTGCTCACGACGCAGTATCTCGAGGAAGCAGATCAGCTCGCCGACGACATCGTCGTCATCGACAAGGGCACGATCATCGCGCACGGCACGTCACTGCAACTCAAGGAGCAGGCGGGCTCGGCCAGCCTGGTGCTGACCGTTTCGCACGCCGACGATCTACCCGCCGCGGAGGCCCTGCTGCGCAAGAACGGTGCGGAGGTGTTCGTCGACGTGGCGGCCCGCCGGCTCACGACCGCCGCTGCCGGCCTGGGCGACCTGCCACGTGTTGCGGCCTGGTTCGACGAGAGCGGCATCGCCGTCGACGACTTCGGGCTCTCCCGTCCGAGCCTCGACGACGTCTTCCTCTCGCTCACCGGCCACCGTGCGGAGGAGTCCAGCAACGCCGAGGACACCGACAACACCACCGACGAGGAGCGTTCCTGATGACGACCACGGCACACACCCACGCGGTGGTCGCGGACAAGCCGCGGATCCACCCGACCACGATCTGGCAACAGGCCTGGATCATGGTCAAGCGCAACATGATCCACACCAAGCGGATGCCGGAGATGCTCTCCGATGTCACCATCCAGCCGATCATGTTCGTGCTGCTGTTCGCCTACGTGTTCGGCGCGTCGATCCAGACCGACTCGGCGTCGTACAAAGAGTTCCTGCTCCCGGGCATCATGGGCCAGACGATCGTGTTCACCGCGTTCATCGTGTCCACCGGTATCACCGCCG
The DNA here is from genome assembly GCF_022348225.1 of Gordonia sp. McavH-238-E. Lineage (NCBI taxonomy): Bacteria > Bacillati > Actinomycetota > Actinomycetes > Mycobacteriales > Gordoniaceae > Gordonia > Gordonia sp. McavH-238-E. The sequence continues at coordinate 133,287 of NZ_JAKRFE010000008.1, forward strand.
ACCTGGAGAAGGGCATCATCGACCGGTTCCGATCGCTGCCCATCCAACGGTCGTCGGTGCTGATCGGACGCAGTATCGCGAGCCTGCTGCACAGCTCGATCGGCATCGTCGTCATGGCTGTGACCGGCTTGGCCATCGGCTGGCGGATCCGCGGCTCGTTCGGTGAGGCGGTCCTCGCGTTCGCGCTGCTCCTGCTGTTCGGCTTCGCGATGATCTGGTTCGGCATCCTCATCGGATCGTGGCTGCGGACCGTCGAGGCCGTCAACGGCTTCATGTTCTCGGTCCTGTTCCCGATCACGTTCCTGTCGAACGCGTTCGTCCCGACCGAACCGATGCCCACCTGGCTGCGGACGATCGCCGAGTGGAATCCGATGTCGTCACTGGTCCAGTCGTTGCGTGTGCTGTGGGGCAACGGCCCGGCCTTCGGTTCGGACGCGGCGCTCCCCATGCAGTATCCGGTTGTGGCCACCCTGATCTGGACGGTTGCGCTGACGCTGATCTTCGGTCCGTTCGCGCTGCGCGCCTACAACAAACGAACCTCGGACTGACCCACCACCCGACCGGGGTTCGTCGACGCGACCCGCTCAGGCAGTCAACGTGATTGCCTGCAGCGGGTCGCTGTATATCGCGTCGAGCGATACCGCGCCGGCGGCCTGCTGCTGCACGGTCGCCCCCGAATGGGAGACGCGCACATCACGTTTGGACACGATCGAGGTCTCCCGCACGGCACGGGCCACCGTGGGCAGTCCGGCCGCGTAGTCGGTGAAGGCCTGACCGCCCAGGATGATGTGGTCCGGGTTGAAGATGTCGGCGATGAGCCCGACCGTCCGTCCGAGCACCTCCGCGCGCTCTTCGAGCAGACGACGCGCCGTCACGTCACCGTTGCGCGCCAGAGCATGCACGTCCTCGACGTCGACCACCGAGAGACCAAGCGCCCGAGCTGCTTCCACGACACCGGTGTCGCTGACCGCGGGTTCCAGACGACCGGTCCGGTTCGGATCGAGCAGAGTTGTCGAGCCTGTCGGGAAGTGCCCGATCACCGGCGGACCGGCGGTCGGGGTGTGCACGGTCCCGCCGACGCTGAAGGCGATGCCGAGCATCTCGCGCGCGTAGAAGTAGAGGAAGCTCGACTGCTGATCGTCGGGATTGAGTACGAGTTCGGCGGCGGCCATCGCCTCCACGTGGGACGCCACCGACACGGGCAGTCCGACGGCCTCGGCGATCGTCCGGCCGACCTGGGCACCCTCCCAGCCGAGCCGGGGGTGGTCGACGACACCGCCGTCGGCCACGCGTCCACCGAGCGCGACGCCCACCCACAGCACCCGCCGGCCCGTCCAGCGCTCGGCGAAACGCCGGGCGCTGACGCCGATGGCGGTGAGCGCTTCTTCCGGCGAGTCGGCGTGCGGGGTCGGGATCTGGATGGCACCGACGACGCGGTGCAGCAGGTCGTGGGTCGTGATCGCGGTGACCTTGTAGCCGATGTGGATGCCCAGCGTGAGGAACTCGGAGATGTTGACCTCGAAGGGCAACCGCGGCCGTCCGATGGCGCCCGACGGCGCGAGGTCGGCCCGTTCACGGATCAGGCCCGCCTTCAGCAGCGCGCTCACCTGACGATTGACCGTGGAGATGCTGAGCCCGGTGCGCTCGGCCGCGTCGTCGCGGAACAGCGGGCCGGACAGTCGGGCGGCCCGGAGGACGAGTGCCGCGGGTTTGGTCGACAACTCCAGGCGCGGCGTTGCGACGTGCACCCGCTGGTCCCCCTTCACTGGTCCGCGTCGGTCGGCGACCGGACCCGGGGTCCGAGTCGGCGGTACGGAAGTCAACGGTACGGGCTGGCGGGTGCCCAGAGGAGCGCGACGCACCGCGCGGGTGACCGGCTGACGCCGGACAGGAGAGGCGGGGGCGGTGCGCAGGGTGCGGGTGGAGAGTTCGGGCAGTGTGGCGGTCATGATCGTCCTCGTCGAAAGACCCCGCGGGTCGCGGGGCGGAAGCCGGAAGCTGGTGCTCTGAGAAGAGACTCGAGAAACGACGCCCCGGGGAGGAGATTGACTCGGCGGGGGTCGGTCAGCGCATTCGACGGCAACAACAGAGAACGCGTGCAAGCGGCAGACGACAACCCAGCGCGGTGGTCACATAGGTGACCTCCGTGAGGCTGTGGTCGGCACTTGTCATGCGGATCAAGCTAGCAACGCGACCCCGCACCGGCAAGCCCGTCCGGCCCTCGCTCATGGGCGTCGACGACCGGTCGCACACGCGTCCACCGGCGAGAATAGGCCCGTGGCGCGGCACGGACAGGGGTTGCACTCACCCTGATTCGAACCCGTTCGGCGTCCGGTGGTCCGACCTGCGGACCGAGGAGAAGCGGACCGTGGTCGGCTTGGCCACTCGGGTCGAGCCTGTCGGTGCACCCCGGTAGATTGTGAGCATGACCACAACCACTCCCGCGGCTGAGTCCGGCGCCGTGACCGACGCCGAGTTCCTCGAGGTCAGCGAGCCGTTCCGGCGCGAGATCATTGCGCACTGCTACCGGATGACCGGCTCCCATCACGACGCCGAGGACCTCGCCCAGGAGACCTTCCTCCGAGCATGGCGCGGCTACGCGAAGTTCGACCATCGGGCATCCGTGCGCACCTGGCTGCACAAGATCGCGACCAACACGTGCTTGACGGCTCTACAGAGTTCGCAGCGGCGGCCACTTCCCTCCGGCCTCGGCGGCGACGCCTTCGACCCCACGGACGACCTGTTGCAGAACCACGAGGTGCCCTGGCTCGAGCCGTACGCCGGCACCACCGACGAGATCGCGCCCGGCGACGACGCGGACCCCGCATATGTGGTCGGCGCCCGCGAATCGGTCCGACTCGCGTTCATCGCCGCACTGCAGCATCTGCCCGAGCGGCAACGCGCGGTCCTCATCCTGCGCGACGTGCTGCAGTGGCGCGCCGCCGAGGTCGCCGACACCATCGGTGTCACGACCGCCACCGTGAACAGCCTGCTGCAGCGGGCTCGTGAGCAGGTCAAGACCGCACGGCCGCAACAGGATTCGACCGGAAACGGCGCCGCGACGACACTCGACGACGATGCAAAGCGCGAACTCCTGGCCCGCTATGTGTCGGCCTTCGAGCGCTACGACGTCGACGCCATGGTCGAACTGTTCACCGACAAGGCGATCTGGGAGATGCCGCCCTTCACCGGCTGGTACCAGGGCGCGGAGAACATCGGAACCCTCATCCGCCGCAATTGCCCGGCCGAGAAGGCCGGCGATCAGATCCTGTTGCCCACCACCGCCAACGGACAGCCCGCGTACGGGTTGTACATGCGCGAACCCGACGGCGTCCACCGTCCGTTCCAGCTCCAGGTGCTCGAGGTCGACGCCGCCACGCAGAAGGTCAGCCATGTCGTCGCCTTCTTCAGTGCCGACATGGAAGCCGACTTCGCGCGCTTCGGGCTCCCGGCGACTCCGTACGACGCACCGGCACGTTCCACGGCGAGCCCCTGGCACTGACCCCGGCCCGAGGGTCGTGCGGTCAGTCGACGGCGGTCTGCGGGATCTGCGACGGGTCCATCCAGACGACCTCCCAGGCATGACCATCCGGGTCACAGAAGCTACGGCAGTACATGAAGCCCAGATCTTCCGCCGCCCGGAGTGCACTGCCGCCGCACCCGAGCGCCGCATCGGCGAGCCGGTCGGCGTGTGCTCGACTGTCCGCGGAGATCGCCAACAACGACTCGCGACCGGCCGCCGGATCGGCGACGGTCCCCGCCGCGTACCCCGCGAATCGTCGTCGCTGCATGAGCACGACCATCGCCGAGTCGTTGATCATCATGCAGGCACTCCCCGCGTCGCAGAAGATCTCGTCGAAGTGAAACCCGAGCGTGCCGAAGAATCGGCGCGACCGCGCAACGTCCACGACGGGCAGGTTGACGAACAGCATCGGCGTCACAGGCGCACTCCAGACATGTCGGGGGGTCAGGGATACTGACCGGCCCGGCGCCTCGAACTCATCGAAGCCGACATAGGGTGCAGGAATGGGTGTGATCTATCTGGTTCGTCATGGTCAGGCGAACGCATTGGCCTACGGCATCGCCGACGCCACCGATGACCTCAGCAACGGTCCGGGTGGTCTCACCACGGCAGGGGCGACGCAGGCCGCCCTGTCCGGTGGATTCCTCGCCGGACAGATCGACGCCTTCACCGCAGCCGCCAGCGGCGACCTCCCGAGACAGCAACAGACGCTGAGCGGCGTGCTCGGAGCGTTCGACACCGACCGACCCCAGCCACACGTCGACCCCGGCTGGAACGAATACTCGCTGCCCGCGCTGGTCGGTGAGGCCACGCCCGAGATGTACCGCGACGGCCGCAGCTACCAGGAACAGCTCGACAAGGGGCTCGCGGCGTGGATCGCGGCCGGCGAGCACGACGCAGCGCCCGCCCTCGACGGCGGTCCCGCCGAGAGCTACCCCCAGTTCAAGGCCCGGGTCTCCGATGCCGCCGCGCGTGCCACCGAACTCGCCGGATCGGGTCAGACGGTGCTCGTGGTGTCCTCGGCAGGCACCATCACCCAGTGGATCGCCCAACTATGGGGTATCCCCGACGCCACCTGGCCGGCGATGGCCCGCACGATGGTCAACGCCTCGATCAGCAAACTGATCGTCGGCCGCAGCGGCGTCTCGGTGGTGTCGTTCAACGAGCACGGTCACCTGTCGGACCGCGACGGCGGGATCGCGACGTTCCGCTGACCTACGCCCGGTGCAGGTTCTCTCCGGGGCGGGTGATGACGACATTCGGGAGCACCGCGAACCGCGACAGTTGGGTGATCGAGTGGGCGATCACCGCGATGTCACCGGCCGTGATCATCTCCTCGGCGGGAATGCGATCCTTGAGCCAGTCGGTCATGTCGGTGTTGACATAGCCCGGTGCGATCGTCGTGGCGCTGACACCTCGGCGCGACTCTTCCAGGTTGAACGTCTCGCACAACGAGATGAGCGCCGCCTTGGTCGCGCCGTAGGCGGACAGTTCCGGCTCCGGGTAGACGCCCGTGATCGACGCCACCGCAATGACTTTCGCGCTCCCATGAGCCTGTGCGGTCGCACGCAGCGCAGGCAGCGCCGACTGCAGCAGCACATACGGGGCACGGACGTTGACCTCGTAGAGGCGGTCGAACCGCTTGACCGGGAGGTCCGCGATCATGCCTTTCGACCCCATGCCGGCATTGATGATCAACGCGTCGAACCGCCCGAACGCCGTCGCGTGGGCTGCACCCAGTGCGCTGATCGACTCCGCGTCGGTCATGTCCGCGGGCACGACCTCGACCCGCCCGGCGCCGCGTTCGAGAAGCTCGGCAGCCTTCTTCTCCAACGCCTCTCGGCCACGGGCACTGATGGTGAGGTCCCAGCCGTCGGCGGCGAACCGGTCGGCGATGGCCGCACCGATCCCCCTCGACGCCCCGGTCACCAGCGCGGACCGGTTCGTGCTCGACTCGCTCATGCGGTTACCCCCTCGACTGCGCGGACCCGCGCGATGTGTTCTGACGACGTCATGGCTCGATCAGCCGATGTGGCGCAATCCCTCGGCGATGAACGTCGCCGTGGACTCGCCCGCCTTCTCGGCGCCGTCCCCCGACGATGCACCCGAGAGCGCGCGGTAGGTGATGCCCTCGGCGATCACGCCGAGCTTCAGATTGGCCAAACCGAGGTAGAAATCCCAGTCACCGAGATCAGAACCGGTTGCCGTGGAGTATTTCTGAGCGATCTCATCCACCGATGCGTACCGGTCGCTGGTCCAGGCCGCGGAGAACCCGAGGACCTGATCGAAGGCGCCGATTCGGTACGCGCACATCAGCGCGACGTCGGTCAGCGGGTCGCCGAGGGTCGACATCTCCCAGTCGACGACCGCCGCGATGCGGGACGGGTCGTCGGCGTCCACGATCGTGTTGTCGATCCGGAAGTCGCCGTGCACCACGGACTCTCGTGCCTGTTCCGGTACGCGGTCGGTGAGCGCATCAACGAGTCGCTCGACATCGGGGAGCTCACGTGTCTTCACGTGTCCCCACTGGCGGGCCCACAATTTCACCTGACGCGCGGCGAAACCGGCCGGGCGCCCGAACTCTCCGAGACCGACCTCGCGGTAGTCCACGGCGTGCAGGTCGGCGAGGGTCTGCACGAGTGCATCGAGATTGCGGGCGACCTCGTCGTCGGAGTACGCATCCAGATCGTCAGCGGTCCGGACGACACGGCCGTCGACGAATTCCACGACGGTGCACGGCGCGCCGATCGTCGAACCGTCGGCATCGAACGCCACCGTGCGTGCAACCGGCACCGACGTCGACTGCAGCGCGCTGGTGACCGCCCACTCGCGCCCCATGTCGTGCGCAGACGGCGTGAGTCCACCGGTCGGTGGACGGCGAGCCACCCAGGTGGTCACACCGTCGGTGACCGTATACGTGAGATTGGACTTGCCGCCGCTGATGAGGTCGATCGAGAGTTCACCCGCCGGTTCGACCCCGTTGTCGATCAGCAACCGGCGCAGTCGGTCCCGGTCCAGCGCAGCGTCCACGGCGGTCATCGGGCATCCGCCGATGCCTTGGCCTCCAGCGCCTGCTGGGCCTTCTTCGCGCGCCCGACGGCGCGACGGGCGATCGCCCACCGGTGGACCTCGGACGGGCCGTCGTAGATGCGGAACGGCCGGAGCTCCTGCGACAGACGCGCCAGGGGCAGGTCGGCAGAGACACCGAGTCCGCCGCACATCTGGATGCTGCGATCGGCGACTCGCGAATATGCCTCGGCGGCAAAAGTCTTGGCGATGGACGTCTCGTCGGAGGCGTGGTTGCCCAGATCGAGCTCGTGACATGCCTTGAGCAGCAGCGCACGGGTCGCGGCCAGGTCGATCTCGTTGTCGGCGACCAGCTGCTGGATCATGCCCAGGTCTCCCAGACGCCCGCCGAATCCCTCACGGCGCGCCACATAATCGACGGCGACGTCCTGGCAGCGCTTTGCCGAACCGAGCCACCGCATCACGTGGGTCATGCGGGCAGGCCCGAGCCGGACCTGCGCGTACCGGTAACCCTCGTTCACCTCGCCGAGGATGTCCTCGTCGGGCACGAAGACGTCGGTGAAGCTCACCTCACAGTGACCGCCGATCATCGCCTTGTCGATGGTGTTGATGTGCCGGCCGACGGCCAGTCCGGGAGTGTCGGCGGGCGCGAGGAACATTGTCGCCCCGCCGCGGTCGCCGGGCGCACCCGAGGTCCGCGCCATGATGATGAAGAAGCCCGCGCCTTCGGCACCGGTGATGAAGTGCTTCTCGCCGTTGATCTTCCAGCCACCGTCCACCCGCACGGCCTCAGTGCGAAGGGCATTCGGATCAGAGCCGGCACCGGGTGCGGGTTCGGTCATCGCGAAGGCCGAACGCACATCGCCCGCGGCGAGCGGCGCGAGATACTTCTGCCGCTGCTCCTCGCTCGCGATGTGCGCGAGCATGTGCACATTGCCTTCGTCCGGCGCTCCGATGTGCAGGGCGATCGGACCGAAGGTCGAGTACCCTGACGCCTCGAACACCGGGGCGCGGTCGCACATGTTCAGACCCAGGCCGCCGAACTCGACCGGCGCATGCGGCCCGAAGATCCCGGCGTCTTTGGCCTTCGCGTTCATCTCGCGACGGATGTCGTCTCCACCGGCCGCCGTGATGTCACCGGCCGCCTCGTCCTCGATGGGCAGGACGTAGTCGCGGACGAAGGTCTCGGTTTTCGCGACCACATCGAGCACGTCATCGTCGTGACGCAGGTCTATGGGCATGGTGACTCCTTAACGCGTGGGCAGGTGGGGCTCCCCGAACGCCGACCGATCGCTCGCTCGGCGTCCCATACCTTGCCAGGCCATACGCGCCGGGTCAAGCTCGATCGACGACGGTGTCGGCCCAGCGCCCTCAGTCCGGTCGGTAGCCGACCAGCGCCCGGGCCAACTGGAGATTGCGCGCGATCAGTTCGTCCGGACCCAACAGGCCGTCAAGCTTGAACCAGGTGGACACCCCGACGCACATGGTGGCCACGGCACGCGCCGCGTCTTTCGGGTACTCGGTGGTGAATTCGCCCGCCTCGACGCCCGCGAAGACGATCTCGTCGACCATCCGCTGTTGCCGGTCCCGGTGTCCGATGTAGGTCGGCCGGTAGGTGTCGTCGAGACTGCGGATCTCGGTGGAACCGACGAAAGCCTGTTCCCGGCGGTACATGTGGAATCGCAGCAGCGACTCGACGACGGCGTCGAACTGCCGGATCGGCTCGGGACCGGCCTCGAGGATCGCCGCCTCCGACCGCGCGAGCAGGTCGGTCATGGTCCGTTCGAGCAGCCCCTGCAGCAGCGACTGCTTCGACGGGTAGTGGTGATAGAGACCCGGCACCGACAGATTGGCGCGCGCCGCGATCTCCCGGACCGAGGTGCCGTGGTAACCCTGCTCGGCGAAAGCGGACAGCGCTGCCGCCAACGGGACCGGGAGTTCGGGCTCACCGTAGTCGCGCCAGCCGCCCAGTGGTTGCGTTGCCGGACGGAGGTCTGCTTCGCCGGTTCCGCCACTCATGGCATCAAACATATCCCCACACGCAGAACTACTCCGCATCGCCGGTACGGCGCGACAAACTCTTCTCCAGCATCTCGGCGGGCGAGACCAGCAACGCGATGCTCAGATCGACCACGTCGGCCTTGCTCAGTTCGACGTCGCCCTCGAGCCAGGCGGCCAGCAGTCGACTGAGGCCACCGACCTGATAGTGCGCGACACCGACGGCAGCGGACGGGCCGACGTGCACGTCGAGGATCGCCGACGTGCTCTGCAGGGTGAGGCCCGCGAAAAGCGTGGTCGACTCCATCCGCTTGGCCGCGATGACCGGACTCAGCAGCGCCTGCGAGAACAGCAGCCGACCCTTCCGACGGTCCGCGTCGATGACATCGACGATCGCCGCCACCGCTCCGGCGACCTTCGCACGCATGCTCGAGCCCTCGGAGAACGCGGCGAGGCTGGCCTGCGCGATCTCCTCGATGACCTCGTCGTACATGACCCCGACGAGCTGATCGACCGATTCGAAGCTCTCGTAGAAATACCGGGCGGTGAGTCCGGCGCGCCGACACACCCCGCGTACCGTCACCGCGCCCACGTCACCGGCGCCGAGCAGGTCCAGACCGGCATCGATCAGCGCTGTGCGGCGACGCGCGACGCGGGTGTCGCCACCCTCGCCACCGTAGGCCCGCAGCGTGCCGGCCGAGTCCGACGCCGCGGCGGATCGGCCGTCCGGAGTCGATGGTGCTCGTCCCATGGTTCCTATCTTGACACCCCGGTAAGTTAGGTGTGTCATAAAACGGGAAACAGTCGTTTCCAGATTTCGAGCAGGAGGGGTGTTCGATGGCAACGGAGCCTATCACCAGTGGAAGTTCGGCCCTGTCACCACAGGCGTCGACGGACGTGACGGCCGAGGTGCAGGAGTTCCTCACCGCCGAGCGGCCGGACACCGAGTTCCTCCCCTCCACCGCCCGGATGAGCCGGGCCGAGCTCGACGCCCTGCCCACCAGCGACCTCGATCCGCTCGGCATCGGCGTGATCGCGGGCGCGGCGAACGTGATCATGCAGCTCAGCCTCCCCGCGGTCGGTTACGGCGTGTACGAGAGCCGCGTCGACTCGGGCAACCTGTTCAAGCATCCGATGAAGCGCGGTCGCACGACGCTGAGCTACCTCGCCGTCGCCGGACTCGGTAGCGCCAAGGACCGAAAGGCCTACCGCAAGGCCATCGGCAAGGCCCATGCGCAGGTTCGTTCGACCCCCGACAGCCCGGTGAAGTACAACGCCTTCGATCCGAAGCTGCAGCTCTGGGTCGCCGCCTGTCTCTACCGCGGCACCGAGGACGTCCACCGGATCTTCGGCGGGGTCACCGAGGTGACCGACGAGCGATACCAGGCCGGCGCGGTTCTCGGCACGACCCTCCAGGTCCCCCGCGAGATGTGGCCCGCCACGCGCGCGGACTTCGAGACCTACTGGAACGACACGGTCGAGACCCTCGAGATCGACGACACCATCCGCGAATACCTGATGTCGATCGCCCGCGGAGAATTCCTCGGCCCGGTCGTCTCCCGGTTGCTCGGCTGGCACCTCGAGATCATGGCCATCGGCTTCCTGCCGGAGAACTTCCGCCGCAAGATGCGCGTGCAGCTCTCGCCGTGGCAGGAGCTGTACTTCGACAAGCACAACGCGGTCCTGCGAGCCATCATCACGCGGGCCCCGAAGTGGGTCCGTGCGTTCCCGTTCAACGTGCTGCTCGCCGACGTCCGGTGGCGCATGCGCACCGGCCGCCCGCTGGTCTGAGCGCATCCTGCTCCCTGAGGTGGACCTCTTACTGCCCCCTGAGGTGTGAGGAGCGCAAGCGACGAGCCACGAAGGGCCTGGTGAGGTACCTCACGAGACCCTCCGTGGCTCGCTTCGCTCGCACCTCAGGGAGCGTCAAGAAGGCAGCCGTCGTAGCGCCTCGCGGCCGAGGTCGGCGACGTCGGTGTGGCCGGACAACCCGAGGGTGAGGTCCAGTTCGGCGATGATGTCGGCGACCGCGTCCCGGGCACCGTCGGCGCCGGCGAGCGCGAGTCCGTACATGTGCGGTCGGCCGATGCAGGCGGCGTCGGCGCCGAGGGCGAGCGCCTTGAACACATCGGAACCGGTGTAGATCCCGGAGTCGATGAGGACCTTGATCCGGCCGTCGACCACCGGCGCGATGGTGTCGAGGGCGTCGATCGTGCTGATCGCGCCGTCGACCTGCCGACCGCCGTGGTTCGAGACGATGATGCCGTCCACCCCGGCGTCGACCGCGCGGCGCGCGTCGTCGGGATGCAGGACACCTTTCAGCACGATCGGCAGCGCGGTGCGGTCGCGTAGGCCGGCGAGGTCGTCCCAGTTCAGCGACGGTCGCGAGTAGATGTCGAGGAACGTCTGCACCGCGGCCCGCGGCTGCGGCGAGCGCAGGTTCTGCAGGAACCGGCCCGGTGCGTTGCGGGTGATCGAGACGAGGGTCGCGATCGCCCCGAGGGAGATCTCCGGACGTTCGTCGGTCGCGGCGCGTAACCGGTCGGCGACGATGTCGACGAACCTGCGGTCGGCGGTGTACTGGGCGATCCCCTCGCCACGCGCGAAGGGAAGCGAGCCCAGGTTCAGGTCCCGCGGCCGCCATCCCAGCATCGTCGTGTCCAGGGTGACGACGACTGCCTCGGCGCGGATCGCCGCGGCACGGTCCAGCAGACTGTCGACGAGATCGTCGTCGGTGGACCAGTACAGCTGGAACCAGCGTGGCGCGCCGCTGCTCACCTCGTCCATCGCCGCGGCGACGTCCTCCATCGAGACGCTCGCCTGATTCGAAAAGATATACGGAACACCGAGTTCCGCGGCGGCCCGTCCGATGAGGGCGTCGGCGTCGGGCGCGGCCAGCGAACCGGCGCCGACCGGCGCGAACAACACCGGCGCAGGTAACCGCCGGCCGAACAGGTCGATGCTCAGATTCCGCTGGGATACATCCCGCAGGATGCGCGGCACGATCGCCCACCGGTCCAGCGCGGCGCGGTTGGCCGCCATGGTGCGACCCTCGCCGGCGCCCCCGACTATGTAGGCCCGGGCACGCGCCGACATCGCGCGCTTGGCTCGACGCTCCAGTTCGGCGAAATCCGTTGGTATGCGCGGCTTTCGCCGATGCACACCGGCCGTGTAGATCTCGTTCTGCCGTGCACGCCCATATCCCGCGGTCATGGGTGGTGATGGTAGTGCCGACGATGCGCGTCCGGCCGGTATTGCCGGGGCGCGCCACTCAGCGGGTGGCGGCGGCGGTGACCCCTGCCGCGGCAACCGTCACGGCCGCCACCGACGGCCACGCGCCGATCTTCTTCGCCAGGGGGTGCGATCCGCCGAACGCTGCCAGGTAACCGGCCAGCAGGCCGCCCGCGACCGCGGGCCCCTTGTTCAGCGCCCACCGGCGGGTGCACCAGGCACCGGCCGTGCCGAGAACCACGCCGCCGAGTTCGCGCCGGCCGCTGTACCGCGCGACCGCGAAACCACCGACAAGACCGATCGCCACCACGGGCACCGTTGCATCCACAGCCATGCGTCTCAGGCTACCGCGGCGAGCGGCGCCAGCCCCACTGGACCATCTCTGCCGCATCGCATTACGCGTCATGGTCGGCTGAACGAGAGATCGGCAGTCGCCGCTTTCCGTCGTGACTAGCTACACCCCCTCGGGGATCACCGTCGCTCACATCAACTTGCCAGCCGGTTTCCAGGCTGACGGTGGCAGAGGCGTCGACTCTGGGACAGGAACGATCTGAGGAGGATCCATGACCGCAGTACTGGACACACCGTCGGCGCCATCGCCGTCCGATCGCGCCGCCCCGGCGCACCGACGACGCGTCGTCGCTCGGCCACGGTGGGGACGGCTCGGCCTCGTCGGACTCCTGGCCGCCACCGCCGTGCTCTACCTGTGGAACCTGTCTGCGAGCGGGTACGCCAACACCTTCTACGCCGCTGCGGCGCAGGCCGGATCACAGAGTTGGACGGCGTGGTTCTTCGGTGCACTCGACGCATCGAACTTCATCACCGTCGACAAGCCGCCGGCCTCACTGTGGGTGACCGGACTCAGCGTCCGCATCTTCGGGATGAACTCATGGGCCGTTCTCGCGCCCCAGGCGCTGATGGGCGTGGCCGCGGTCGGGCTCCTGTACGCGACGATGCGTCGGACGATCCGCGACCCGCGATCGGGTACCGCGGCCGGCCTGATCGCCGGCGCCGTGCTGGCGTTCACCCCCGCGGCCGCGCTGATGTTCCGTTTCAACAACCCGGACGCATTGCTGGTGTTGCTGATGGTCGCCGCGGCCTATGCGTTGACCCGGGCTGTCGCCGCCAACTCGGGTCGGTGGCTCGCCGTGGTCGGGATCGCCCTGGGATTCGCCTTCCTCACCAAGATGCTGCAGGGCCTGCTGATCCTGCCGTTCTTCGGGCTCGCCTACCTGCGGTTCGCGAAGACCGGATGGCTCAAGCGGATCGCGCACCTCGTCGGTGCGACCGCCGCATTGATCGTCTCTGCGTTGTGGTTCCCGGTGGTCACCATGATCGTGCCCGAATCGGCACGGCCCTACATCGGTGGTTCGACGGACAACACGTTCATGGACCTCGTCTTCGGCTACAACGGCGTGGGCCGCATCAGCGGTGACTCCGGGGGCGGCGGAGGCGGCGGCGGTCAAGCCGGCGGGTCCTTCGGTGGGTCCACCGGGCTGGACCGACTCTTCGGTTCCGAGATGGGCAACGAGATCTCCTGGTTGCTTCCGACCGCACTCGTCGCGCTGTTCTTCGCCGGCTACCTGGTGGTGTGCAGCTTCCCGGTCTTCCGCGTCGACCAGCCCGTGACACGCACCGAATCCGCGGCCGTGCTCTCGTGGGGCGGCTGGCTGCTGGTCACCGGGATGATCTTCTCCTTCATGAGCGGGACGATCCACCCCTACTACACGGTGGCACTGGCGCCGGCAATCGGCGCGGTCATCGGACTCGGCGGCGTGCTCGCGTGGCGTCGACGCACTCGCTGGTCGGCCAGGATCGCCCTGGCGGCGATGGTCGGTGGGGCGGCGGCGTGGTCGATCGTGCTGTTGAACCGCAACGACTTCGGCCCGACCTGGTATCGATGGCTGATCGGCGTGGTCGCCTCGATCTCGGTGCTGACCCTCCTCATCGGTGCAGCACGCGGTTGGCGACGTGCGGTCGCCGTGGCACTCATCGCGGGTTCGCTCGCCGGATTCGGCGGAACGGCAGCGTTCTCGATCGCAACCGCGGCGACCCCGCACAGCGGCTCGATCCCGACCGCGGTGTCGACCTCGATGGACGGCGGCGGCATGGGTGGCCCCGGCGGTGGCATGGGCAGTGCCCCCAGGGGTCGCGCAGACGGCGGACAGCCTGGCGCCCAGCAGGCCGGCGCCCGTCCGGACCAGCAGGGAAACCCGCCCACCGCCACGCAAGGCGGCGGCGGGATGACAGGCGGCCCGGGTGGCGACACCGCGTCGAACGCCGAACTCGTTGCCGCGCTGAAAGCAACCACCACAACATGGGCGGCCGCGACCAACGGGTCGCAATCCGCCGCCGGAATCGAGATCGCCACTGGCACCTCGGTCATGGCGATCGGTGGATGGAGCGGGGATCCGGCCCCCACGCTCGAGCAGTTCATCGCCTACGTCGAGGACGGCGAGATCGCCTACTACCTCGGTGACAGCGGCGGTGGTCCGGGCGGCAACTCGGAGATCTCCGAGTGGGTCGCCGCCAACTACACGGCCACGACCATCGGAGGGACGACGGTCTACCAGCTCTCCTGACGTCTCGGCACAGTCCTGCCCGTTCCCGAGCATCGGGGGCGGGCAGGACCCATGATCGACCGATCGACGGTGGCTCGAGCCTTTCCCGTGCGGCGAACCCACCGCGCGGACCCGCGTCGCGGCCGACGCCCCCACGTCGCCGTCACCCATCCATCCACTGTTGCCGCTCCGAAGACGGGGTAACCGAGCCTCACCCCCGGACTCTCGAAGGGCCCCGTCATGACACCGACCGCCGAGATGACCGACTCGTCGGCGCCGCCTGCACAGTCGATCTCCCCGGCCTGCGACCTGCACTCCATCGACTCCTCGACGACCGATCTCGAACTCGTCGAAGAAGTGCTGGCCGGTCACTTCCGTCGTCACGCCTCGACACTGCAGGAGGTGGGTGCGGAACTGACGCCCGCCATCGACGTCGTGTCGGCGAGGATCGGCGGCGGCAAGCGACTGCGTGCGTCGTTCTGCCTGTGGGGGGCACGTGGCGCAGCCGACGGCCGGACCGTTCCCGGCATCGTCGAGATGGCGGCGGCGATCGAGCTGTTCCATCTCGCCGCGCTGGTGCACGACGACGTGATGGACGACAGCGATGTCCGTCGCGGCCTCCCCACGGTGCACCGCCACTTCGCCGATGACCATGTGCGCGCGCAGCGACGTGGGGACGCCGAGCGCCACGGCACCGCCGTTGCGATCCTCGTCGGTGACATGTGCCTGTCCTGGTCCGACGACCTCGCCGCCGCGGCCGCCGACGACGCGGCCGCCGACATTCGACGAGCCGTACGGGACACCTGGTCGCAGATGCGCGACGAGGCGTATGCGGGTCAGTTCCTGGACATGCTGAGTCAGACCGAGGACACCACCGACGCCGACCGCACGGCGCGCATCCTGCGCTACAAGAGCGCGCGGTACACGATCGGTCAGCCGTTACGACTCGGCGGCACGCTCGCCGGCGCCTCGCCGGTGCTCCTCGAGGCCTACGATCGAATCGGCCTCACCGCCGGCGAGGCCTTTCAACTCCGCGATGACATCCTGGGCGTCTTCGGCGACGAGAAGGTCACCGGCAAGCCCGCCATCGACGACCTGCGGGAGGGCAAGCGCACGATGCTCATCGCGGTGGCCGAGGAGTCGGCGGGGCGGATGGAGCGCCGTGTGATGGCCGATTGTCTCGGCAACCCGGATCTCGACGCGGAGGGCGCAGCGCGGATGCGCGAGGTCCTGACCTCCACCGGCGCCGTCGAGCGCGTCGAGCAGCGCATCGTCGACCTGGCCGAGGAGGCCCTCGGCATCGTCGCCGATGCCCCGATGGATCCACCGAGCCGGAGTGCGCTGACGTCGCTGATCGAGCGCTGCGTGTGGCGGCGCGCATGACAGCACCTGCCGGACCGACGGTCGAACTCCGCGTCTGGGGTGTCGATCGGGTCCTGCCCGCGCTCGGACGGATGTCGTCCGGCCGTCGGACCCTTCGTCGTACGCCCGGCCTGCGGTTCGCCAAACTCCTCGGGACCGGCACTGCGCGCACGTTCACGATGGAGAGCGCCGACCTGAAGCACTGGGCCGCCCTCACGGTGTGGCACGACGACGAGTCGGCGTCGGCAGCACGGGATTCGGTGGTCTTTCGACGCTGGCAGGACTCGAGCACCGAGGAGTTGCGAGTCACGATGCGACCGATCCGATCCAAGGGGCGATGGTCGCGCGTCGACCCGTTCGGGACAGTGAAGCCGGCCGAGCAGCGCGGCTCCGACACCGCATGGGCTGGACCGGTCGCGGCGCTGACCCGAGCTCGACTCCGGCCCACGACCATGGCGTCGTTCTGGCGTGCCGTTCCGCCGGTGGCGACCGAACTCGCCGGCGCACAGGGAAACCGGCTGGCGCTCGGCGTCGGCGAACTCCCGATCGGGGTCCAGGGCACGTTCTCGATCTGGGACTCGGCACAGCATCTGACCGACTTCGCCTACCGCTCCCCCGCACACCTGTCGGCGGTCCGGCGCACCGCACCGTCACGCTGGTACGCCGAAGAGTTGTTCGCCCGGCTCGCCGTCACCGATGTCGTCGGCACGTACGAGGGGAGGTCGGCGTGAGTCTCCTCGACGGCACCGCTTCTCACCATTCCGAACCGTCGTCGCGCCCGGCGCGAGGCGCAGGCACCGTGTCCTGGAACCGAGGGCTGGTGACCCTGGCGTGGATGTTGCTCGCCGCCACGATCGGTGTCCAGATCGCGTTCCCGCTGACCGGTGGCGGCAACCTGCCGCTGACCGTCGCGAGTGTGCTCCTGCTGGCCTCGGCATCACTCGTCCACGTCGCCGCGACCCGCGGCGTCGCAGCCGCGCTCGCCCTCGCAGTGGTGGCCGGTGGTGGCGGCCTCGTCGCCGAATCCGTCGGCGTGAGTACCGGATTCCCCTTCGGCACCTACGAGTACACCGATGGTCTGGGACTCAAGGTCCTCGGCGTCCCGGTGCTCGTCCCGCTGGCCTGGATCATGATGTCCTGGCCCGCGCTGGTCGTGACCCGACGCCTGATCCGGGCGGCGGGCGTGGCCGGGCGCTGGGTGCGGCCTGCGACCGCCGTGGTGGGAGCGTACGCCCTCACGGCGTGGGACGTGTTCCTCGACCCGCAGATGGTCGATCAGGGCAACTGGGCGTGGCGGTACCCGACACCGGCCCTGCCCGGGGTCGCCGGGATCCCGCTGACGAATTTCGCCGGGTGGCTGCTGGTCTCGTTCCTCATCGTCGCGACGCTGGATCTGCTGATCCGCCGTGACGAGAACCCCGACACCGATCGCGCCGGAATGGACGCCGTGCCCGTGACGGCGTACCTGTGGACGTACTTCTCCTCGGTGATGGCTCACGCGGTCTTCTTCGGGCGCCCGTCGGTCGCTCTCACCGGCGGACTCCTGATGGGTGTCATCGCGATCCCGCTTCTGGTCGTCGAGATCCGGAGTCGCCGTGCGGGTTCCTGACCTGCTGCGTCCGTTGGTCGCCGCGGGGACCGCGCTGTCACTCGCGTCGCTGGGCCTGACCCTCGACAACGCGCGCCGCGTTCGTCGACCCGAGCTGACCGACATCCCTGCGCCGGAACCGCTGTCGGTGCTCATCCCGATGCGAAACGAGGCCGAGACCGCCGAACGCTGCCTGCGCGCGGTCCTCGAGGCGGCCGACCGCTGGCCCGGACCGATCCGGATTCTCGTGCTCGACGACGGCTCGGTGGACGGGACGGACGCCGTGCTGGCCCGGCTCGCTTCGCTGGACGACCGGTTGAATGTTCATCGCGGCACGGCACCACCGCGCGGCTGGCTCGGAAAGAACTGGGCCTGCGCCCAACTCGCGGACAAGGCGTTCCCCGACGGGGTCCAGATCTTCCTCGACGCCGACGTGGTGGTCGAGCCACATGCGTTCACCTCGTCGTTTGCCCTCCTCCGCAACACCGGACTCGACCTGGTGAGCCCCTACCCACGGCAGGTCGCGGTCGGCGCCGGCGAGCGACTCGTGCAACCGCTCCTGCAGTGGTCATGGCTGAGCACCTTGCCACTCGGCCTGGCCGAGCGGTCGCCACGCGAATCCCTCACGGCCGCAAACGGTCAGTTCCTGGTCGTCGACGCCGCGGCCTATCGCCGCGCCGGTGGTCACACGGCGGTGCGCGACGTCGTGCTCGAAGACATCGCGCTGTTGCGCGCGATCAAGGCGGCCGGTGGTCGCGGTGTGGTGGCCGAGGGAAGCGCGGTCGCCACCTGCCGGATGTACCACGGCTGGCGAGAGGTCCGGGCGGGCTATCGCAAGTCGCTGTGGTCCGCCTTCGGGTCGCCGGGCGGCACGTTGGGCGTCACCGGGCTGCTCTGCCTGATGTATGTACTCCCCGCGGCCGCAGCGCTGTTCGGCTCGCGGGTGGGGTTCGTCGGATATCTGGCCGGGGTGGCCTCACGGGCGGTCGCGGCCCGTACCACCGACGGCCGCGTGTGGCCCGATGCGTTCGGCCACCCGCTGTCGGTCCTCGTGTTCACCGGCCTCGCAGTCGATTCGACGCTGGCCCGGCACCGCGGAGAGCTGGAGTGGAAGAGTCGACCCATCGAGGTCCGTCGATGACACGGGTCCTGGTGATCGGGGCGGGCGTCGGCGGACTCTCCGTCGCGATGCGCCTTGCCGCGACCGGTCACGACGTCACCGTTCTCGAGCAATTCGACGACGTGGGCGGCAAACTCGGGGTCATCGAACACGACGGGTTCGTGTTCGACACCGGGCCGTCGCTCGTCACGATGCCGCACGTCTTCGAAGAACTCTTCGACGCCACCGGATCGTCGATCCGCAACCACCTGACCCTCGAACGACTCCCCGTCGCCGCTCGCTACCGCTTCCCGGACGGCACCGAACTGGACATGCCGGGAACGCTCGACGACATCCCCGCCGCCCTCGACGCCGCACTGGGGCATGGCCGAGGCGCTCAGTGGTCATCGTTTCTGGAACGCGCACAACGTGTCTGGGACGTCACGCACGAACCCTTCCTGGAATCGCCGATGAGCATCCGCACGATGATCGGCGGCATCGCCACGCCGTCGGACGTGCGGACCGTCGCGCCGTGGCGAACGCTGCGCGGACTCGGTGAGGATTACCTCCACGACCCGCGCCTGCGGATGCTGCTGGACCGCTACGCGACCTACACCGGTTCCGACCCGCGCCGCGCGCCGGCGGCACTCGCGTCCGTGCCGTGGTCCGAGCAGGCGTTCGGATCATGGTATGTACGAGGCGGATTGGGCCGCATCGCCACCGCGATGCACGACCGTCTCGTCGAACTCGGCGGGCGGGTCGAACTCGGTGTCGAGGTCGACCGGATCTCGGTCGACCACACCGGCCGGGCCGATGGCGTGGTACTCACCGACGGAAGCCGACGCCGGGCAGATCTGGTCGTCGCGAACGCCGACGCCCGGCAGGTCTACGACCGCCTCGTACCGCGTCGCGACGCCCGCCGGCCCGCGGCGCTGCTGCGACGGACGACGCCGTCACTGTCTGGATTCGTGCTCCTCCTCGCCCTCGACGATCCGCCCGCTGCGCCGCACCACCAGGTGCTGTTCGCCGAGGACTACGACGAGGAGTTCGACGCGGTCTTCGGATTCCGCGGCCCACCGCGTCCGGTCGCGCGACCGACCGTGTACATCTCGGCCCCAGCCGATCCCGAGATCTCCCCCGGCCCGGGAACGGGTGCATGGTTCGTGCTGGTGAACGCACCGCGCCACGACCCCGGGCACGGCGTCGACTGGGACGCAGAGGGATTGGCCGACTCCTACGCAGACCAGATCCTCGAGGTCATGGCCGATCGCGGACTCGACCTGGCCGGGCGGGTGCGACACCGTCTGATCGTCTCGCCCGCTGACCTCGAGCGCAGGACCAGGACACCCGGCGGCTCGATCTACGGTTCGTCGTCGAACGGACCCCGCTCGGCATTCCTCCGGCCGTCGAACACCTCCCCGGTACCTGGCCTCTACCTCGTCGGCGGATCATCACATCCCGGCGGCGGCCTCCCCCTCGTCGTCATGTCGGCGAAGATCGTCGCGGAGTTGATCGGGCCGGCGTCGGAGCGTCGCTGACCGAGGGCTCCTTGTCGTCGGAGCCGTCAGCGCGGATCGATGCGAAACACGGCGCATCGTCCCGCCACGGCGGCAAAGGCATCCGGGGTCACGTCGTCGACCACTCCCGCGTTCTTCATCATCTTCGGTCCGTCGGTACCCGCCAGCTCCGGCCAGGCGCGAAGCACCGGAACGGCCTGCTCGGCGGAGAGTTCGACAAGGCGGACATCGCGCAGCTCGTCCCCGTCGGACAGCTGCGCGACCCCGTCGGCCGCGCGAACATTGCATGCCCAGTCCGCACCGGGAAACCCTTCGAGCAGGTAGCGCTCGCCATTCAGGTCGATCACGGTCAACGGTGTCCGTCTCGGCTTGCCGGTGCGTCGTCCGGCGACGACGAGGACCGGCAACTCCTTCATCCCGCCGAATCTTTGCAGCAGCAAGAAGATCTTGTTCATTGGCTTGAGCCACCGTGGCGCGGGGGTGTGGTGGGGGTTCGGCATCGTCAGCCCGCTTCGGCGGTCACATCGTGCACAGCAGTCTACTTCGTACACTGTACGGCGATGTAGCGAGCATCGTCACCCCGATCCGGACGTCTGCTCAGGTCACCTATCGCGATAGGTGTACGCATGTCCGCCCAGGGAGGCGGTCACAACAGCCACCGGCACACGACAGGCCTGCAGATTCCGTCGTTCTTCAGGGGTGAGGTCCCGGCGCGACCACGTCCACCGCGGGGCGCGCCACCAGGAACCCGTACGTGTCTTCTCCATGTCACCCGAACCTCTCGCGCTGTGAGCACTGTCACGCGCCAGTACCCGGGTGACCGGGATATCAAACCCCCAGAAACGCTACCCGTTCTCGCAGGTCAGCGCTTCACGACCGGCATCGGCCCGACCGACCGGTCGCCGCGGAGCTTCTTGCGGATGAGTTCGGCGCTGATCAGACACATCGGCAGACCGATGCCGGGACGCGTGCTCGACCCCGCGTAGAAAAGCCCGTCGACCTTGCGTGACCGGTTCGTCGAACGCAGGAACGCGCTCTGGCGCAGCGTGTGTGCCGGACCGAGAGCGCCGCCGCACCACGAGTTGACCGAATCCACGAAGTCGGCGGGGCCGATGGTGCGTCGGACGACGACACGCTCGGCGAGGTCGGGGACGCCCGCCCACTGTCCGATCATCGCGATGGCGCGGTCGGTCACCTTCTCGATGTCGGGGTCGCCGCCGCCGTCCACACCGCCGTGACCGAGTCCCGGATCGGGCGGGACCGGCACCAGGATGAAGAGATTCTCCGAATCCGACGGCGCGACCGAGGAATCGGTGGCCGACGGCTTGCACACGTACAGCGATGCCGGATCCGGGACGCGCGTGGGGCTCTCGAAGATGGCGTCGAAGTTGGTCTTCCAGTCATCGGTGAAGAACAGCGAATGATGCGCCAACTCGGGCACCTCACCGCGGACGCCGAGCAGTGCGAGCACCGCTCCCGGACCGGAAGTGGCTCGATCCCAGTAGCGTTCGGGGAAGGTCTGCAACTCGCGAGGCAGCAGCCGCGTCTCGAGGTGATGGAGATCGGTGGCACCGATCACGATGTCAGCGACCAGATCTCGCGAAGCACCGGCAGCGTCCTCGACGTGAACCCCGGCCACCTCGGCGCGACGGCGCCATCGGGCGAATCGCGTTCCCTGGCGCTGACGCGTCAGGACAGCAGTCGCAGCCGTTCCCGTCGAGATCCGAACGCCGCGTTCACGGGCGACTCGCTCCAGCGCGTCGACCAGGGTGGTGAAACCGCCGTTGGGGTATCGCACGCCGTCGGCCAGATCGAGCCAGCTCATCAGGTGGTACATCGCGGGGGTGCGCTCGGGCGAAGAGCCGAGGAACACCGCCGGGTAGCCGAGAACCTGCTGCAATCTGCGATCGGTGAACCGCGCGGCGATGTAGGACTGCAACGACGTCGTCAGCAGGGTGACGAGGGTCTTCGCGTGTCGCAACACAGGCAGGCCGAGAAAGGCGCGGGGAGAATCGAAGCTGGTGTACAGAAAACGTTCCACGGCAAGGTCATACGCCTGCCGGCCGGTCTGCAGGTAACTGTCGAGCGCGGCTCCCGCACCCGGTTCGATCTCCTCGAACAGTGCGCGGTTGCGTTCGCGGTCGCCGAAGACGTCGATCGGCTTCTCGTCGGAATCCGCACTGTCCCCGAAGAACACCCGGTATCCGGGGTCGAGGCGGACGAGATCGAGTTGCTCGGCAGTCGACGTCCCGAGCATCTCGAAGAAGTGATCGAAGACCTCGGGCATCAACCACCACGACGGCCCGGTGTCGAAGCGGAACCCGTCGCGATCCCAGGAGCCCGCGCGACCACCGAGTTCGTCGTTCTTCTCGACGAGTTCGACGTCGTGCCCGTCATGGGCGAGAAGGGCGGCGGTGGCCAATCCGGCGACTCCGCCACCGATGACGACGACGCGTCGGGACTCGCTCATACGTTGGTCTTTCTTCTGTACAGGCCGACGGCGTCGGCACGTGGGGTTCGCGGCATGCCGCGTCGGGCGACGGCGGCCGCCGCGATCTTCGCCTTGCCCGCGTTCGGGACCCGGACGCGGGTGCGGCGGGCCTCGGTGGCCGACGACTCGCGAAGACGAGCGGTCAGTTCGGCGAACAGGTCGTGCGCGGTACACACCGCGACGCGGCTACCCGCGGGCAGGTGTGGAATGGCGGCCGCGGCGGCGGTGAGGTCGAGGTCGATGTCGTCCAGCCAGAGCGCCCAGGCGGCGTCCGCCGGATCGTCGGGATCGAGGCCCACCAGATAGCGCCGGCCCAGTCCGTCGCTGTCCTCGCCGAAGTCGCGCAGGAAGTTGATCTTCTGGAAGGCCGCACCCAGTCGCTGGGCGCCGGGTGCCAGATGGTCGTACTGCGCAGCGGACTTGGGCTCGTCGGCGAGGAACGCCCGCAGGCACATCAGACCGACCACCTCGGCGGAGCCGTAGATGTAGGTGGCCAGTGAGTCGAAGTCGTGCTGGACCTGGGTCAGGTCGCTGCGCATCGAATCGAAGAACGGGCCCACCAGGTCGAGGTCGATGCCGACGCGGCGGGCCGTCTGGGCGAAGGCGTGCACGACGAGATTGCTGCTCGACCCGGTGACCAGCGCGACGCTGGTCTGCTCCTCGAGCTGGTCGAGCTCGTTGCTGCGGTCGACGAGACCCTGCTCGGGGCGCGGGGCGTCCACGATCTCGTCGGCGACGCGGACCAGCGCGTAGATGTTCTGGATGTCACGGCGTATCCGCGGCGGGAGCAATCGCGACGCCAGACCGAACGAACTGGAGTACGACCTGATCACCATCGCCGCGCAGGCCTCCGCGACCTCGTCGTATCGCCGGTGTGGTGGGACCACCTGCGTGTGACCGGGAAGGTGCATCATCCGACCGCTCCTCGACCTGGTGACTGGACTGGTTTGCCTGACGTCATGAATTCGACGCCCGGGACATCACCGGATGGGTCTCGTAGACCGAACCGTGGTCGCGCGCCGGCAACTGTCGCACCTGTTCGACGAACCACGGGCTGACCGCCCACGGCGTGCGCTCGACGAGCGCCCACACATCGGCGATCTCGGCCCAGACGTGTTCGGCGACCTCGTCCGGATCCGGTCGCAGCTCCCCCAGCGGTCGCGCGACGAACACCGGGCAGATCTCGTTCTCGACGATGCCGCTCGCGTCGACCGCCCGGTACCGGAAGTCGGGCAGGATGCAACGGACATCGGCGACGTCGATACCGAGTTCGCGCCGGGCGTAGCGATGCACCGCGTCGACGACGTCCTCATCGGGACGAGGATGACCGCAGAACGAGTTGGTCCAGACCCCGGGCCAGCTGCGCTTGGACAGCGCCCGCCGCGTCATGAGGATCCGACCGTCGACGACCAGGTGGCAGGAGAAGGCGAAGTGCAACGGGGTGTCGAACCCGTGCACCCCCTCGCGGTCGGCGGTGCCGCACGGGCGGCCGTCGGCGTCGGCGAGAACCACCGAGTCGTTGGTCATCGAAGATTTCCTCATCGCATCGAGATCGGGCGGGGGGAGTTACTCGTCCCATTGTTCGTCACCGTGGCCCGATCCGGATGGGGAGCCGCGCGTCACCGGCGACTCACCCGAGACGTCGGGTCTGCCTCCGGACCGCGATTCCCAATTGGATCGTCCCCACCACCGCCAGCACTGCGCCGACGGCGGCGATGACGGCGGCCAGCGTCGCCGTGGTGTCGGATGCCAGAGCGGCCGCCCACCACCAGGTCGAACACAGCGCGGCGATGACCGCCAGTATCACCCGGGACGGCCGCTCCCACACGGTGACGGCACCCGGCCCGGTCATCCCGACCGCCTGTGCCGTGGCACGTGTCGTCTCGAGGATGAGGGTCAGCACGACGATCGAGATGCCGAGCCACGACGGCGCTCCCACCACGACGAGGATGCCGATCAGCATGACGTCGGAGCATCGGTCGGCGACGGCGTCGTTGATCCGACCCCACCTCGACGCGGTGCGGGTCTGCGCCGCGATCGCGCCGTCGATCCCGTCGAGCAGTGCGGCGACGAGAATGACCAGCGCGGCCACGGCGGGCCACCATCCGCCGAGCATCGTCACGCACAGTGCGACCGCGGTGGCGACCACGCCGAGGACAGTGACCGTGTTGGCGGTGACGCCGAGGCGCACGAGCGGGCGGGCGCACCCGTGACTGATCAGCACCCAGCCGCGCACCCACGGGATCTGACGCGGATCCATACCGCCGTGGAGTCTCGACCAGGAGTCGAGCGCCTCGTCCCGGGCACTCGCCCGGTCCGTTTGCTCCGCTGCCCGCGCCGACGTTGACGCGAGGTGCTCAGGCTCCGCGGACACGGTCCCTCCTCTGCTTCGAGATCGCCTGTCCGACCGCCCATCCGACGATGACGATGACATGCGCGACGTAGAGCCACAGCCCGACCGCCACCACCCCGCCGATCACGCGGAGCCCCCCGTACGGGATCCCGACATCGATCGGCAGCGACAGGAACAGCAGAAAGCCCTGGAAGAAGCCGGCGATGAACGACGCGGTCCCGAGCGCGGTCGCCGCCGCGACCCCCAACGTCGGCTCACCGGGCGTCACCCGCCAGTACACCCAGGTCAGTGCGACCGTGACCGTCAGCCAGACGACGATGAACTCCACCACGATCCGGACCACCAGATCGCCGAAGCCGCCCGTTCCGCCACCGTCGGGCGCCAGCGTGGTGAGCGTGCCCGCTACACCGATGACGATGTAGGTCAGCGGCGGCACGACGACCACGAGTCCCAGCACCCAGATCCGCGAGCGCCATCCCGTGAACCGGTCATCGCGCGGATACAGCATCATGCACGCGCGACGGAGACCCTCGCCGTAGAACGACGCCGGGAACAGGAGGACGACGGCGCTCATCAGCGACAGCCCGGAGCCGATCACGACGGCTTCGTCGAAGACACCGCGCCCGCCCATCGCCGGCGGGATGAGCACGCGCAGCTCCGACAGCGACTCGGCGGTGGGGCTGCCCAGCCAGGTCGTCGACCAGATCCCGAGCAGCGCCCAGGGGACGACCGCGATCGCGGCGAAGTAGGTCAGCGTCGCGGCGGCCGCGGCGAGATCCCCGCGACCCAGCGTCTGCCGCACATCCGACAGCAGTGCGCGCACGTCGAACGTCTTCGTGGGCTCGCGGAGCGTGGTCTCACGAGTCACAGTCGGGGCCGATCGGCGCGCTGTCACCCTTCCGGGATACCCGAAAACACCCCGCGTGCGCTGCAGCGGGGTGCCGTCGGAGTCCTCGGGACGGGTCCGGACGACCCCGATCCGTCTCAGATCGACGCGAAAAGGGCCACCGCCATCCCCAGCATGATGACCGCGACGACCGCGTCGAGCACCTTCCACGCCCGCGGGCTTGCGAAGAACCCCGACAGCCTGCGCGCCCCGCCGCCGAGCGCGGTGAACCACAGGACGCTCGCGATGCAGGCTCCGAAAGCGAACGCCCACCTGCCGTTTCCGTGTCCGTTGGCGATGGCGCCCATGGTGATGACGGTGTCGAGGTAGACGTGCGGGTTCAGCCAGGTCAGGGCCAGGGCCGTGCCCACCGCGACCCAGCGCCCGGTGGATTCGCCACTCCCGTCGTCGGCCCGGGTGCCGTCCGCCGCGATGACCTCGTTGCTGCGCAGACAGCGCCTGGCGGCCAGCACACCCAGCGCCCCGACATAGATTCCGCCGGCGACCTTGGCGAACGTGACCACGTCCGGATGCGAGGCGACCACCGCGCCGAGCCCGGCGACGCCCGCGACGATGAGGACGATGTCGGAGACGGCGCAGACCGCCACGATCGGCGCGGTGTGCCGCCGCGCGACGCCCTGGCGGAGCACGAAGACGTTCTGAGGTCCGATGGCGATGATCAGGCCGGCGCCGGTGAGCAATCCGGCCAGTGCGGGGACGAGATAGGCGGTCACCGGGACGACGTTAAGAGCGACTCGGGAATCAGTCCAACGAAAGAATTTGACGAATCATCAATCGAACTTCAGATTATGATCCGAGTCGCCCAGTCCGAGGCCACGGAGCACCGAGCAGAACGCCGCGATGTAGTCCTCGACGTCGAGGTCACCGACAAGACCCTGCTGCACGACCACCCCCTGCATGACAGAGACCATGACCTGCGCGAGCACCACCGGTTCGGCGGGGAGTTCGTGCCCCGCGCCCTGCCACTCGGTCAGGACACGTTCGAAGACCCCGCGCAGACCGCGGACGATGTCGCCCACCGTCTCGCGCAGGGCCGGATTGTTCGCCGCCTCGCCCCAGACCGTGAGGACCATCCGGAAACCGTCGGTCAGCGGGGCGATCTCGAGCAGGATGCGTTCGGCCAGCGTCCGGACCGCCGCCTCGGGCGACGCGGGATGGACCCCCGGTTCGTCGAAGCTGCTGATCCCCGCCTCGTAGGCCACGAACATCGACCGCGCCACTGCGGCGATCAGTTCTTCTTTCGACGAGTAGTACGAGTACACGGCCCCCGCGCTGAGCCCGGACTCCCGGATGACATCGGACATCGACGCGCGATGGAACCCCTTCTCCGCGAAGCAGCGGCGCGCGGCGTCGAGAATCTGCCGACTTCGTTCGAGCTTGCGGTCGTCGCTGATCTTCGGCATGCGAACAGTCTAAAACGAATACTCGTTCTTGATTCTGCGGTCCCCGCGGCGCATACTTTCTTAAAACGAAGGCTCGTTCTTTTTGGGAGGACCGATGAGTACCGATCTCACCACGACAGACACACGACCCGGGCCGGCCGCGACGCCCGCCGGCCCGTCCCGTGCCGGCCACGCACCGGGCTGGCGGCTCGTGGCCGCGATGATCGTCGGAATCCCGACCCTCGTGGTCGCGATCGCCGCGATGTTCGTGTCGCTGGCCGTCGATCCCGAACCGCACCAGGCTCCGCTGGGTCTCGTCGCACCACCGCCCGCCGCGACGGCGATCGAGTCGGCACTCGCCGAACGGGCCGGCGCCGACGCCTTCGTCGTCGAACGGTTCACCGACGCCGACGACGCCCGAGCGGCGATCGAACGACGCGACCTCGTGGGCGCGATCGCGGCGGGACCCGACGGGGTCACGGTCCTGACCGCCGAGGCGGGGTCGCCCGTGCTTGCCCAGGTCGTCGCCGGGGTCGGGAACGGCATCGCCACCGCCCAGGGCCTGCCGGTCACCGTCGATTCGGTGGTCCCCACTCCCGAGACCGACGACCGCGGAACGGGTTTCGCCGCCGGCCTGCTGCCATTGCTGATCGCCGGCATGGCGCTGGGCGGAGCGGCTGCGGTCGGGTTGCGGGGACGGGTCGCGATGCAGGTGACGTTGGCCGTCCTGGGCCCGCTCGTGGCCGGGCTCGGTTTCGCGGCGACGTGGTCGTGGCTGGGTGTCATCGACGGCGGAATCGGCACCGTCGGTCTCGCCGCGGCCCTGATGATCGGGGCGATCACGTGGTTCACCGTCGGCGCGGGGAGTCTGCTCGGCACCGCGGGGGTCGGGGTGTCCGCGCTGGTGATGGTGCTGATCTCGAACCCGTTGTCGGGGCTGGCGTCGTCTCCGTACCTGCTGCCCGCCCCGTGGGGGACGATCGGCCAGTGGTTGCCGCCCGGCGCCGGTGGCACGCTGCTCCGTTCGGTCGCGTACTTCCCGGCGGCCGGCATCGCCGGGACGGTCGCCGTCCTCGCCGGCTGGGTTGCCGTCGGCGCCGGGCTGCTCGCACTCGGTACGGTTCGGGCCCGGCGCGCCGACGCCCCGGGTGCCGCGGTAGCCGCCTGATCCGGTGGCCGGTGGTGTGTCTCGCCTGTTCGGCGAGACACACCACTACCCTCGGCTCGTGGACATCAGCCAGGAGGGCCTGCGCACGCTGGCCGCGGTGCTCCGCGAGGGCACGTTCGACGCGGCCGCCACCGCCCTGCACATCACCCCGTCTGCGGTGAGTCAGCGGATCAAGGCGCTCGAGTCCGCCGTCGGCCGGGTCCTGCTCCGGCGGACCAAGCCGGCAACGGCCACACCGGACGGCGAGGTCCTGGTCCGCCTCGCCAAGCAGTGGGAACTGCTGCTCGCCGAGACGCGGGCCGAGTTCGTCGGCGCCCCTGACGACGACCTGCCGCTGATCGAACGCCCGCGCATCCACCTGCCCATCGCCACCAACGCCGACTCGCTCGCCACCTGGCTGCTGCCGGTCCTGGCGCACTTCCACCGCGAGCACGCGGTGGCGGTCGAGGTCTTCCGCGACGACGAGACCCGCAGCAGCACCCTGCTCCGCACCGGCGATGTACTCGCCGCCGTGACCTCGGAACCCCTCGCGATCCGTGGGTGCGCACTGCAGTCTCTCGGCACGATGCGCTATCTGCCGGTGGCCACTCCGGAGTTCATCGACCTCTGGCTGCCCGACGGGCCCGACGCCGACGCGCTGGCCCGCGCCCCGATGGTCCAGTTCGACCGCAATGACCACATCCAGCGGAACATCTCGGCGGCCCTCGCCGGCCGGCCCGTCGACCCGCCCGCGGTCTACATTCCGGCGTCGACCGAGTACCACCGGGCCGTCGCCCTCGGGATCGGATGGGGCGCGGTCCCGGTCGTCCAGATCGCCGACGCCCTCGACAGCGGCCGTGTCCGCCTCATCGCCGACCACCACATCGACGTCCCGCTGTACTGGCAGTACTGGAAGCTGAGCTCCCCGCTGCTGCAAGCACTGACGGCGAGTGTCGTCGAGGGCGCGGCGCGCGTCCTCTAGGTCGGTCCGGTGCCGATGCTCGTTTGACACCTCGGCCGTCTGGCCCTTGACTGTAAACGGACCGCGGTACGATTTCGCCGCATCCGACGACGAGAGGACCCCCCGATGACACGACGACGGACTTCCGGCAAGGCGCTCGATGCCGGGTTGCTGACCCTACGCGTGGCGGTCGGTGCCACGCTGTTCGCCCATGGCGCCCAGAAACTGACGGGATGGTTCGGCGGACCGGGCCTCGAGCAGACCGCAGCCGGGATGCAGCAGATGGGCTTCACGCCCGCGAAGCTGTCCGCGGTCACCGCCGGCGTCAGTGAGGCTGCCGGTGGGCTGATCGCCGTCGGCGCCGGCACGCGCGTCGCGTCGGCCGCCGGTGCGGCGGCCATGCTGGCCGCGTCCGACGTCCACCGTCCCAATGGTTTTTTCGCGCAGAACGGCGGACTCGAACTCCCCGCGGTGCTCGGAGTCGCATCGGCCGCGCTGACGCTGACCGGCCCCGGCCGCTATTCGATCGACGAAGCGATCGGCCACCGCTACGACCACGAGCGATACGGTGTCGCGGCACTCGCTGCGGCGCTGGTGACCGCCGCCGTCGTTCTCGGGCGCAGGCGCGCGGCGACGCAGGCAGCGGGCGACACGGCGCAGGAGTAGTCAGAGACCTATCGGTCACACCGGCACACTCCACTACGAGTGTGCCGGTGTGACCAGCTTCGGATGCGCGTCGTCGACGAGCGGGTTCTCGATCTCGTCGCGCCACATGCGGGCCGCAACGTAGAACGCCCACGCGATCGGGACCGGGAGCAACCCGGCCAGCACGAATGTCGCGGTCAGGCCGATCGCCGACGAGACCGGCGCGGCGATCGCCATCGACACCGGCATCAGCGCGACCGACACGAAGAAGTCGAGACTGGCGATGCGGCCCAACAGCGCCGGCGGCACCCGACGCTGTAACAGCGTCCCCCACAGCACCATCGGGCCGTCGAACAGGATGCCCATGGTCACACCGGCGGCGATGAACATCCACGTCGAATCGGCGAGACCCATCAGAACGAGCGGCAGGCTGGAGAACGCCCAGAGCGAGAACATGACGGTCAGGTACCGCCGCGGCATCGGGATCGAGGCGAAGACGAGTGACGCCGCGGCCGCGCCGAGCCCGAATCCGGCGAGTACCCAGGCGTGCTGGGTGGCGCCGCCGTCGACGCGCTCACGCAAGGCGAACGGGACGAGCACCTCGATCGGACCGAGCGTCGCCAGCACCAGAACACATGCGAAGAGCAGCGTGCCCCACAGCCACGGTGTCCGGGCCATGTAGACGAACCCCTCGGCCAGATCGCCGACGATCCGTCGGGCACCCGCACCTTCGATCACCTCCGGTTCGTCCTCGGCCGTCTCGCCGAAGCGGCGCGCGGTGACCGGAGCCATCGCCAGATAGCAGACACTCGACAGGATCGCGGCGACCGCCGCCATCAGCACCGCGGGTCCCGGCGCCCACGCGCCGATGACCGCGCCGGCGACCATGGGCCCGACCGCCTGGAAGACGACCGGGCGGAAGAAGCCCTCGATCCCGTTGGCGGCCTGCAGCTCCGCCGGCGCCACGATCCCGGGGAGCAGCGCCGAATAGGCGGGGTAATACATCCCGGTGGTGATGCCGCCCAGCAGCGAGGCCAGCACCACGTGCCAGAGCTGCAGCACGCCCGCAATCGACGCCAGCCCGATCGCGCCGAACGCGACCATCTTCGCGACCTCGAGTCCGATCATGATGTGGCGCTGCGAGATCCGATCGGCGAGCACCCCACCGGCCAGCGTGGAGAACAGCATTCCCACCGCGGCCACGCCGGTGGCGAGCGAGACCTGCCCCGGCCCGCCGCCGAGCGCGATGACCTGCCAGATCACCGCGATCGTCCACACGCCGTCGGCGAACATGGCGAGGATCAGTCCGGACGCGAGCAACCGATACTGCCGGCGCGCGAACGGCAGCAGCGCGCGGGGCAGACGGGAGTCAGCGGCGGATTTCACCCTTCGAGCTTGCCCGAACCCGGCGTCGAGACGCCACCGATTTCTCCGGCGCCGGAGGTCAGCTCGCCTTGCGCGACGACTTCTTGGCGGGCGCCTTCTTGGCAGTCGACTTGGTTGCCGTTTTCTTGGCCGCCGCCTTCTTCGCCGGCGCCTTCTTGGCAGCGGCCTTCTTGGCCGGGGCCTTCTTCGCCGTCGTCTTCTCGGCCGGCTTGTCCTCGGAGTCCGAGTCCCCGCGGTCCTTCACCGACGCCCGCAGCGCGGCGAGGAGATCGGCGACGTCGGAGTCCTCGGTGTCGTTGTCTTCGTCGTCGGTCTCGGGGAACGCCTCGCCGCCCTCGGACTTCGCCTCGATGAGCTTGGTCAGCTCGTTCTGATAGGTGTCCTCGAATTCCGACGGGTCGTAGTCCGAGGCCATCGACTCGATCAGAGACGCTGCCATCTGCAGCTCCTGGTCGCGGATCTCGGTGTCGTCGTCCAGAAACCCGAAGTCGGGTTTGCGGACCTCGTCGGGCCACAGCAGCGTCTGCAACGTCATCACACCGTCGACCACCCGCAGCGCGGCCACGCGTGTCCGGTTGCGCAGGGTGAACGAGGCGATCGCGAGCCGATCCGTCTCCTCCAGCGCCTTGGCCAGCAGGACGTACGCCTTCGGCGACTTCGACGACGGCTCGAGGTAGTAGGGCTTGTCGAAGTAGATCGGGTCGACCTGCTCGGCGGGTACGAACTCCAGGATCGAGATCTCCGGGCTCTTCTGCACCGGCAGCGAGGCGAGGTCGTCCTTGGTCAAAATCACCGTCTCGCCGGATTCGGATTCGTAGGCGTTGGCGATGTCGCCGTAGTCGACCTCGGTGTCGGTGCCCTCGCGCACACGGCGGTACCGGATGCGGGTGCCGTCCGACGAATCGACCTGGTAGGACTTGCGGTCGTGACTCTCGGTCGCGGAATAGACCTTGACCGGCACGTTGACCAGGCCAAAGCTGAGGTCGCCCTTCCAGATCGAGCGCATGGGGGCCATTCTGCCAGGGATTCGGGTCAGATGGCGGCAAGCAGCGAGACGTTCTCGGCCGACCTTGTGGACAATGGACGGCATGGCAGGCGGCGAGACACTGGAGGTCGACGGTCGGCGGATCTCGATCACCAATCTCTCGAAGGTGCTCTATCCGGCGGCGGGGACCCGAAAGTTCGAGGTCATCGACTACTACTCGCGCATCGCCGACGTCCTCCTTCCCCACGTGCGAGGCCGCCTCATCACCCGCAAACGGTGGCCCAACGGCGTCGAGTCGACCCCGTTCTTCGAGAAGAACGTGCCCGACAGCGCACCGGACTGGATTCGACGCCACGGCATCCAGCACAGCGAGCGGGTCATCTCCTATGCGATGGCCGACGATCGCGCCACGCTCGTCTGGCTCGCTCAGATGGCGGTGCTGGAGATCCACACTCCGCAGTGGCGGCTTCCGATGGGACCCGACGGCGCTCCCATGGCGAACCGCATCGTCTTCGACCTCGACCCCGGCCCGCGGGTGCCGCTGCACCGGACCGCGGAGGTGGCGTGCGAGATCCGCAACTGGCTCGGCGGGGCGACGACGTACCCGGTGACCAGCGGCGGCAAGGGTATCCACCTCTACGCGCGGCTCCCGAAACCCGTGACGTCGGACGCGGCGCGCAAGGTGGCACAGGAGGTTGCCAACGAGTTCGCGCGTCAGCACGGTGATTTCATCACCGCCAAGATGTCGAAATCGCTGCGCGACGACAAGGTCTTCATCGATTGGAGCCAGAACACCGCCGCCAAGACCACCCTCGCTCCGTACTCGATGCGCGGACGCGAGCAGCCCTGGGTGGCCGCGCCGCGCACCTGGGAGGAGATGGAGGATCCCGGGCTCTCCCAACTGCTCTACACCGAGGTGCTGGAGCGCGTGGAAGAATTCGGTGATCTCCTCGACGGCCTCGACGACCCCTACGGTGGCACCGACGGGGATGAGCCGGAATCCGCCGTCGAGCCGGCAGCGGGTCAGGTCATCAACCTGAAGGAGTACCGGCGCAAGCGCGACCAGTCGAAGACGCCCGAGCCCTTCGGGGACGACGTGCATCGGCAGCGCATCGAATCCGAGAATGCATCGGAGGAGCCGGAATCCGCCGGCACCGCAACGGACCGGGCACCGATCTTCGTGATCCAGGAACACCATGCCCGGCGGTTGCACTACGACTTCCGGCTCGAACACGACGGGGTCCTGGTGTCGTGGGCCGTGCCCAAGAACCTGCCCACCGACCCCGACCAGAACCGGCTCGCGGTGCAGACCGAGGACCACCCGATGGACTACGCCGACTTCGAAGGCGACATCCCGGCGGGCGAGTACGGCGGTGGTCACGTATCGATCTGGGACAAGGGCACATTCGAGCTCGAGAAGTGGCGCGACAAAGAGGTCATCGTCCGCCTCCATGGCGAGCGCGTCCAGGGTCGCTACGCCCTGATCCGGACCGGCGAGAAGAACTGGCTCGCCCATCTCATGAGCGACGAGCCCCGGCCGATCGTCCCCGACAGCCTCACCGATCCCCGCCCGATGCTGGCGACCGACGAGTCCATCGACGGGCTCAACGGCCGCGACTGGGCCTTCGAGGGCAAGTGGGACGGCTACCGCCTCCTCATCCGTTCCGTCGGCGGCGAGTTCCGGCTCACCTCGCGATCGGGTATCGACATGACCGCCGACTTTCCCGAACTCGCCGGCCTCGCCGACGATCTCGGCCTCATGGACGTCGTGCTCGACGGGGAGGTCGTCGCCATCGACTCCTCCGGGCGCACCAACTTCACCTTGCTGACCTCGCGCCGGCACACCGACGAGCCGTACTCGCTCCGGTTGCACCTGTTCGACATCCTGTTCCTCAACGGCTCGTCGTTACTGCGCAAACCGTGGTCGGTCCGCCGTGAACTGCTCGAGGAACTGGCACCCGCGTTCCGCAACTCAGCCTTCGTCGAGGTTCCGCCGCTGCTTCCCGGTCCGGGTTCGGCCGCCGTCGAGTACAGCCGCGAACACAATCTGGAAGGCGTTGTCGCCAAACGTCGCAACTCCGTGTACCAGCAGGGGCGACGGTCGACGACGTGGCTGAAACACAAGAACTGGAGCGACATCGAGGTCGTCGTCGGCGGGTACCGACCGGGGCGCGGCAACCGCTCCCACACCATCGGCTCGTTGCTGATCGGTCTGCCCGAGGAGACCGGATTACGCTACGTCGGCCGCGTCGGCACCGGCTTCACCGACGCGCAGCTGCGTTCGCTCGCCGAGGAACTCGGCCCGCTGGAGATCTCGCGGTCCCCGTTCCTCGACAAGCTCGACCGGCCCGTCGAATCGAGCGCGGTATGGGTGCTGCCCAAGATCGTCGGCGAGGTCCGGTTCATGGACTGGACGACGGCCGGGCATCTGCGGCATCCCAGCTGGCGGGGGATCCGGCGGGACAAGTTGCCCGGCGATCTCTGAGCGCCGACGAGCGGCCGCAACCGAATCGAGAACAGGAGCGACACCCATGACCGGTGAGACGATCACCATCGCCGCCGCCGAGGGCGACACCGAAGCCTATGTGACACGGCCGGATTCGCGGCCATCTAACTCTCCACTGCCGGGTGTCCTGTTCTTCACCGACATGATCGGGCTGCGGCCACGGATCGAGGCCATGGCCGACCGCATCGCGTCGTGGGGATACGTCGTCCTGGTTCCGCACCTGTTCCATCGGTACGGTTCCGCCACGGAATGGGCACCGACCGAAGATCTCCTGCTGCCCGAAGCGCGGGCCGCGTTCTTTCGATCCGCGATGCCGCGGGCCAGGACACTCACGCCTGACGCGGTACGCCCCGATCTCGTCGCCTATCTCGATGCGCTACAGGCCCTGCCGAATGTCGCGCCCGGCCCGGTGGGTGTCACCGGGTACTGCATGGGCGGTCGGTTCGCGCTCACCATCGCCGCCGCCCGGCCCGACGACGTGGCCGCGGTCGGCATGTTCCACACCGGCGGGCTCGTCACCGACGACCACGACAGCCCGCATCTGCATCTCCTCGGCATCGATGCCTTCGTCCTCGCGATCCACGCCGACAAGGACCGATCGCTACCCGCCACGGCGGTGGCCCAGTTCGAGCACGCGCTGACCGCCGGGGGTATTGCCCACTCGGCGACCGTCTATCCCGATGCACCACACGGTTATACGATGTCCGACCTGGCGGCGTATCACCACGAGGCCGCCGAACATCACTTCGCCGAACTCGAAGGCCTGTTCCGGCGGACGCTGTCGGGGTGAGTCGGTCCCGCTCCGGGTGGTGGCGGTCCGACCGTGTCCTCGTGGGAATCGTCGCGATCCCGCAAGGCGACTACAAGTCGCATGTAAGTCGGGCGGCGCACAGTGGCCGTAGTCAGCCACCGCGAGCCTTCAGGAGCCACCCGTGACCAGCCGCCCCACCTCCCGCACCGACACCACCGCGTCCAGCACACCCGATCTCACCGGCATGAAGATCGCCCACCGGGGCATGCTCCACGACACACGCCGCTTCGCCGAGATCCTCGGCCGGATCGGCGGTGGTGAGCCGTGTGATGGTCGTCGTCGCGACGCCATCGCGGGCTATCTCGATCAGCTGTGCGCGTCCATCCATCATCACCACACCATCGAGGACGAGGTGGTGTGGCCCATCCTCACCGCATCCGCCGGTGCCGCCGTCGACGTCCATGACCTGGAAGACGATCACACCCAACTCGAGGCGTTTCTCGCGACACTGCAGGCGCGCATCGCCGCGTTCTCAGCCGCGAAACCCGACCGCCTCGGCGTGGCTGCGACCGACCTGGCGGCGACACTCGACGACGTTCACCAGCTGCTCGGCGAGCACATCGCCGACGAGGAGCGAGTCGTGTTCCCGATCGTCGATCGCTATGTGAGCGTGGCCGATTGGGATCGGGTGGAGAAAGCGGCCCGGGCCGGCGCGAGCATGAGATTCGAGGTCCCGAGGATGATGCGGCATGCAGATGAGCGGGAGCTGGCGAAGATGAAGAGCGAGGCGGGTCCGGTCATCCGGGCCATGCTCGCCCTGCTCGTTCGCAGCTTCGACAAGCGGGAGGCCCTCATCGCCGGCCCAGCTCGATGAGGCCGGCTCGTACGGTGGCCTGCACCTCCTCGGCCGTACGACGGTGGGCAGCCGCCGCGTCCGTGTCGCCGAGGAGATCGGCGAGTTCGGCGAGCACCACGTCCATGGGGCCGAATGCGACAGATCCCGAGTTCAGGCCGGCAACGGTCCCCGACCACGGCCGCAGTTCGGTGTACAACACGCGAGCGGCTTCGGTCATCTCGAGCCGGACGAGGGCGCGCGCGTGGAAGACCGACATCGCGGTCCAGTAGAAATCGCGGCTGATCGGCGGCGCGGCGCGAGCGACGCGACGCGCCTGATCGGGCTGACCGGCGTCCAGCAGTGCGACGACGTACACCCAGGAGATCATCTTCGGAGCCACCTCGTCGATCGCGGCGAGAGGTCCGGTGAGATGAGCGAGCGAGCCGCGGAACCAGCCGATCACCATCTCGCCGACCAGACCGATCTCTGCCGAGTTCACCGCGCCGGCGGCCTGTAGCCGGGCGGTGAGGTCGCGGTACTCACGCTCCGCCTGGTCGATGTCGCCGCCCAGCACCTCCAGTACCGCCGAGAACGCCGACAAGACGACGACGAGTTCACCGGCACGCCCACTCGAGGCCGACCGCAGGCCCTGTTGTACCTGCGCGACGGCGCCGGGGAGATCCACCCGCGCCGCACGCGCGAGAAATGAGAAGAAGTGCGCGGCAGCCTGATAGGCGAGCACTCCGGATTCACCTGCCACACGGTCGAACTCGTCGGCGAATTCCGGGAGCTGCGCGCTGAGGTCAGGACCCAGCGCGGTGTACACACGCGCATTCCAGGCCGCGCAACGGACCTCGGGGTCCTCGTGGTCGGCTGCGGCTGCCACGGCCTGCGCGGCGAGTTCGATGGCGCGACGGTCATCGATGCCTTCGATTTCGAAGACCAGTGACACCAACAGGTACACGCGGTCCGCACCCGTGGCGCGACCCAGCGCGACCGTCATCGCCGCGATCAAGTCCGTGTCGGCGATCCGTTGGCGGCGCGTCGTCCAGATGACCGGCGCCCGCCAGCACGTGAGCGCGGACATCACCAGGTCGTCGTCATTCAGCTCTCGCGCGACCGCGAGGGCCTGACCGCGGCGTGCACGGGCCTCAGCGGTGTCGTCGCCGCGGAACGCCAGTGCCGTCACCAGGTGCGTCAACGCGAGGACGAACGCAGACCGGCCGGCCTCGTCGGCGGCCGACGCGGCGTGTCCGGCCATCTCGTGCAGACGTACTGCGGAGCGCCACAGGTCTGCCGAGTCCGCCGTGAATTCGGTGGCGAACCTCGCCGAGGCCGCGACGGTCACCAACTCGAGCGCGCGCTCGATCGTGTCCGGGACGGCGCCGAGCGCCGCGTGGTGCGCCAGCTCGTCCGGGTTGACGCCCCGGGTCTGTTCGAGATACTTCACGATCTGCCAGTGCGATCGACGCTTTCGCAGCGTGGGGATGCTGTCGTACACGGCGTCTCGCACGAGAACGTGGTTGAAGTGGACCGTGTCGACGTCAGCGGTCAACAGTCCGGCGGCGACGGCCGTGTCGATCGCGTCGAGGACGAGTTCCTCGGCGGATTCGTCGGTATTCCTGTTCCACAACGTGAGTACGCCGTCGATGGGTGCGCTGCGCCCGAAGAGCGCGGCGAGACGCAAGACGGTCGCCACCTCGGCGGGAAGCCGTTCGATCCGCTGCATCAGCACGCTGGTGACGCCACGGGGGATCGCGGCGGCAGCAGCCGAGAACCCGCGAGATGCGACCAGCTTGGCGAGTTCGCGCACGAACAGCGGGTTGCCGTCGGTCCTCGTGCGCAACAGCTCGAGCAGTGGGGTGTCCACGGATTCCAGTCCCACCGACGCCGCGAGCTCGCGGATACCGTTGTCCGACAGACCCTTCAACTCGATGTGGTCGGCAGTCACCGCGGCGAGGGATGCCGTGGTCGCCAGCAGGTCGACACCGGCTTCCGACGCCCGGTACGTGACCAGCACGAGTACCGGGGACCGGGCCATCCAGGTCACCAGTTGTCGAAGTACCTGGAGCGTGGCGCCGTCGGCGCGGTGTGCGTCGTCGAGGACGAGAACGATGCCTCGCGCCCCGGCTTGTGAACCGCAGGCTTCCATCACCCGCCGGGCGATGTCGAACGAACTGTCCAGCGTCTCGACCGATGTCGGTTCCCCGCGAGTTCCGATCTGCTGCAGAATTTCTCGCCATGCCCAGGCTGTCGGGGCACCGTCGACCTCGGGGCAGTGTCCGATCGCCCCGCCCCACCCGGTGGCGCCGAGACGGGCGACGAGAGAGTCCGCACACGTGCTCTTGCCCCCGCCGGCCTCCGCGCTGAGCCACACCACTCGCAGACCGGATGCGCTCACCGCGTTCTCGGCATGACCGAGGAGGGTCGCGAGTTCGTGCTCCCGTCCGGCGGGTTCGCGACGACCCACCGCCGCGGAGACGGGCAGCACGCTCGGCGGTTTCGGCGGTTCCGGCACGGCCGGCGCCACCGGTGCCGTCAGAGTGGGCGCCTGCTGGAGGATGTCGCGTTCGAGTTGCTGGATCGGCGGTCCGGGATCCACTCCGAGTTCGTCGGCGAGATATGACCGCAGCCGACGCAGCGTCGCCAGGGCGTCCGCCTGCCGTCCCAGTCGGTACTGAGCCAGCGAGAGCAGTCGGAAGTACTCTTCGCGGGCCGGTTGGTCGTCGCACTCCGCTGCCAGCACCTGCGCGACCTCCGCCGCACGTCCGTGGTCGACCGCCAGTGATGCCCATTGCTCGACCGCCGACCGACGCACGTCCTGCAGGCGGACGACTTCGGGCTGTGCCCAGCTCTCGGCCGAACATGCGCCATAGGGATCTCCGCGCCACATCCGCAACGCGCCGTCCAGTTCGTCGAGTCTCGACGCGGGATCCTCGGCGTCGCCGACGGTGACGAGGGCCTCGAACTCCCAGACGTCGACACCCGATCGTGGGAGCCGTAGTGCGTATCCCGGCTGTTCGCTGACCAGCACGGTGGCCGGAGCGCGGGGTGGGCGGGACGGTTCGATGACGCGTCGCAGGTTGGACACCTGCACCTGGAGGCCCGCCAGGGCCTTGGGCGGTGGTTCGCCGTTCCAGAGGTCGTCGATCAACCGATCCGTGGACACCACCCGTCCGCGACCGGCCACGAGCCGGGCCAGGACGGCACGTTGTCGACGCGGGCCGAGATCGACCACTTCGGAATCGAGTTCGCAGGAGATGGGGCCCAGCACCGAGATGCGCAGCGCCGAAGCGGCATCACCGGCCGGATGCCCGTCCCGAACCGCCATACACCACCCGATTCTCTCGCCGTCGACGACAGACTATCGCCGCGACCGATATCGCGTGTCGCTCACCGGCCCCCACTTCCATCCGCTGGAACGGCTCGGTGGGCAATCGGCGTGTGGCGATCCGTCGATCGTCCCCCGTCGCGCGAGCTGAGCACCGCCCACCCCCAGAGCATCAACCACACGCTCATACCGCCGACCTGGATGCGCTGGGCGAGTCCGAGCCGGAAGTCGCCGGACAGGTTGTCGGCGACCAGCATCCACACCGTGGCGAGCGCGACGACGACGAACACCGCATTCCCGATCCGCCGGAGGACCGGCCAGACGGTGCCCCCGGAGGAGGTGGTGCGCAGCGCCGAGACGCCGGCGGCGACCATCACCGTGAAGATGGCGAACACCGCGACCGTACTGGTCAGCGCATGGATGTGGTGCAGTTGCGGGAGCAGCCCGCTCGGCTCGCGCGGGCACCCGGCGTCGACTCCCGGAATGCACTCGATCGGGAGCAGGGCGTCGGCGATGGTCGCCGCGCCGAAAACCGCCAGGGCGAGAACGGCGGTGGTCGCCGTCCGACCCCGAATGGTCCGGTGCGGGACGAGCAACAGCAGTGCCGCGACCAATGCGCAGATCCCGGTGGTGACGTCCCCGACCACGTAGATGTCCCGGTGGGGACGATTCGCGGCGTCGAGCTCGCTGAGGAAGCTGCGCATCGGGTCCAGCGAATCCGCCCACGCGAACTCCATCACCCACGACGAATAGCAGAGGCCCGCAACGACGATCGAGATGCCGGCGACCGATCTCCTCACGAGGCAGGCGTCGACTCCGGTGCACCGATCGGCCGTCCCTGGCGCAGCGGGAGCTCCTTCCAGGTGACCGTGCCGATGATTGCCAGCAACGAGATGATCGACACCGCCAGGAACACCCGGTCCATGGAATCGGCGAAGCCCTCCTTGATGGGCTGGGCGAGCTCGGTCGGCAGCTTCTCGATGATCGAGGTGTCGCTCATGACGCTGTCCGACGATCCCGTTGCGGCGCCGGGGTTCTGAGCGGCCGCGATGAGCGACTGTCCGAATGCGCTGACCTGCGGGTCGGAACTCTGCGCGGCCTCCACGACCGCCGCCCGGTACTCGGGCTGCGCGGCCGCCGACACCATCTCGTCCTTGATGTTCGGCCCCATGAACGAGAACAGCAGTGAGAAGAAGACCGCGACACCGAGCGTTCCGCCGATCTGGCGGAAGAAGGTGGCGGTGCCGGTCGAGAGCCCCATGTCCTTGGGCGGCAGGATGTTCTGCATCGCAAGAGTGATCGGCTGCATCAGATTGCCGAGGCCGAAGCCGAGCAACGCCGCCATCAGCATGACGAGATAGACCGGGGTCTCGGTACCGACCAGGTGTAGCAGGAAGGTGCCGGTGGTGATCAGCACCGCGCCGATGATCGTGAAGATCTTGTACCGACCGGTGCGGGAGATCAGCTGGCCCGACAGGATCGAACCGGTCATGAGTCCGAGCACCATGGGCAGCATCTGGAGACCGGCGATCATCGGGCTCGATCCGCGGAGGACCTGGAAGTACTGCGGCAGCATGGAGATTCCGCCGAACATGACGGCACCGATGATGACCGAGACGACGATGCCCTGACTGAAGACCACGTTCTTGAACACCCGCAACGGGATCAGCGCGTCGTCGCCCATCGTGTGCTCGATCCAGATGAACGCCGCGATACCGACGACGCCGATGCCGTAGCACAGAATCGCCAGCCCGGAGCTCCAGCCCCACTCGCGGCCCTGTTCGGCGACGATGAGCAGCGGCGCCACCGCGACGGCCAGCGCTGTCGCGCCCCAGTAGTCGGTGCGCCCACCGACGCCCTTCTGCTGGTCGTAGTTGAGCACCTTGTAGACGACGAACAGTGCGACGAGCCCGATCGGCACGTTCACGAGGAACACCCAGCGCCAGCCCGACACCCAGAGGATGGTCTCCTGACCGGCGAACAGACCGCCGAGGACCGGGCCGAGGACACTCGAGGTGCCGAACACGGCAAGAAAGTAACCCTGATACTTGGCGCGTTCGCGGGGCGGCACGATGTCGCCGATCGTGGTCAGCGCGAGGGTCATCAGACCGCCCGCACCGAGTCCCTGGAATGCGCGGAACGCGGCCAGCTCGTACATCGACGTGGCGATCGTGCACAGCAACGAACCGACGATGAAGATCGAGATCGCCAGCAGGAAGAACGGTTTGCGACCGTAGAGGTCGGACAGCTTGCCGTACAGGGGCGTCACGATCGTCGCGGTGACGAGGTAGGCCGTGGTCACCCACGCCTGCATGTCGTAACCCTGCAGGTCGTCGGCGATGGTCCGGATCGCGGTCGACACGATGGTCTGGTCGAGAGCAGCCAGGAACATGCCCATCATGAGTCCGGCCAGGATGGTCAGGATCTGGCGATGGGTCAGTCCGGCCCCGGCGACCTCTTCGTGGGCCACCGTTTCGGGGACGACCGTTTCGGGGGTCGCCGAGGAGTCTGTCATTGTCGTCCTTTCACGGGTTTCACGCGTCCGCGTCCGGCTTGCGGGCTGAGCACGCCGGGTTGAGGGCCGAGTCGGCAGCGTCGACGAACCGACCGAGAAGCCCTACCAGGGTGTGGAGTTCATCGTCGGTCCAGTCCGCCATGACGCCGGCCATCGCGGATCGCCGCATCTCGCGCATCGCCAGGACGCGGTCCCGGCCCGCATCGGTGATGACGAGGAGGGTGGCACGTCCGTCGTCGGGGTCCGCCTCTCGACGGATCAGTTCGTGGTCCACCAGTAGAGCCACATGGCGACTCACCGTCGACGGATCGGCGTTCATCGCCTCGGCGAGTTCGCGGGATCGCATCGACCGTCGGGCCAGAGGGAACAGCGCCTTGAACGCCGCCGCCTCGAACTCGCCGTCTCGTGTTCGGAAGGTGGTGTGGACCGCCCGTTCACGGATGCGTACAAACCGCAGCAAGGTCTCGAACAGGTCGTCGATCGCCTGCTGATCGAGAACCGGCATCGTCGCCACCTCCGGATTCCCTCTTTACTTTCCCTTTGCAATTAGTTGCGCTGTGCAACTAGTTGTCGTGCGCAAGTGTGCGCGCGACGAAGGAAGAATGCAACCGGCTCGGGATACCACCTGGTAGAGGCGCGGGAATCAACGGACGCGGCGCCCACCGCACCGGACTTCGTCACCTGCCGGAGAGAGTGAATCGCCGACCTGCCGGGTCGGGGGTTGGCAGGTCGGCGATCACTTTCGATGTCGTTCCCGGATCGCCGTACGTTACCCGCGTCGACGAGTGGGAGCGGGCTGAACCACAGCGACGGCACGGAAGTGCGTTGCGCCTCCCGGCCCCGAGGCGATGCGTCGTCGGACTGTGCGTGCGGTTAGCCTCGTGGGAGTCAGAACCGTGACAGGAGCTCTTCGTGTTCGTTGTCGCCCACATCAGCGACCTGCATTTCAACGGGACGCGGTTCAATCGGGCCCGCATCCAGGCGGCACTGGGCTACATCAATGCTCGTGCCGCCGGCATCGACGTCCTGCTGGTCACCGGTGACATCGCCGACGAGGGTGCGGCCAGCGAGTACCGCGAGGCCCACGGGGTACTCGAGAGTCCGCTGCCGATGCTCATCACCGCCGGCAACCACGACGTCCGCGAGCCGTTCAGCGCGGCTCTCATCGGCACCGAGACCTCCGGCCCGATCAATCACGCGCGGACGGTGCGCGGACGCGACGGCTCCGACGTGCTCTTCCTGATGTGCGACAGTTCGATACCGGGACGCAACGACGGCCGTCTCGACGACGCGACGATCGCCTGGCTGTCGGAGCGACTCGACGCCACGACCGCGGACACCCCGGTGTTCATCGCTTTTCACCATCCGCCGGTCGACCTGCTCATGCCCTTCATGGACTCCATCCGGCAGCGTGACGAGGGCCGCCTCGCCGACCTGGTCGGAGAACACCCGAACATCGTCGCGTTCCTGTGCGGACACGCGCACACCCCGGCGGTGACCACATTCGCCGACCGTCCGCTCTGCGTCGCACCGGGCGTGTCGTCGACACTGAACCTCCCGTTCGAAGGACGCGAAGTGGTGAATCGCGGTCAGCCGCCGGGTATCGCGTTCCACCTCTATGACGAGGAGCGGTTCGTCACCCACTTCCGGTCGGTGATGTTCTGACCCCCGGCGGCCGCGACGTGCCGGCGCGTCATCACCCCGCGAACCCGCGCACCAGATCGGCCATCGTCTCCGGCTGATCCTCGGGGATCAGCGTCCACGAGTCGTCGACGACGACCTTCGACGCATCGGGAAACAGGTCGACGAGCCGATCGGCATGCTCCAGCGGCATCATCCGGTCTTCCCTGGCCCAGACCACGAGTACCGGCCGGTCGAATCGTGCGAGCGTGTCCGACAATTCGAGCAGGCGGCGGCGAGAGGGGGCGCCGACCGCGAACTTCACCAGATCGCGCCGGATCGCCGCGTTCTCCACGGCCGGCCGGAACCACTCGTCGAAGAGCGAATCCGGTATGCCCGACTTCGTCAGAGCCCCGTATGCGCGCGTGCTGTGCCGGAAGAACCGCGTGCCCAGCATCCTGGTGAGAATCCATCCGCCGCCCGGTACCCGGCACAACAGCGCCGCCGGACGCGCGGGCGCAGGCGGATAGTTGTCGAAGGCGGTGCACGAGACCAGCATCAGTTTGCCGATGCG
This sequence comes from Gordonia sp. McavH-238-E, assembly GCF_022348225.1. Classification (NCBI taxonomy): domain Bacteria; kingdom Bacillati; phylum Actinomycetota; class Actinomycetes; order Mycobacteriales; family Gordoniaceae; genus Gordonia; species Gordonia sp. McavH-238-E. The sequence goes on from NZ_JAKRFE010000008.1 coordinate 177,582, forward strand.
CTTGTCCCGACCTTGGGCGATCGCGAACTGTCCGCCGCCCCAATCGTTCAGCACGAGCGTCACGTCGTCGAGGCCGAGCGCGTCGAGGAAGTCGGCGAGGATGCCCGCCATTCCCGTCTCGGTGAGGTCGGCGTCATCGTTCATCGGCTGCGTGTGCGCACCCATCGGAAGCGTCGGAGTGATGCACCGGAAGCCGGCCAGGAGCGGAATCACCTTGCGCCACTGCCTGCCGTCCATCAGCAGACCATGGCCGAACACCACGACCGGTCCGTCACCCCCGGTGTCCTCGTAGGCGATGGGCCCGGACGGAACGTCGACGATCGGCACGTTCCACCTCCTAGATAGATCGTTCTACTTAGAAGGAAGATAAGCTGTCACGGCACGATGCGCAAGGAGGAGACGTCATGGCAGCAGACCCCACGACTCGCGACCGGATCCTGGAGGCCACCGCGGAGTTGTATCGCCGTCAGGGAATGCCGGCCACCGGACTCAAACAGATCTCGGCGGCGGCGCAGGCGCCTTTCGGATCGATCTACCATCACTTCCCCGGCGGCAAGGAGGCGATCAGCGTCGAGGTCATCCGGCGCGAGGGGCTCCGGTACGGCGAGTTCGTCGGCGAGCAACTGGCCGCCACCGACCCTCTCTCCGGTATCCCGTCACTGTTCGAGAACGCGGGAAAGTTGCTCGACGCCCAGGATTACGGCGAGGCGTGTTCCATCGAGACCATCGCGCTGGAAGTCGCGAGCACCAACGAGCGCCTCCGCCTCGAGGCCGCCGACGTCTTCGAGAGCTGGCTGGCCGGTCTCGCCGCCTGGTTCGGTCAGCTCGACATCACGGAGTCGGAGGCTCGTCGGCTGGCGCTGATCACTCTCACCGCCCTCGAAGGCGCCTTCGTACTGTGCCGCACGCTGCGGTCGGTCGAACCGATCACGAGCGCCGGGCACGGCGTGCAGGCCGCCGTTCACGCCGCGGTCCGTTCAGGGTGACACCCGGCGCGATCAGGCGTCAGGCCGACGAACCGGCCTTCAGGAGCTCCTGGAGGATCTTGCCGCCGATCTCCGGGATGAGGCCGGGGCCGGTCTCCGGGAGGTTCTGCGGCAGCAGCCCCGGCTCGTGGGTGGCCGGGATACGGGCGGTCCGGGTCGCCTCCAGCCTGATGCCGGTCTGCTGCGCCTTTGCCAGCGGGGTCTGGTACTTCTCGAGTTCCGTTGCGGTGGTGAGCGACCCGACGACACGCAGCCCCATGGCCCCGAAGTCCGCCGCCCCGCGCCGGATGTGGTTGGGCGACGTGATCAGCACGATGTCGCGAATGCCCTGCGCCCGCAGGATCTCGGCGGTGTTCTGTGCATTGGCCACGGTCGACCCCGACTTGTCCTCGGTGAGAATGCGGCTCGCGCTGACACCGTTGTCCACGAGCCACGTTCGCATCGCGGCCGCTTCGGTGACACCCTTCTTCGGCACCCCGCCGGTCACCACGACCGGAGCACCGGTCGTCAGCTCCGATTGCGCCTTGGCCGCCGACACCCGGTTCACGAGCTCCGGCGCCATCTTCCCGTTCGCATTCAACCCGTACCCGAGGACGACGATGGCCACGCGGCCGGACACCGGTCGGGGCGTGGTACTCGGCACGATCTGCGCCGCGGTCGCGACACCGGAGATGATGTTGCGTGCTGTCGTCGCCAGTGCCGGATTCATCATCGACAGTCGGTTGAGTGCCGACTGGACCTGGCCCGCTCGCTGCGCTCCCGGCGCCGAGCGGCCGGCCACGACATCCTCGACCTGGTCCGCCCAGACCGCCTGCAGTGCAAGCGCATCGGAGTCGGCCGGCGCCACCGCCAGTACCTGCTGGAGGAGCTCCAGGCCGCCGGTGACGTCGCCCCCGGCGAACTTCGACTGCGCGTCGTTGTACAGGCCGGCCGGGTCGATCGCGGACGCGGTCGTCACCACCGACGCATCCTGCGCCGGCAACGTCCCGACCGCCACGCCACCGAGCGCGGCGACCGCGATCGTCGCAGCAGCCGCCAGCTTCCTGCGCTTCACTCTGGTCACACCAGTCACTCGCGTAACAGTACGAGATATGCACAACGACCCCGCACCCGTCCGATCCCAGATCGGTAACGGGTGCGGAGTCTCTTGCGGCCGGGCGTAGCTCAGCGCTTCAGGCCGGCCACCTTGAGCAGCTCCGGGCGTCGCAGGACCAACCCGATCCACATGAATACGCCGAGGTAGACCGCGAACAGGATCGTGTCGAACAGCGGTGCCTCGATCCGCATGTTCGCCGTGACCGCGCCACCGAGGTAGGCCGTGATCCCCACCGCGCCGAGCACGGCGGTGCGCGGGATCGCGTAGACGACCAGGCACACGAGCAACACGACCCCCATCACGATGGCCTGGTCGGCGGGAAAGCCGAGCTCCCGCGTTCCGTCGATCACCGCCTGCGGACGGGCCAGCTTGCCTGCGACGTCGAACGCGAGGAATGCGCCGACCAGAACGCTGATCACGATTCCCGTTGTGCGGCGCCAGTTCCGGCGGGCCGGCGGCGCCTCGTCGGATGCGGGGTTCGCGGTCGTCGGGGCGGCGGTGTCCTCGGTGATGCTGTTCCTGTTCATGATGTTCTCCTGGCGGCTCGTGCGAGTGTGTTGTGCAGGGATAGACACGCCTGCTCGCCGGAACTCATCGCCGAACCGGCCTGCACATCCTCGAGGGCGCATTCTCGTGAGTGTCCGACGATCGACGCCTACGCCGCCGATCTGTCGAGATCGACGCGAGAAGAGTTGCGTTCCTTCCATTCCCACACGGCGTAGAGCACCTCGGTGGTGTACCCCAAGTCCATCCGCCCGCCACCGACCGGCACCGTCGCCGTTGCACTGATGCGGGAATCGGGCACCCAGCCCACCGGCTTCGAGGTCGGCGAGGCTGCCACGATCTCGACACCGTCCGGACCGTGAAAACTGAACCGTTGCGAACCGTGCGCGGTGATGGAGAACTCACCTCGATGCAACGACCGATGACACGACCCACACAACAAGATCAGATTGTCCGGATCCGTCCGCCCACCCGCCGACCAGAACCGCACATGATGGGCATGCAGATGACGCGTACGCCCACACCCCGGCATCTGACAACACCGATCCCGCACGAACAACGCCCGCACCAACGCCTTGTTCGGCGCCCGCTTCCGACGACCCACACCCAACAACGCCAACTTCCCCGGCTGCCCGGGCACCCCGCGGCTCACCACATCCCGCGTCGACGCACCACACCGGGCTTCGGCCACTTCGACCTCCGACAACGCCGGACCGTCGTCGAGATGAGCGGATTCCACCTCCGCACCGGCATGAATGAGGATCTCCGCACCCGGCGCAAGATCAGGCATCGCGATCCCGTCATGCACCATGTCCGCCATCGCCACCACCGCCGGCGCCACATTCGACGGCACCTGCCGCCACAAATCCCGACGCCGCGACGGAACCACCTCCGACTCCACCACCGAATCCTCGACAACCGAACCCGATTCAGTGTTCCGCGGAACACTCTGCACGGTCGGTAGATCCGGGTCATCGCAGGTGCGGGTGCGTTCATACTCCGCCCGCACCGTCCCAGCCAGGAACCGCGCCCCATCCAACGGACTCAACCGCAACGACACCGACAACGACCCGTCACTGTTCCACTTCCACCGACCCGTCGACTCCACCGGCGGCCGGCTTTCGTCTTCGACGCCACGGTCACGGTCGATCTGGCCCATCGCCCGTACCGCCCGATCCAACTGACTCGCCGTGCACGACAACGCCAGATTCACCAACTCCTGCTCACGTTCAGGCGTGGCCACCCGCGTCAGGGCGCGGACCTTCGAATACGAGAGCCGACCTTCGCCAAAAGCGTTGCCGATCAACGGCAATCCTCGGATCGCCTTCGCGACCCTCACATGCTCATGCGCCGTTCGCGGAGCAATCCCGGCCTTCCACGACAACCAGTGCGCCAGCGAATGAATCCCCGGCCCCCGCCACGACTCCCGCCCATCCAACTCCGCCACCAGTTCAAGGAAATCCGCTGTTAACGCCGTGATCTGCGCCGCATACCCCAGCACCCTACCCTCGAGCACCTCATCAGACAGCGACTCCGGATGCGCTCCGTCGAACATCGATGCAACATCCCCACCCGAACGAAAAGCACTGGCCCCCACCGCAACCCCCTGAAACAAACGAGAAGTACAGCAACAAGATATCGCCCGGCACCGACAATCCCGCGGGCCTCAACCCGAGGTCAAGAGTGTTCCGCGGAACACGAAGTGGCGGGGCACGCTACTCACCCGCGTCATCATTCTCGATGCTCCGGGCGGCCTCGATCTAGGCCCGAAGATCACTACTGGGAGGCAACCAGCCTCACAAGCGGATACTCGCGCGTTGCCTTCTTCTGATACTTGGCGTATCGCGGCTGCGCCTCGACCACCCGATCCCACGCTGCTGCGCGCTCGGCGGCGTCGAGTACGACCGGCCGCACGGCCACCGGCTCCTCCCCGTGGCGCTCGACCGACACGCCATCGGGATGGGCCGTCAGGTTGGCGAACCAGTCCGGGTTCCGGTCGCCACCACCCGATGCGACGACCAGCCAGCCGTCACCGTCGGCGAACCAGCTCAGCGGTGTCTCACGCACGAGACCAGAGCGCCTGCCGGTCGTGCGCAGGATGAGCATCTCCATCCCCCACATCGATCCGGACTTCTTCCGGATGCGGGCGACGGTGCGCTCGTTGGTCTTTCGCTGGTACCAGAGCGAGAGGGACCGCAGGGACAAGGACATGACTTCCTCCGATGAGATCAGGTGATGCGCTGACAGTACGGCGCCGGCCGGCCCCACGGCTTCTCGATTCCTGCTCGATCACGACCGGACACCGCGACCACTGGTCCCCCGAGGCGCGAGGAGCGCAAACGACGAGGCCCCGGCAACCAGGACGGTTGCCGGGGCCTCGGGAGGACGCGAAGACGCTAGAGGGCCTTGAGTTCCTCGATCACGCTGTCGACGCTCTTCTTGGCGTCGCCGAAGAGCATGCTGGTGCCGTCGGCGAAGAACAGCGGGTTCTCGATGCCGGCGTAACCCGAACTCATCGACCGCTTGAGCACGATGGTCGATCGCGCCTCGTCGACGTTGAGGATCGGCATGCCGTGGATCGGCGAGCTCGGATCATTGCGGGCCGCGGGGTTGGTGACGTCGTTGGCCCCGATGACGATGGCGACGTCGGTCCGGCTGAATTCGCCGTTGATGTCGTCCATCTCCTTCATCGAGTCGTATTCGACGTCGGCCTCCGCGAGCAGCACGTTCATGTGACCGGGCATGCGACCGGCGACCGGGTGGATGGCGTACTTGACCTCGACGCCCTTGGCCTCCAGCAGCTTTGCCATCTCCTTGACCGCATGCTGGGCCTGCGCCACGGCCAGACCGTACCCGGGGACGACGATGACCTGGTTGGCATACGCCATCTGGATCGCGGCGTCGGCGGCCGAGGTCGCCTTGACCGTGCCGCCTTCGGCACCGGGGCCGCCCACGGCAGCGGCATCGCCGCCGCCGAACGAGCCGAACACGATGGCCGGGATCGACCGGTTCATGGCCTTGGCCATCAGGTTGGTCAGGATCGAACCCGAGGCGCCGACGATCATGCCGGCGACGATCAGCGCGGTGTTGTCCAGCGCGATACCCGCGGCCGCAGCCGACAGACCCGTCATCGCGTTGAGCAGCGAGATGACCACCGGCATGTCCGCGCCACCGATGGGGAACACCACGAACAGACCCATCACACCGGCGGCCACCAGCACGGCGACCATCCACCAGACACTCGCGCCGCCGCCGTTGGAAGCATCGATGCCGAGGTAGATCGCCAATCCCAGTGCGACGATGAGCAACACGATGTTGGCGGCCTGGAACAGCTTGGCATTGGAGACGAAGGTCTTCTCCAACCCCTTCGGCATGATCTCCTGCAGCTTCGCGAACGCCACCAGCGATCCCCAGAACGAGACCGAACCGATGATCGCGGCGATCAGCGAGCCGATCACCAGCGGCGAGGCCGGTTCGACGTTGTGGAAGGTCGAGAACCCGGAGGTCTCGATGAACTCGGCCCAGGCGATGAGCGCCACGGTGCCACCACCGACGCCGTTGAACAGCGCGACCAGCTGCGGCATGGCCGTCATCTTGGTCTTCAGGGCAGGCGGGATACCCAGAGCCACACCGAGAACCAGACCGACGACGATGAGCACCCAGTTGATCGTGGGCACGCCCTCGGTCGAGTGCCCATCGGAACCGACAGCCCCTTCGTTCCAGACGTAGAGCAGCGTCGCGGCGACGGCCAGACCCATACCCACCGCGGCGATCCAGTTGCCGCGCACCGCGGTCTTGGGTCCGGTCAGACCCATCAGGCCGTAGATGAACAGGGAGAACGAGACGATGTAGAGCGCGGTCACCAGGTAGGCGACGCCCTCGCTCGGGGTGTGCGCACCCGCCGCGAGTACCAGCTGTGACATAGATGTTTCTGGGGAGCCGTTCATTTGGCCGCCTCCTTCTTACCCTTGAACATGCCCAGCATGCGGTCGGTGACCGCGAAGCCACCGATCACGTTGAGCGTGCCGAACACCAGCGCGACGAAGGCGATGATGCGCACACCCCACCCGGCGTCGGCGGGCAACTTGCCCAGGACCACCAGCGCGCCGAGCACGACGATGCCGTGAATGGCGTTGGTGCCCGACATCAACGGGGTGTGCAGGGTGTTGGGGACCTTGGAGATGACGGCGAAGCCGACGAACCCGGCGAGCACCAGGATCGCGAGGTTCGCGAGAAGTCCGGCATACATCAGGCCTTCACCTCCTGCTGGCCGTCTTTCGGCCCGCTCACTTCGTTCCCGGCGCCGGGCTTGTCACGGGTGACGCACGCGGCCGCAATGACCTCGTCGTCGAAATCCGGTGTGATGGAACCGTTGTCGTCGAGCATCAGCTCGATGAGCGCCAGCAGGTTCTTCGAGTACAGCTCGCTGGCGTGCTCGGGCATCGTCGCCGGCAGATTCAGCGGGGCGGCGATCGTCACGTCGTGCTTGACGACGGTCTGACCCGGCTCGGTCAACTCGCAGTTGCCGCCGGTCTCCCCGGCGAGGTCGATGACCACGCTGCCCGGCTTCATGCCCTCGACCGCAGCGGCGGTCACGAGCCGCGGCGCCGGACGCCCCGGCACGAGCGCGGTGGTGATCACCACGTCGAAACCCTTGATCGCGTCTTCGAGCGCCTGTTGCTGCTGCGCGCGCTCGGACTCGGTCAGCTCACGGGCGTACCCGCCCTCACCGGCCGCGTCGATACCCAGGTCGAGCCATTGGGCGCCGACCGATCGGACCTGCTCGGCGACCTCGGGACGCACGTCGTAGCCGGTGGTCCGCGCACCGAGCCGCTTGGCCGTGGCCAACGCCTGCAGTCCCGCGACACCCACACCCAGGACCAGCACCGTGGCCGGCTTCACCGTTCCGGCGGCGGTCGTCAGCATCGGGAAGAAGCGCGTCGAGACATCCGCCGCCACCACGACCGACTTGTAGCCCGCGACGTTGGCCTGCGAGCTCAACGCATCCATCACCTGGGCGCGGGAGATACGCGGGATGGCCTCCACCGCGTAAGCCTCCACGCCGGCATCGCGCAGGGTGCCGATCTGATTGTCGGCATTGCGCGGCGCGAGGAAGCCGATCAGCTTCTGTCCGCTCCGCAGCTTGCCGATCTCCGAATCCGACGGCGGCGACACCCGCAGAACCACATCCGATCCGTACGGATCGCCGATCGTGGCACCGGCTTCGGTGTACGCCTCGTCGGGGATCAGGGCGCCGAGACCGGCCCCCGACTCCACCACGACGGGCACACCCTTGCCCACCAGCGCGGCGACGACCTTCGGGACCAGCGCCACCCGGCGCTCCCCCTCGGCCGTCTCGCGCACGACACCCACTGTCATCTATCTCACCCTGTCTGGTCGGCGCCGCTCGTCGCAGCACCGTTGGTTGGCGCCTGTGCTCGGCGCGTCTTGTCAACGAGGTGACCTGCTTCCAGATCGTGCAGCTCCGCCATGTGTGTCGGCGGAACGGACGACCTGACGCAGGTCACGAGGTGCACGGGTTCGACAAGGGATGACTGTCTCCCGGCTCACATAAAGGTGCGTTGAACATAACATGCGTTCTCAGCGGCAGCTCAGGTGAGTCGGATACCTCACTCAACCCTTGACGCTGCGCTTTTGGTCGTTTCTGGACAGTTGTCTGTACAGGTGTCGTCCTCGCGGGGGTGCGGCACGAACACTGTCTCGGGGCGTCACCAGACACTGTCGCCCGTTCCGGCGAGAAGCGCGTTCGTCAACCTCGGAGTTCGGCAGTCTTCCGTCCGCTCACGGCGCATCATGACTTACAGAGCCGAGCGTGATGCTGTTCGGTCTTCACGCCCACACCGGAAACGCCGCCGATCAGCGGTTCGACGAGCGGGCCGTCGGACTCGATCACGTGGGGTTCTCCTGTACCCAGGACGAACTCCGGACCTGGCAGGATCGGCTCGACGCCGCGGGTATCCCGCACAGCGGAATCCGGCACGCGCACTACGGTTCCGGGTTGTCGTTCCGCGACCCCGACAACATCGCGCTCGAGTTCTTCGCACCGCCCGCGTGACGCGGTCGCGCGGCCTCGGCGCGTTGCCTCAGACGATGGTGTAGGTGCGGTCGTCCAATCCGCTGGCGCCATCCGGTGCCGGCGCCTGATAACGCTCGATCTGGGGCATCCCCTTCTGATCGATCGCCCGGCATTCGAGGGTGTGATTGCCCTTCGTCGCCTGCCAGACGAACTTCCACTGTCGCCAGGTGTCGATGCTGTACTCCGTGGTCAGCTCGGCGGGTTGCCACGGCCCCTGATCGACACGGACCTCCACGCGTTCGATGCCCGTGTGCTGGGCCCATGCGGTGCCGGCGACCACGACCTCGCCGGCCGGATGCTCGGTGCCGTCGGCCGGACGGTCGAACCGCGACGCCATCTTGATCGGGCCGAGGGCCGACCATCCGCGCGTCGTCCAGTACGCCTTGGCCTCCGAGAAGCGCGTGATCTCCCAGTCGACAACCCATTTCGTTGCCGAGACGTACCCGTACAACCCCGGCACCACCTGGCGGACCGGGTAGCCGTGTTCGAGGGGAAGCGGCGAACCGTTCATCCCGACGGCGAGGAGCGCGTCACGCCCGTCGGTGAGCGCCGAGATCGGAGTGCCACAGGTCCATCCGTCGACGCTGGTGGACAGCAGCATGTCCGAGCCCGGCCGGACGCCGGCGAGGTCGAGGACCTCACGCATCGGCACCCCCAGCCATGTCGCATTGCCGACGAGGTCGCCACCGACCTCGTTCGACACGCACGCGAGCGTCACGATCCGTTCGGTCATCGGCATGGCGAGCAGGTCGTCCCAGGACAGCGTCACCTCGCGATCCACGTCGCCGTGGATCCGCAGTCGCCATTCACCGGTGGTGAGGGTAGGGACCTGCAGCGCCGTGTCGATTCGATAGAAGTCGGCGTTGCTGGTCATGAAAGGTGTTGCGCCCGAGACCTCGAGCTCGGCACCGGCCGGGATCGGCGGCGCCTGGCTTGCGGCACGCGGCAGCAGCACCCGGGCGCGGTCGGCGACGACGCCCGCGGTGTCGGCGAGCACCCGCCGGGCCACGACCCCGACAACGACCGCGGCAGCCGCGATGCCGCCGGCGGTGAGCACGAAGCGGCGCGTGAAGTCGGACCGCGCAGCCGCTTTCGGCTCGTCGTCGGCCGAGTGTCCGTCCACCTCATCGGTATCGACCGACGCGGGACCCAACTGGGTGATCAGCACGCGGAGCACGACGACGCCGACGACCCCCGCGACGATCGACGGCAGCGCGTTCGTCCAGTCGGCATCCGGGCGGTTCAACGCCGCCAGCACGCCGACCAACCCGAAGGCTCCGATGATCACCGAGCCGAGCGGGGGTCGTCGTCGTTCGAGGTATCCGCACGCTGCGGCGAGTACCGCGATGAGGATGCCCATGCCGATGAACAGGGCGAGCTTGTCGGCGACACCGAACGTCTCGATGGCCCACTTGCGGACCGCCTCGGGTGAATGGTCGACGACCGACGAGCCCACGGCGAAATACGGCGACGCGTCCGGCGAGACCGGAACCGCGGCCAGCTCGCCCGCAGCCAGCGCCGCCCCTACCGCGACCACACCCGCCAGCGCGGGAGCCGGCGAGGAGGCGCGGTGCAAGGGGCTACGGCGCACGGTGGTGGAGGTCATATTTCTTGATAGCGGATGAACCTGTGAAAACGCCGTGGGCCGCCCGTTCCGAGACCCGCCGGTGACCCGGCGATCTGTCCGCACCATCAATCGTTACCAAGACTAGAACAGGTTCTAGTTTGTCGGCTAATCTGAGCGGCATGGCTACCAGCACCGAGATCCCGGAGACCGTCGCACTCGATTCGGTGAGCGAGTTCTCCGACGAGGTCGACGTCGTCGTGATCGGGTTCGGCATCGCCGGCGGATGCGCCGCGGCGGAGGCCGCCGCGAACGGGGCGCGGGTGCTCCTGCTCGAGCGCGCCGCGGCTCCGGGCGGCACCACATCGCTGTCCGGCGGGTTCTTCTACCTCGGCGGCGGCACCGCAGTACAGAAGGCCACCGGCCAAGAGGACTCCGTCGAAGAGATGGAGAAGTACCTCACCGCGGTGTCGATCGATCCCGAAGCCGACAAGATCCACGCCTACTGCGTCGACAGCGTCGACCACTTCAACTGGCTCGAAGGACTCGGCTTCACCTTCGAGCGCAGCTTCTATCCGGAGAAGGCCGTGATCCAGCCGGGCACCGAGGGATTGATGTTCACCGGCAACGAGAAGGTCTGGCCGTTCAAGGACCAGGCCGTTCCGGCACCGCGCGGGCACAAGGTACCGGTACCCGGGGAGACCGGAGGCGCGAAGCTGGTCATCGATCTGCTCGTCACCCGCCTCGACGAGTTGGGTGCCGAGGTCCGGTATGAGACCGGTGCCCGCCAGCTGGTCGTCGACGAGCAGGGTGCGGTCGTCGGCGTGACGTGGAAGACGCCCGACGCCGAAGGTGTCATCCGCGCGGACTCGGTGATCATCGCCGCCGGCGGCTTCGTGATGAATCCCGACATGGTGGCCGAACACACCCCTCATCTCGCCGAGAAGCCGTTCGTGCTCGGCAACACCTACGACGACGGCCACGGCCTGCGCATGGGCCGATCCGTGGGCGCCGCACTGAAGTACATGGACAAGGCGTTCATCACCGCGCCCATCTACCCACCCGCGAGCATGGTCATGGGCGTCATCGTCAACAAGTACGGCGAGCGGTTCGTGACCGAGGACTCCTACCACGCGCGGACATCGGGATTCGTTCTCGAGCAACCCGATTCGGTGGCCTACCTCATCGTGAACGAGTCGCACATGAACGAGAAGCAGAACTATCTGGTGCCGCTCATCGACGGCTGGGAGACCATCGAGGAGATGGAGCGAGACCTCGGCATCCCCGAGGGCAAGCTGCAGGCGACCATGGCCCGCTACAACGAGAACGCCGCAAAGAAGGAAGACCCCGACTTCCACAAGGCCGCCGAATTCCTCGAGCCACAGGACACCGGGCCGTGGGCCGCCTACGATCTGTCCCTCGGCAAGGCGATGTACGCCGGCTTCACCATGGGCGGCATGGCGACGTCGTTGGACGGCGAGGTACTCGACGAATCGGGCACCGTCATCACCGGCCTCTACGCGGCCGGCGCGAGTGCGACCAACATCGCCCAGGACTGCAAGGGCTATTGCAGTGGAACGCAATTAGGCGAGGGGTCGTATTTCGGCCGACGCGCCGGGCGCCATGCGGCGGCACGGGTGACCACGAGCGCGTGACGTAACGGGCCGACAACCGCCCTCCGGCAACCCACGGACGACGGAGGGAGTCGTCGGTGGCGCCGAGGAGGGCGGATTCCGCTCAGCGTTTCGGTGTGAACCCGCGCAGACGCAGGCTGTTGCCGACGACGAAGACCGACGAGAGCGCCATCGCCGCGCCGGCGATCATCGGGTTCAGCAGCCCGGCGGCGGCCAGCGGAATGGCCGCGACGTTGTACCCGAACGCCCAGAACAGGTTTCCCTTGATGGTGCCGAGGGTTCGACGCGCCAGGGCGATGGCGTCGGCCACCGCGCGCAGGTCGCCGCTCACGACCGTCAGGTCACTGGCGGCCATCGCGACATCGGTGCCGGTGCCCATCGCGAGGCCCAGATCGGCCTGCGCGAGTGCCGCGGCGTCGTTGATCCCGTCGCCGACCATCGCCACCACGTGTCCCTGCTCCTGCAGTTCGGCGATCACCTCCAGCTTGCGGCGCGGGCTGACGCCGGCGGTGACGTCGTCGATCCCGACGATCGACGCCACGGCGCGGGCGGCGCCCTCGTTGTCGCCGGTGAGCAGCTTCGGCGTCAGCCCCAGCCGCCGGAACTCGGCGATCGCCGCGGCCGACGACGGTTTGACCCGATCGGCCACCACGAGAACTCCCACGGGAACCGGTTGTCCGGCAGCATCTTCGGCGTCGGACTCGGCGACCAGCACGACGACCGCGGTCGCGCCGTCGGATTCGGCGGCTGCGACCGCGTCGTCGAGTGCAGTTGGCAACGCCACGCCCACCTTGCTCGGCGACACGACGGTCACCAGTCGGTCACCGACGATCCCGGCGACGCCCGCGCCCTGCGTGGAGACGAAATCGCGGACCCGCGAGTCGATGTGGTCACGCCCGGCATCGACGATGGCCGCCGCGATCGGGTGTTCCGATCCCGACTCCACCGATGCCGCCCAGCCCAGGACCTGCTCGGTCTCGTAACCGTCGACGACGGTGATTGCGGCGAACGTCATCTCGCCGGTGGTGACGGTGCCCGTCTTGTCCAGCACGATGGTGTCGACACGTCGCGTCGACTCCAGCACTTCGGGTCCCTTCAGCAGAATCCCGAGTTGCGCACCGCGCCCGGTGCCGACCATCAGAGCAGTCGGTGTGGCGAGCCCCAGCGCACACGGGCACGCGATGATGAGGACGGCAACGGCGGCGGTGAACGCGAAGGTCACATCGCCACCGGCGAAGTCGGTCGTCGACGCCACGCCGAGCCAGAAGCCGAGGGTGGCAAGCGATATCGCGATCACGATCGGTACGAACACCGACGAGATCCGGTCGGCCAGTCGCTGGACGTCGGCCTTGCCCTCCTGCGCCGCGGTGACCATGCGCGCCATCTGGGCGAGCGCAGTGTCGGAACCGACGGCGGTCGCCCGGACGACGAGGAGTCCGCTGGTGTTGACCGTCGCGCCGACCACCGCGTCGCCGGTGGTGACCTCGACGGGCACCGACTCGCCCGACACCATCGACGCGTCGACCGCCGACGCGCCCTCGACGACCACGCCGTCGGTGGCGATCTTCTCGCCGGGCCGGACGACGAACTCGTCCCCGACTGTCAACTGTCCGATGGGTATCCGGGACTCGGCACCATCGGGACGTCGAACCACGACGTCCTTGGCACCGAGATCCATCAGGGCGGCGAGCGCGTCCCCCGCACGGCGCTTGGCGCGCTTCTCGAAGTAGCGGCCCGCGAGCAAGAAGGTCGTCACGCCGGCCGCGGCCTCGAGGTAGATGTGCGATGAGCCGTCGGTCCGCTGCGGCAGCAGGTCGAAGCCGTGGGTGAGGCCGGGAGTGCCCGCAGTCCCCAGGAACAGCGCGTAGAGCGACCATCCGAACGCCGCCAGGGTCCCGACGGAGACCAGGGTGTCCATCGTCGTCGCACCATGACGCAGGTTGATCCAGGCCGCCCGGTGGAACGGGTACGCACCCCACACGACGACCGGAGCGGCGAGCGTCAGGGACAGCCACTGCCAGTAGGTGAACTGGAGTGCCGGGACCATCGCGAGAGCGATCACCGGCACCGAGAGGATCGCGGACACGATCAACCGCCGGCGCAAGCCCTCCAGTTCGGGGTCGCGGGAGTCGGCGTCCGCCGTGTCCGTGTCGGCGGTGGACGCAGGCGCGTCCGCCACGATCGGCGACGCGTCGTAACCCGCGGCGCGGACCACCTCGACCAGGTCGCCTGCCGTCAGACCCGCAGGCACCTCGACGTGGGCGCGTTCGGTCGCGTAGTTCACCGACGCGGTCACACCGTCGAGCTTGTTGAGCTTGCGCTCGATGCGGTTGGCGCAGGATGCGCACGTCATTCCGGAGATGTCCAGGTCGACCAGTTGCCCGGTGCTCGCGGTCATGGGTGATCACCTCCGTGTGGGTTCGATGACGGTTCGTCGGTGACCACGACGCCATGCGAGGGGGCATCGTGCGTCACCGGCTCGACGTCGGGACCCCATGCGCGGCCGACGCCGAACGCGAGAGCGAAGACCGCGATCAGCGCGACGACGTAGGCCAGGGGCCCGGTGGCGGCGGATCTCATGGTCAGACCAGCACGTAGCCGGCTTCGGTGACGGCCGTCGCGACCTCGTCTCGGCCGAGTTCACGATCGGCCGACACGCGCACCGAGCCGTCGTCGACGGTCACCTCGACGCTCGTCACGCCGGGCAGGGCCTCGATCTCCTCACGGACCGACGCTGCGCAGTGGCCGCAGGTCATGCCGGTGACGGTGTAAGTGCTGGTGGTGCTCATGCGCGTGCTCCTCGGATCGTCGAAGTGTGTGAGTGGTGGGTCAGGACTTGACCAGGCGCGTGATCGCGGCCATGGCCTCGTCGACCTTGGCCTTGCCGGCCTCGTCGCTCTCCTGCGCGGCATGCACCACGCAGTGGGCCATGTGCTCCTCCAGCAGACCGAGGCTCACCGCCTGCAGCGCCTTGGTCATCGCCGACACCTGCGTGAGGATGTCGATGCAGTAGGTGTCTTCCTCGACCATGCGCTGCAGTCCGCGTGCCTGACCTTCGATGCGCTTGAGTCGGCGGAGGTAGTCGTCCTTCCGGCCGATGTAACCGTGCTGGTGCTCGTCCATGATTCTCCCGTCCGGATACCCCTCAAGGGTATGCTCGACCAGGTATACCACCGTGGCGCCGATAACGGTACCCCCCTACCGTATCGGCGAGCTCAGCGAGCCTTGTGCTCCCTGAGGTGCGAGCTTTGTGCTCCCTGAGGTGCGAGCGCAGCGATCCTTGTGCTCCCTGAGGTGCGAGCGCAGCGATCCTCGTGCTCCCTGAGGTGCGAGCGCAGCGATCCTCGTGCTCCCTGAGGTGCGAGCGCAGCGAGCCACGAAGGGCTCAGCGAACCGGAGGGAGCAAACTACGTCCGCAGCGCGGCAGCCAACTTGGCCAGCGCGCCGGCCACCTCGTCGAGTGCGGCTCCGATGGCCGCCACTCGTGCGGCGTCGAAACCCGGTGCACCGTGGTCGGGCCCGGACACGGCCGGGAGGTTCCCCGGTGTGACGGCGGCCGGCCGGGATCCCGGACCGCCGACAACCGGGCCGCCGCGGCCGGGTCCGTCGACAGGGTCCACCGGGTCCGGTGAGTAAGCGACGTCATACCCGTCGGCCCGGTGACGACGACCCTGATAGTCGTCGACCACCTGCGGCTCGACGTTGGTCGAGCGCCGTCCACCGCGATACGACGTGTTCGGTTCCGGGTCGTCGGACGCCGAGGGCTGCGCGGCGAGCGACGCGGCCGGGTGAGAGTCGGGCAGGCGGTGCGACCCCATCCGTGACGAACCCGCTTGCGGCGGGGACTGACGCAGCGGGTCGACGCCGCGATCAGGCGCAACGGTCCGGGGATCGGGTGCGCCCGCGCCGCTCATCACCGACGGAGCGTGCCCGTTGCTGCGCGCATAGAAGTGCGGGCCGCCGTGCCCGGCGAAGAACACGCAGCCCGCGCCCTCCGGGGACGGCACCGGGCACGGGTTGCGTTCGATGAGGGACTGCGCGCGGTCGTCGAAGTCGTTCCATTCGAGCCACAGCCGCCGGTCATGCCGCGGATGCGTGCTCGCATCGGTGGCGTGATTACCTCGGTGACCGATCGCCAGCCGGCACTGCAGCAACCAATCGGAGTCACCCGACAGTCCCAGCGCCGCGCGTTCGGCCGGCCGGCACACCACCGTCGACCAACAGCCCTCGCCGTTCATACGGACTCCCCTTCATGCCTTGCATCGCCGCGAGATCTTCGCACGACCACACCACTGTGGCGCGCACGGTCGTCTTCTCGTGCCCGTCGGCTTCGTGCCGCCCGGTAGCAAGCCCCCCGGCATGCATTTCCGCGGTGGCCGGCCCCCCGTGGCCACTCTGTGGTGAAGATCCCGCGGGTCAGTCTACGAAGCGGGCCGGTCCGGTGCCACCCTCTTGGCCCCGCGCGTCTGAACTGACGAACGCCAGGATCCTCCCGTGCACCTCATCCGGCCGGTCGAGGTGCAGAAAATGGCCCGCTCCGGCGACTACCGCGGCCGCGCTGCCGGGCGGCAGCACCTCTCGGACGTGGTCGGTGAGGCGCGACTGCATACAACCATCGTCGGCTCCGTGCAGATACAGCGTGGGACAACGCGGTTCGCCCAGCCAGTCGTCCCGCATCGCAGCGTAGCGAGGATGAGTCCGCGGCCTGCGGAGCGCGCGGTAGTACCCGAGCGCCGCCGTCCGGTGAGCACGAGTGGGCAGCGCCGCCAGAGCGAGGTCGACGTCGAGTCGGTGGTCGGGCCGCGCGCCGGCGCCCGAGTTCAGTCGCCAGCGGCGCCACAGCAGCGGGATCAGCCGGTGGAGCACCCGTTCGGGTAACCACGGCACCTGGTTGAAGGCGATGTACCAGCTCATCAACGCCTGACGGGCGAGGGTCTTGGCTCCGTCGATCCCTCCGGCGAGCGAGCGTCGCACCGCCGGGACCGGCGGCACCGACATCGAGACCACCGCCACGAACGGATTGTCGGCGCGATGTGCCACGGCGTTCGCCGTCATCGCGCCCCAGTCGTGCCCGATCAACACCGCGTCGGCACCCGCACCCGCGGCGCGATGAACCGCGACCGCGTCGTAGGCGAGCGCGGCCACGTGAAAGTCGTTGTCCGACGGTATTTCCGACGGAGCGTAGCCACGGGTGAAGGGAGCGATCACCCGATGTCCGGCGGCGGCGAGTTCGGGACCGAGATGCCGCCACGTCCATGCCGAGTCGGGGAACCCGTGCAGACAGACGACGACCGGCCCGGCCGCGGGGCCCCAGGCCAGCGCATGCAGCGTGACGTGTCCGAGGCCCAGGGTGATCCGTTCGGGCGTCGCGATGGCCGGGTCGTCGTGATCGGGGCTGCCATCGCACCCCGAACCGTCTGCTGAGATCTGGGTCATCGTCGCCAATCTAACGCCGACGGCACCCCGCCCGCATCGACTTCACCGGTCACGACGAACCGGTCGCGTCAACCGGTCGCAACCGCGGGGCGGGCCTCGCGCAGTTCGCCGTCGACGACGCGGAACGCCCGCGACTCCGCCACGTCGGCGGTCAGCGGGTGATCCGTGCGGACGTGCGCGCCTCGCGACTCGGTGCGCGCGGCCGCCGCGGCGACGACTGCCGCCGCGGTGAGCGTGAGCGCCGCGTCCTCGACATCGCGTACCGACTGCGCCGGCCGACGGGGCGCGGCGGCGATCGCGTCGGCGGCCGCGTCGAGCCCCGAGGCGGACCGTCGCAGTGCCACCTCCCGCGTCATCACGTCCTGCAGCACGTCCCGATCCAGGATGGGGACAGGCTGCTCGGCCCGCCGGCGACCGGCCTGCGGAAGCGGGAGCCCACGCCGGGTGACCGCCACCGCGGCTGCGCGTCGGCCCATCACCAGGCCCTCGAGGAGGCTGTTCGACGCCAGGCGGTTGGCGCCGTGCAACCCGGTGCGCGCGACCTCGCCGGCCGCGAGCAGTCCGTCCACCGCGGTGCGGGCCGACTCGTCGGTGACGACGCCCCCGCACAGATAGTGGGCTCCCGGCACGACCGGGATACGGCCGGATGCGGGATCCAGCCCGGCCGCACGCACTCCGGCGGTCACCGTCGGGAAGCGGTCCTCGAAGTCGACGACGCCGCTCGTGTCGAGATAGACGCACGGGTGCCCGGTGAGTTCGATCGCGGTCTGCACGGCGTCGGCCACCACGTCGCGGGGCGCGAGATCGCCCATCGGGTGGACACCCTCGGTGACCGACCGGCCCTCGACGTCGACGAGTCGGCCGCCCTCTCCGCGCACTGCCTCGCTGATGAGCGTCCGGCGACCCCGCGCGCCGTCGGTGTAGAGCATCGTCGGGTGGAACTGGATGAACTCGAGGTCGGCCACCTCTGCCCCGGCGCGCAACGCCAGGGCGATGCCGTCACCCGTCGAACCTGCCGGATTCGTGGTGGCGGCGTAGAGGTGCCCGGTTCCCCCGGTCGCGAGCAACACGGTCGGGGCCAGCACGGACGCGGCACGCCCCGACCGCAGACACGCGACGCCGACGGCACGCCCGTCGTCGACGTGGACCGCGGTGGCGATCGTGTCGTCGAGGAAGCGGATCGGCGAGACGCCCCCGCCGATGCGGCCGGAGTGCCGGACGGCCTCGTGCAGGGCCCGCTGGATCGCGGCACCGGTTGCATCGCCCCCGGCGTGGATGATGCGCCGTCGGGTGTGACCGCCTTCGCGGGTCCGCAGCAGTGAACCGTCCAAGTCCCGGTCGAATTCGGCACCCCAGCCGATCAGCGCCGACACCGACTCCCACCCGTCGGCGAGGATGGGTCCCGACGCCGTCGGGTCGGTGAGTCCGCCGCCGGCGGCGACCGTGTCGGCGAGATGGCGGTCCACCGAGTCGGCGGCCTCCGGGCCCGCCGCCCCGGGGATCACCACTGCGACACCGCCCTGGGCGTAGAACGTGGAGGTCGGCTGCTCCCGGCTCGCGGCGTCCCATCGCGGCCCCTTGTTGAGCACGACGACCCGCAGGCCGTCCTGCGCAGCCCACAGCGCGGCGGTGAGACCTGCGATACCGGCACCCACCACCACCAGGTCGGCGTGGACCGTCTGATCGGTCCCGACCGGCTCCCGTGTGAACCCGCTCATGTCAACCGCCTCTCGCCGCGGCGTCCGACACCGCGCGTCTCCGGGGCAACACCGCGCAGACGTTTTCGATTCCCAGTCGAAAACCTTACCCCGGCCGCGATGTTTCATCACCTCCTCCCGAGGCAAACCCGGACACCATGAAAACCCTCTGGTTCGACCCCGCCGGCGAGGCAGCCCCCGACTACCTGCCCGATGTCCGTCCGGAGACGATGCCGATCGACGTCGTCGACACCTTCGACCAGATCGTCGTCGGCGGCGGGATCACGGGCCTGACCACCGGTCTCCTCCTGGCCCGCGCCGGTCAGTCGGTCGCGGTCCTCGAGGCACGGCACATGGGTGCCGCGGCGACCGGCCACACCACCGGCAAACTGTCCCTGCTGCAGGGCACCCGGTTGTCGTCGATCGCGAGCCGCCACGGTCATGCGGCCGTTCAGGACTACGTCGAGGCCAATCGCGAAGCCCAGGCGTGGTTGCGGCACTACCTGGAGCACCGCGGGCTTCCCGTCGACGAGCGGGCCGCGCTGACGTTCGCGGCCACCGCGTCCGGCGCGAAGTCGGTCGAGAAGGAGTACGAGGCGTGCCGCGCCCACGATCTGCCGGTCGAGCATGTGGACTGCCCCGAGCTGCCCTTCGACGTCCGGAGCGCGATCCGCCTCGACGGCCAGGCGCAGATCGACCCGATGGTCGTCCTGCGCGCCCTCGCCGACGACCTCCGCGCGCACGGCGGCCACTTCTACGAGGGCGTTCGCGCGCAAGGACTCCGCCACGGCTCACCGAACGTGCTGACGACCGACGCAGGTGACGTGCGTGCCCACTCGGTGATCATCGCGACCGGGCAACCCTTCCTCGACCGCGGCGGCTTCTTCGCGCGGGTCCACCCGCAACGCTCCTACGCCGCCGCGTTCACCGTCGACGGGGAGATCCCCCGGGAGATGTACCTGGGCTCGGACAACCCGTCGGTCTCCCTGCGGACGGTCCGGCGACCCGGTCACGACGGGGAGCTCCTGATGGTCGGCGGATTCGGGCACGAGGTGGGCCGGACGAAGTCCGAACGACAGCACGTCCTGGACATGCTGAGCTGGACCCAGAAGCATTTCCCCAGCGCCCAGATGGTCGCGCGGTGGTCGGCCCAGGACTACACGACCATCGACGAGATGCCCTATGTCGGACCGATTCTCCCGGGCGTCGACTCGGCGCAGGTGGCGACCGGTTTCGCCAAGTGGGGTCTCACCAACGGGGTCGCCGCGGCACTCGCCATGACCGGACGGATCCTCGGAACCGAGCCCCCGTGGTCGGCGACACTGCGTCCGTGGCGAACGACCGAGATCAGCCGGCCGGGATCATTGATCTCGGCGGCGTCGGCGAACGCACAGGTTGCGGGCTATCTGGCAGGCGGCTATCTCTCGCTGCTGAAGCCGACCGGCGCGGCGCCGAAGGAAGGTGACGGGACCGTCGGACGCTCCGGCATCACACCCGAGGGACGGTGCACGGTGGAGGGTCAGACGCGGTCGGTGGCGCCGCTGTGCACGCATCTGTACGGGGTGCTGCGGTGGAACGACGCGGAGCAGTCCTGGGACTGCCCGCTGCATGGTTCGCGGTTCAGTCACACCGGCGAGGTCCTCGAAGGTCCGGCGACGCGAAACCTGGCTTCGCACAACGACTGACGTCGCCACGCCGAGTTCATCGCGAACGCGACGCCCCGTCGACGGCGCCGGGCCGGATCTCTCGGAGAGCGGCGTCCCCCAGGATCCGCCGAAAGACCGGCCGGGTGAGCGTCGCCACCGGCCGCTGTACCGCGCCGGCCAGCAGGCGCACTCCCAGATCGATTGCGCGCGCGTCGAATCCGACGGGGATGCGGTCGCGACCCGCCAGTACGCCGTGCAGGATCGCCGCGGCCGCCGCCTCCGGCCTGGTCCCGGGCAGGCGGTGGTTGAATCCGCGCGTGACGAAGTCCCGCACCCCTGGTGTCACATAGCGTGCGCGGGTGGCGATCTCGGTGTGGACGGCACCGGGGTGCACCACATGCAGCCGAACCCCGGAGCCGTCGGCCCGCAGCTGCTGCTGAACGGTCTCGGAGTATCCTCGAGCGGCGAACTTCGACGCCGAGTACGCCGATTGCGCAGGCGA
This sequence comes from Gordonia sp. McavH-238-E, assembly GCF_022348225.1. NCBI lineage: Bacteria > Bacillati > Actinomycetota > Actinomycetes > Mycobacteriales > Gordoniaceae > Gordonia > Gordonia sp. McavH-238-E. Next base: position 198,744 of record NZ_JAKRFE010000008.1, read on the forward strand.
GCCGAGGAACCCGAACGCACTCGAGGTGTTCACGATGGAGCCGCTGCCGGCCGCCTCGAGGTGCGGGAGGAAGGCCACCGTGCCGTTCACGACACCGCCCAGGTTGACGGACATGATCCGCCGCGCGTAGTCGTCATCCTCCTCGAGAACCCCGGCCACCATCGTGATCCCGGCGTTGTTGAACACCATCGCGGGTGCCCCGGACCTGCCGACGACGGCGTCGGCATGGGCGGCCACCGCGTCGGCGTCGGAGACATCGACCTCGTCGACCTGCACCCGAACCCCGGAGTCGCACAGACCCGCCGTCTCCAGCGCAGCGGGTACGTCGACGTCGACCAGGTACAGCTCGACGCCCGCGCGGGCCAGGCGTCGCGCCAGCGCCCGGCCCATGCCCGCCCCGGCGCCGGTGACGACCACCGGCCGGCCGGCGCATCGTCGGCGCAACCGATGGTCGGAGACCTGCGGATGCCACAGTTGTTCGGGCGGGAACGGCAGGTCCGAGAGGCGTGACCGGAGGCCAGACGAGTTCGTCACCCCGGCGGACTACCCCCGTGCCGGGGCACTACACATCGCCCATGATCGCCACGCGAGGCGCCGACGGGCCGCACGGGTTCACCGTCCTCGTGTGCCGTTCGCGTTTACCCTCTGGGGCGGCGGGTATCCCGCGCACCGGACGGAAGAGCACGGCGAACGGACCCGGACCAGGGTGACACCGACGAGAGGAGCCGACCGGTGAGCGTGTCGGACGCAGTTGTCATCGGAGCCGGCCACAACGGCCTCATCGCCGCGATACGCCTGGCCGATGCGGGCTGGGATGTCACGCTCCTCGAAGCACAGCCCGAAGTCGGCGGCGCGATTCGCAGTGCGGAACTCACCCCCGGTTACGTGACGGATCTGTTCAGCGCCTTCTACCCACTCGCGGTCGCGTCCCCGGTCTTCGCGGACCTCGACCTCGCCGATCACGGACTGGAGTGGAGCCGCGCCCCGCTCGCCTTCGGCCACCCCGCCGGGCCCGACGACGTCGACGCGCCGGTCGTCTTCCCCGACGCCGCGGACACCGCAGCGCACCTGGCCACCTTCGACGAGCGTGACCGGCGCGCCTGGCTCGACCTGGTCGAGCAGTGGGAACAACTCCGGCCGGCGATCCTCGACATCCTGTTCGGTCCGTTCCCCCCGGTCCGCGCGTTGTTGTCGCTCCTACGCTCGCTCGGCACGGCCGACGCCCTGCGCCTGGCCCGGTTCCTCATCCTGCCGGCCGATCAGATGGTGCGGGAACTCTTCCACAGCGAGAAATCCGGTCTGCTCATCATCGGCAACTCCCTGCACGCCGACATCCCGCTCCACGCACCCGGCAGCGGAATGATGGGGTATCTGCTGACCATGCTCGGCCAGGACACCGGATATCCCGTACCCGTGGGCGGGGCGAGCGCGCTGCCCGCGGCCCTTCGACGCCGCGCCGAGAGCGCCGGGGTGACCGTCGTCTACGACACGCGAGTCACACACATCGACGTCCAGGGCGGGCGGGCCACCGGGGTCGTGGACAGCACCGGCCGCCGATGGCCGGCGAAGCGCGCCGTCCTCGCCGACGTGGCAGCGCCCACGCTCTACACCGAGTTGCTCTCGGCCGACGACGTGCCCGCGCGCGTCCTCGACGACCTGCGGACCTTCACCTGGGACACCCCGGTGGTCAAGGTGAACTATGCGCTGAGTGAGAAGATTCCGTGGCGCAGTACCAATCTCAGCGGAGCCGGCACGATCCACCTCGGCGCCGACGCGCGCAACATCGCCTACGGGACCGCCGACATCGAAACCGGTCGCGTCCCGGAGCATCCGTTTCTGCTCTTCGGACAAATGACCACCGCCGACCCGGGTCGGTCCCCCGCCGGCACGGAAAGCGCATGGTCGTACAGCCATCTACCACGCGGGGTGACCGACGACGAGGCGGCCCAGCTGTTGGCCCGCAGGATGGACGCCGTGCTCGAAGCCCACGCGCCCGGTGTCTCCGACCTCATCGTGGGACGGCATGTCCAGACCCCGCACGACCTGCAGGCCGCCGACGCCAGTCTCGTCCACGGGACGGTCAACGGTGGTACGGCACAACTGTTCCAGCAGTTGATCTTCCGCCCGACGCCGAACCTCGGCGGTGCGTCGACGCCGGTGGATCGGCTCTACCTGGCCGGCTCGGGGGCCCATCCGGGCGGCGGAGTGCATGGTGCTTGCGGCAACAACGCCGCACGCGCCGCCCTCGGCTCGGACGGTCTTCGCGGATTGCCGCGACGAGTGTTCGACCGCAACGTCATCCGTCGACTGACGAAGACCGACAACAACCACTGAACGGAGACCCGAGCATGAACCGAGTCGAACGCCACACGAGCGCAACACCGGCGCAGGTCTGGTCGGTGCTCTCCAACGGTTGGCTCTACGCATCGTGGGTGGTGGGTGCCTCCCGGATCCGCGATGTCGATCAGTCATGGCCGCAGGCGGGATCGAAGATCCACCACTCGGTGGGGGTGTGGCCGGCTCTGCTGAACGACGAGACGACATCCGTCGAGTCGAAGGCCGGGCTCCTCGAATTGTCGGCGGCGGGCTGGCCTTTCGGACGCGCACGCATTCGCATGACCGTGGAGAAGGACGGAAACGGTTCCCTGATCGGCATGGAGGAGTTCGTGGAGACCGTGCCGCTCAGGTGGATTCCGCCGACGATCCAGGAGACCGTCATGTCCCCGCGTCTGAACGAGTGCCTGCAACGCTTGGCGATGCTCGCGGAGAACCACGCGAGCTGACGAGGGTTGTGTCCACGTCGGTTCGGGTATTCGCCGGCATGACCACTGCACTCGCGATCACCTGCACCCTCAAACCGTCACCTGCCGAATCCAGCAGCGACCTCATCGCCCGGCACATCCTCGACGCCCTCGCCGAGCAGGGCGTGACCGGCGACATCATCCGCGCCGTGGATCACGACATCCGGCCCGGAGTCGAACGGGACATGGGCGACGGTGACGCCTGGCCGGCGATCTTCGAGCGCGTCGCCGCTGCGGACATCCTGGTGATCACCACCCCGACGTGGCTGGGTCACATGTCGAGCGTGGCACAGCGTGTGCTCGAGCGCCTCGATGCGGAGATCTCCGAGACCGACGACGCCGGCCGCCCGAACATGCTCGGAAAGGTCGCGATGTGCGGCGTGGTCGGCAACGAGGACGGCGCGCACAAGATCATCGCCGACATCTTCGGCGCACTCAACGACATCGGGTTCACGATTCCCGGGCAGGGCAACACCTATTGGAACGACGAGGCGATGGGCGGCCGCGACTACAAGGACCTCGGCGCGGTCCCGGATCCGGTCGACTCGGCGACCCATGCCGCCGCCCGTAACGCGGCACACCTCGCGCAGCTGCTGTCACAGAACGCTTTTCCGGCGTACGAGTGATCACCGGACGACACTGATCGTCTCCAGCTCGTCGTCGGCGGCGTCGGGCAGATTCATGCCCGCGTTCTTGCCGGTGCGCAGGTAGTCCACGACCGCCTGATCGAGGACCTCACCCGGCACGACCACGGGAATCCCGGGCGGGTAGGGCGTGATCTGCTCGGCGGCGATCCGGCCGGGGGCCTGGTCCAGGGACACCGCCTCGGTGTCGCCGAAGAAGGCGTCCCGGGGCAGCATCCGATTCTCCAGTTGCAACTCGTCGGGGGACGGCTGCCGGATCGACGGTGGGGTCTCGAAGCCGTCTGCGGCACGCGATAATTCGCGCAGTGCGTCGAGAAGTCGGCCCGTGGTGTGCTCGTCGTCCGCGTGCGACAGGGTGGCCAGGATTCGACGGTGGTCGCTCAATCCGACGTCGACGCGACAGTTCTCCCGCAACCAGTCGGCACACTGATAGCCACTGACGCCGAGCTCGTCGACATCGATGAGCACCTGCATCTCGTCGAGATCATGACTCGCCTCCTCGTGGAGGAGCTCGTCGTGCATGACCTTCAGACCGGGAATCTCGTCCACGCTGCGGCGGACAGATCGAGCCAGTTCGAGTGCGCTACCCAGCATCTCGCGGCCCGACTCCACCATGAAGCGACGCCAGCCGTCCAGGGCCGAGTAGATCAGGACGTTCGGGCTGGTGGTCATCAACAGGTCCGCACACTGTGACAGCCGGGTCCGGTCCACCAGGTCGCCCTGCACGTGGAACACCGACCCCTGTTCGAAGCCCGCCCCCATCTTGTGGACGCTGACCACGCAGACGTCGGCCCCGGCGTCCATGGCCCAGGTCGGCAACTCGTCGTGAAACGGCAGGTGTGCACCCCACGCCTCGTCGACGATCAGCGGCTTGCCGAACTCGTGGCAGACATCGGCGATGGCGCGGATGTCGGCACAGGTGCCGTACGGAGTCGGACTGACGAGCAGCAGCCCGGAGGCCTGCGGATCGGTCTCCCACGCCTTGCGGACCTCCTCCGGCGACGGCGGGTGAGTGAGGTGGAGGGTCTCGTCCCAGCGCGGGCGCAGGCCCGAGAAGATCAATCCCGCGACGATCGACTTGTGCGCGTCTCTGGTCAGGAGCAACTCGCCGTTTCCGCCACCCGCGACGGCCATCATCGCCGCTTTCACCGACAGGGAGCTGCCGCAGGTCGAGAAGAACGCCATCTCGGCACCGACCGCCTCGGCCATGAGATCCTCCGCGTCGGAGAGGTAACTGCCCGTCATCCGCCGGTCGTCGAGGCCGCCCGAGGCCAGCACGTCGGAGGCGAAGGCGTCCGCGCCGATCGCCGACCGGGTCCGTTCGTCCACCCCGCGCCCCTGACGGTGGCCGGGCGGCGTGAACCCGTAGCGTTCGTCGCGGCGGTACGCCTCGAGGGCTTCCAGGAGCGGTGCACGGGATTGGTCCATGGTGTGGACTCCTCACTGTTGCGGTCGGTCGTCGAACCCGCTGTCGGTCAGCGCATCTCGGTGTCGGTTCGGTGACCCGCGGCCTCGGATGCCTGGCGCCGCAGCCGCTCTCGATAACCGTAGGTGGCACGCAGGACATCGTCGTAACTGTCGGCACTCGAACCCAGGGCGCCGGCGAAGATCCCCATCGACGTCGCCAGCCACGCCAGGTACAGGTAATTCCGTAGGCCCACCGGATATCCCAGCTGTGCGGCGAGGAAGTTCTCCTCGATGACGATGAGCGCCGCGGCAAGAGTCGCGACGAACAGTCCGGCATAGAGCACCACCGCACTGAACACGACGGTGCACGCCGTGGCCATGTTGTAGAGACGGGCGCGCGGCTTGGCGGTGACCGCCGCGCGTTCCCACAACCGGTTGTTGACGATGAGCCAGACCGAGGCGAGCACCAACGACAGCAGGGTGATCGCGGCCAGACGCCACGCGCTCAACGCATTGGCCATCGACCAGATGGTCGAGAAGAAGATGCCGAACGACGCCGCGGCGGCGGCCGCCGCCGTCATGCCCGTGAGAGTCGGGATCAGCCGCCACGGCCGGTTTCCCCGGACCATTCCGGCCATCAGCTTGAGTCGGCGCGAATAGCCCTGGGCGCAGACGTATTCGGTGTTGTCCTCACGGACGACGACGATGCCGCGCTGCCGCTCGAACCCGCGCACCGAGTCATCACCGGTCATCGCCCCGGCGATGGTCGCGATCACGCTCCGCAGCGCTCGCCGCGGTGCGGGGCCGAGCGCGGGGAGCGAGACGACGGCGGCGTTGCGCTCGCGGTCCAGTTCGGCCAGCACCACGAGATTTCGGGGATTCCGGTCGTCGTCGCCGTCCCGCGGCCGGTAGAGCCGCGGCATCTCGGTGACGAACACGATCACCTCGTCGGCCGTGTCCTCCGTGCCCCATACCGTCTCCAGATCACCACGCGGCGTCATCTGCAGCGTGGTGTCCTTCGTGACCGTGTGGCCCCGGTACTCCAGCGACAGTTCGTCGGCGATCTGCTCGAACCGTTCCTCGCCGCGCTCGATCAGGGTGGCGGGCAGCCCGTGTTCGGCGACGATGCGCAGCGCACCGGCCCGTCCGTGGTCACGCTTCTGGCTGGTCATGTGCCCTGCCGTCATGATCGAAGTGGTGCTCTCAGTCCGGCGGTTCGGACTCCCCCGCCGCCGGCGAGTTCGGGTCGTCCTCGTCATCGCGTGCGGTGGCGGCGGAGGGGTCCACCTGCTCGTCCGTGTCGGGTTCGTCGACAGTCCGCTCCTCGAGTTCATCCACCTTGCGTCGCGCATCATCCGGCGTCGCCTCGGGCGTGCCGGTTTCGGCTGGTTCCATGGGCAATTCCTCAGTCATCAGATTCGTCGATCCTTCGGTCGGTGTCTCGCGATGGAGCCTCTGTCGGATGTCCGTTTTCCCGGTGGCGGCAAGAGGTAAACGCGATCATGCCCCGGTCGCCAGATGCGGATCGGCCACCGGCTTGGACTCAGCCGAACTGCGTTGACGCAGAACAACCGACAAGACGACGATCGCCGCCACCGCGATGAACTCGCTCTGCCAGTTCTGCATCGACTCGAACCAGAACTGCGAGGTGGCCAGGTACTGCCACACCGAGACCGCACTCTCGCCGTGCTGTTGCTGCTCGTCGCTGTAGGCGCGCGCACCGCCCACGGCGTGCAGCGCGAACGACGCGAAGAAGAGTGCGAAAAACGCGATGGTGAGCGAGTTCTGGTAGACGAACAGCACCGGCCCGCAGTTCTCGAAGGTCGCCTCGACGCACGGCCTCGCCGGCGACCGCCCTCCCGTGCGGCCACCGTCCCACCCCCGTATCAGTCGCCGGCGGACGTCCTCGGCGCATAGCGCAGCACCGCGCCGACGCCGTCGCGCGGTGAGATGCGTTCGTCGATCCGGATCAGATCGGCACCGGTCAGGACCGCCGCCATCGGCAGCGCCTCGTCGGCACGCAACGTGCGCTCCGGCGGTACGCCCAGCTCGGACAGATTCTCCGCGGTCGGTGCCACAGTGGTGAGGCCGCCCGCGGCGTCTCCGCCGTCGAACACCGTCGTGTCGTCGAGATCACCGATGATGAGTGTCTCCACCTCGCCGTTACGCAGTGCTCCACACACCGCGGTCAATCCCTCGACGGCTAGCGCCGGGTCGTGTCCGAGCCCCGCCTGCAGACTCTCCGCCGCGTCGGCCATCGTGCGGTTCTGACGGAGCCCGAACTCGGACGACACCGCCGCGCGGATGTCGGCATCAGCGATACCGCTGTCCCGCGCTCCGAGTTGGAGATCGATTAGACGCTCGGCGAGCCGCTCGGGGGCCGCCGCCCGCAGGTCCGACATCGACGAGAGCTCGCCGATCACGAACACGATCTCGGGCTTGTCCGAGTCGACGATCTCGGTGAGGCGGTCGGCGACCTGCCGGATGTTCTTGCGGTTCTGTTCGTCGCTGCGCTGCTGCGGGTCCCCGTATCCCGGCGACTCGGCACCAGCCGCGTGATGGATCGGATAACCTTCTCCCTCAACGGTTTCCTTCGACAACAACGAGCCGCCTGCCTCGACCAACTCGATGTCGGCGCCGGCATGATCGACAGCGGCGATCACGTGCCGTGGGGCACTGGTGCCGTGTTCGACCAGCGGGACCAGGTACGGCACCGGCGAATACCGCGCCACCGGCGTGACCGGTGGGCGGATGAGGTGTTCGTCGAGCAATACACCGTCGGGGCCCGCGATCACCGCACGCCCGCTCGGCCCGACCGCAGGCGTCCCGTCCAGCAGAGTGGTACCGATCGTCTCCACCACCGCCGCATCCGCCCCCGCCGACTCGAGTTCCTCGCGCAGAGCCCGCCAGCGGAGTTCCACCGCGTGTGCGGCGTCCTCGGTGTTGTGGGAGTCGTCGATATAAATGGTGGCGAACGGTCCGGTCGCGGTCGCCAGTTCGCGGAATCGGGTCGAGTTCATGCGCGGCCTCCTTGCCTGCGTCGGGGCACGTCGACTCTTGTCGGGTGCCCACCGGCTTCAGGAGGCAAACATGTCGCGGCTTGCTTACAGCGTCGCGGTGTCGATCACGAAGCGGTAGCGCACATCCGAGGCCACGACGCGGTCGTAGGCCTCGTTGATCCGGTCCGCGGAGATCACCTCGATCTCGGCACCGATGCCGTGTTCGGCGCAGAAGTCGAGCATCTCCTGGGTCTGTGCGATGCCGCCGATCATCGAGCCGGCGAAGCTGCGCCGCTTCCCGATCAGCGCACCCGCGGGCACGTCGATCGGATGTTCGGGCAGCCCGAGTTCCACGAGCGTGCCGTCGAGAGCGAGCATGCCGAGGTATTTTCCGATCGGCAGGTTGGCCGACACGGTGTTCAAGATGAGGTCGAACGAACTGCGCAGTTCACGGAAGGTCTGCGGATCGCCCGTCGCGTGGTAGTGGTCGGCTCCGAGGCGCAGACCGTCCTCCATCTTCTTCAACGACTGCGACAGCACCGTCACCTCGGCGCCGAGCGCGTGGGCGATCTTCACCCCGACGTGACCGAGCCCGCCGAGGCCGACGATCGCCACCTTCTTTCCCGGGCCGGCACCCCAGTGCCGCAGCGGTGAGTAGAGCGTGATCCCGGCACACAGCAGCGGGGCTGCCTCGTCGAGTGCGATGCCGTCGGGAATCCGGAGGACGTAGTTCTCGTCGACGACGATCGACGTGCTGTATCCGCCGTGCGTGGGTGTCCCATCGCGGCCGACAGCGTTGTAGGTGCCCACGTTGCCGCGCTCGCAGTACTGCTCCTCGCCGAGCCGGCACGGTTCGCACTCGCGGCACGAGTCGACGAAACAGCCCACGCCGACCCGATCACCGACGGCGTACCGGGTGACGTCGTCGCCGACGGCCGCGACCGTCCCGGCGATCTCGTGGCCGGGCACCACCGGGAACTTCGTCCCGCCCCACTCGTCGCGGGCGGTGTGGATGTCGGAATGACAGATCCCGGCGAACGCGATGTCGATCGACACGTCGTTCGGGCCCAGGTCGCGTCGTTCGATGGTGGTGGGTTCGAGCGGACGATCGGCGGCCGGGGCGATGTAGGCGTTGACCGTGGTGGGCATGCGGACTCCTCGGTACACATTCGATGGGTGGCAGATGGGCGATGCGCAACGCACCGACGACACACGAACAGATGCGGGCTGATGCATGTGTTCGACGCCCGCCAGTCTGCCCCCCGCGCGTTCTCCTTGCCATAACGGCACGTCGCGGCGTCGCGGGCGCTGTCCATCGGGGCGTGAGGGCACTGGATCCGTCGGCGATGATCGTTACAATGACCGACGGTGACGATCAACAGCTCAGTCGACGACGGTCAGCGCACGCAGTTGCACCCGGTGTCCCCCATCGCCGAGCTCACGCGATTCGGGACGACCACCGCTCACGCGGCCGCGGGCGTCGGACGCCTCGTCCTCCACACCGCAGGCGACGCCGTGCGCGGTCGCGCACCCGGCGCCGCCCGCGTCGCACACGAGATCCGGACCACCTTCGAACACCTGGGGCCGACGTATGTGAAGCTCGGGCAGCTCATCGCCTCGAGTCCCGGCGTGTTCTCCGAGTCCCTGTCCGCCGAGTTCGAATCGCTGCTGGACCGGGTGAAGCCGGCCGACCCGGCACTCATGCGCGAACAGTTCATCGCCGAACTCGGCCGTGGACCCGAAGAGGTCTTCGCCTCGTTCGACCCGGTGCCGATCGCCTCCGCGTCGATCGCCCAGGTGCACACCGCGACCCTGCACGGCGGCGAGGAGGTGGTGGTCAAGATCCAGCGCCCGGGCATCGCCGACCGCCTGGCCCCGGACGTCGCGATCCTCGAGCGCCTGGCCGGCCTTGCCGAGATCTCCGAGTACGGACGCATGCTCAGCGCTCGGCACGTGGTCGAGGACTTCGCGTCCGGTCTCGACGCCGAGCTGGACTTCCGTATCGAGGCCGACACCATGCGCGAGTGGTTCGCGTGCCTGCAGCCGGGACCGTACGGCGACCGTGTGCGCGTCCCCCGCGTCTACGACGACTTCACGACACAGCGCGTGCTGACCATGGAACGAATCCACGCGACCCGCATCGACGACGCCGCGGCCGTGCGCGCCGCCGGGCACGACGGTGTCGCGCTGTGCCGCAATCTCCTTCTGTCCCTGCTGGACTCGGCGTTCCACGGCGGCCTGTTCCACGGCGACCTGCACGCCGGAAACGTCCTCGTCGACGATGCCGGCAAGCTGGTCCTTCTCGACTTCGGCATCGTCGGCCGGTTCACCCCCCGCACACGACGCATCCTGCGCCAGCTCGTAGTCGACCTCGTGGTGCGCGGCGACCACGAGTCCGCGGGCCGTGCCATCTTCCTCCTCGGCGCCGTGCACAAACCGGGCTCGACGTCCCAGGGCGCCGAGGACATCAAGAAGGTGACGACTCCGTTGTCGACCGCCGAGCTCGGTTCGATGTCCTACACCGACCTCGGACGGCAACTCGCCGCCGTCGCCAAGGCCCATGACGCCCGCCTACCCCGCGAGCTCGTCCTCGTCGGAAAGCAGCTGCTGTACGTGGAGAAGTACACGAAGCTGCTGGCCCCCCGGTGGAAGGCGATGTCCGACAAGGAGATCTACGGCTACATGGCCGGCATCCTGAAGGAGGCCGAGCGCGATCGGCGAGCCGACCGGGGCTGACCGCACGCTGCACATTCCGGCATGTCGGACCCACTGTGCCCATCTGTGGCAAACGCGACAGTTAGGGTGGGAGCGATCAGCTGATTCCAGGAGTCACACATGAGACGTTTTGTGCCGGCAGTGCTGGCCTTCTTCGGCGCTGCGTGCATCGCGGCGGCCATCGCCATACCGCTTTATCTCGTGCCGCAGTTGAAGGTGGTTCCGCTCGATCTGGACATCACTTCCGACGCCACCACGGTTGCCGCGGACGGTTCGACCGGGGAGCGCTTCCCAGCGGTGATCTTCGATCGCTGTTCGGTGTCCGAGCCCCGGGCCCGCACACTCGATGCATCGCTCACCCAGCAGCGACGCTCGATCATCACCGAGCCGTCGGACAGCCGCCAGGCGAGCCTGCAGTCGGCGCAGACCGTCCTCATCGAACGTCTGCGTGACGCCGAGGGAACCGAGACCGAACCGACGGTCGCCGCCGCGGGTGAAACGCGCACGTGCGAGGACGGCCTGCTGACCGCGACCATCGACCGCGTGTCGGTGAATCGCAAGACCTCGGCACCCAACGGCGCCGTCAGCTCGCTACAGCTCGAGGCGGTTCCCGAGGGCGGCAACGTCAACGACGTGTCGGTAGCCATCGACAACCGCACCGGCTACCAGTACAAGTTCGGCTTCGACGTGCAGCAGCGTGACTACCCCTACTACGACCTCAACACCCGCCAGGACTGCGCGGCGAAGTTCGAGGGCGAAGAGACCATCGACGGGGTGAACACCTACCACTTCGTGTGCGACGTCCCGGAGACCGACCTCTCCAACCTCCCGAACGCGCAGGGCGAGGCGGCATTGGGCACGATGCTGACGATGCCCGCCCGCTGGTGGGGCATCACCGGACGCGGCGTGCGGGCGAACGACCCGATCACGATGCACCGGTACGCCGCCGCGACCCGCCATGTGTGGGTGGAGCCGGAGACCGGAACCATCGTCGACGGTCGCGAGGACCAGCACCAGTACTTCAAGTCCCCCGATCAGAGCGACGCCACCCCGGAAGCGGTGCGCGAGTTCCGTATGGACGCCTTGAAGGGCACCTTCAAGTGGACCGACGAGACCGTCTCCAATCAGACGAAGAAGGCCAGCGGCTACGTCGACCAGCTGAAGGTCGGCGGGGTGTGGGTTCCGATCATCCTGGGCATCGTCGGCGTGATCCTGCTGATCGCCGCCGCGCTGCTGTTCTTCCGCGGACGCCGTGACGACACCCGGGTGGACGACACCCCGCCGCCGACGACCCCGCCCGCCGACGAGCGCGACACCACGCTGATCAAGCGCGACGCACCGCCGGCCGGAGCAGCGCCCGCAGGCGGGAATCCGTGGGAGCGACCGACCGAGCAGATCCCCAAGGTCGGTGACACCCCGCCGGCCGACGACTCGGCCACGCGCACCTTCCGCAAACAGCCGCCGCCCGAGTAGGCAGAGGCAAGAGCGACCACCGCGGGCGCATCCGGTATCCACCGGGTGTGCCCGCGGTGTTGTGTCTGGATCCCCTGCGGGTTGTGCCGGCCCCGAGCGAAGCGAGGCGCCGAGTCGAAGCCCCTCCGCAACCAGCCCTCACCAAAGTGACCTCGACAGACGCGCGGGCACGCTACGCGTGCACGAGCTGCTCGGCCAGCAGGGGCTGCGCCACACCCCCTGCGGGTTGAGCCGGCCCCGAGCGGAGCGAGGCGCCGAGTCGAAGCCCCCTGCCGCAACTAGTCCTCACCAAGGTGACCTCGACAGACGCGCGGGCACGCTACGCGTGCACGAGCTGCTCGGCCAGCAGGGGCTGCGCCACACCCCCTGCGGGTTGAGCCGGCCCCGAGCGGAGCGAGGCGCCGAGTCGAAGCCCCTCCGCAACCGAACCCACCAAGGTGACCTCGACGGACGCGCGGGCACGCTACGCGTGCACGAGCTGCTCGGCCAGCAGGGGCGCGCGCGGGCACGCTACGCGCGCACGAGCTGCTCGGCCAGCAGGGGCGCGCACGGGCACGCTACGCGTGCACGAGCTGCTCGGCCAGCAGTGGTTGCGCCACACCCCCTGCGGGTTGAGCCGGCCCCGAGCGAAGCGAGGCGCCGAGTCGAAGCCCCTCCGCAACCGAACCCACCAAGGTGACCTCGACAGACGCGCGGGCACGCTACGCGCGCACGAGCTGCTCGGCCAGCAGGGGGCGCGCGCGGGCACGCTACGCGTGCACGAGCTGCTCAGCAGATACAACAAGGGCCGGTGACCCGAAGGTCACCGGCCCTTGTCAGAGGGTCTGACTCAGAAGAAGGCGGGGCGGAAGGTCTTGGCCCACGACTCCTTGAAGGTGCTCTGCCAGTAGTCCCACCAGTGCGCACCGTCCGGGGTGATCCGGGTGGTGAGCTTGACGCCCGGGACGAGCGCGAGGCGGCCGATGTAGATCTGGCTGCTGGTCGACGCGGCGACCTCGAGCGGGATCATCTGCGCGAACTTGACCGGGTCGAAGTTGGCGCTGGCCGGGTTGACCGAGGAGTCGTACTTGCTGCCGACACCGCTACCGGACGAGACGTAGACGTTCTTGCCCGCCAGGTTGCCCGCGCTCAGGAACGGATCGTTCTGGAACCAGGTGCCCGCAGGGTAGAAGCCCCACATGTTGAACGGGTTGCCGCCGACCTCGGCGACCGAGGCCATGATGCCCTGGGTGAAGCCCGGCAGGGTGACCGTCGGGTAGCCGCTGTAGGAGGCGACCGCCTTGTAGAAGTTGGGGTGGCGCGACGCGAGGTTCAGCGCCGAGGTGCCCGACATCGAGAGTCCGGCGATGCCGTTGCGGCGGTTGTCACTGTTGTGACGCGCCTTCATGTAGCCCGGCAACTCGCGGGTCAGGAAGGTCTCCCACTTGTTGACACCCAGCCGGGGATCGGCGGTCTGCCAGTCGGTGTAGAAGCTGCCTGCGCCGCCGAACGGGATGGCGACGTTGGTGCCCTTGCCTGCCATGTAGCGGGCGACATCGGTGTTGATCAGCCAGCCGCTGTTGTTGGCGGGGGCGCGGAGTCCGTCGAGCAGGTACAGCGTCGGCTTGGGTCCGCCACCGCCGGCCGAGACGATGCACACGGGCACGGTCCGGTTCATGGCGTTCGAGCGGACGTACTCGACATTGCAACCGTTGGCCGCAGAGGCCTCCGGCGGAGCTGCGACCAGCGTCGCACCCGACACGGCCACGAGAGCCACGAGTCCGGCGACGAGGCGCTTACGGGCGCGTGTCAGCATTCGTCAGTTTTCCTTTGGATCACCACGGCCGGAGCCGGCCGCTTGCGGGTCTTGCCTACCGGGTACTGCTGCGGGCTTGTGTACGAAGACGTACGAGGAGGGATTGTATTGGTCCCCCCGGGCAGCGGTACCCGTCCTGGTGAAGTGTAACGGCACGATAACGCCACGGCAAAGGCGAGAGCGGGTCCCGTGACCCCATTACGGAGTGGTACACGTCACACTTCTCGACGCTGAACAGCTCATTCGGGACATAGGCGACGCGGCCGCCACGTGCTGCCCCTTTTCGTTCACGGTCTCGCGATCCGGCCGTTACCGGTTTGCGTGGGCAACGGTGACCGTGGGTCCCGGGTCGCCGAGAGGCCCGCCCGGCCCGCCGGCGGATCGCCGACAAGTCCGCTCGACCGGCTCCCGGAACCACTAGGGTCAGGACGTGCACATGGGTGAGTATCTGTCCGCCGACGCGACCACCCTGGCAGGTCTCGTCGCCTCCGGCGAGGTGACGGCCGCCGAACTCCTCGACCTCGCGCGAGCCCGCGCGGACGCGGTGAATCCGTCACTCAACGCCATCGTGATCCGGATGGACGCCGAAGCCGATGCCCGCGTCCGGGGCGATCTCACCGGGCCGTTCGCCGGTGTCCCGTTCCTCATCAAGGATCTCGCGCAGGACTACCGCGGCTATCCGACGACGCGCGGCTCTCGCGCCCTCGCGACCCATATCGCCCGCGAGCACTCCGTCGGCGTGCAGCGGTTTCTCGACGCCGGCCTGGTGATCTTCGGCAAGACGAACACCCCGGAGTTCGGCGCGAAGGGCATCACCGAACCCACGTTCTGGGGGCCCACGCGTAACCCGTGGGACATCGAGGTGACCCCGGGCGGGTCGTCGGGCGGCAGCGCCGCGGCGGTGGCCGCCGGTATCGTCCCGGCGGCCGGGGCCAGCGACGGCGGCGGTTCCATCCGCATCCCCGCCGCGTGCACCGGGCTGTTCGGACTCAAGAGTTCGCGTGGCCTGATGCCGTTCGGTCCGCAGACCGGCGAACCGCTCTTCGGGATGGGCGTCGAAGGCGTGGTGACCCGAACCGTCCGCGACGCCGCAGCCCTCTACGACGCACTCATCGGGCCGACGCCGTCGTCGACGTACCCGACGCCGCTGCACACCGAGAGCTACACCGCCCGGATCGCGACCCCACCGCGGTTGCTGCGGATCGGCTACACCACGACGTCGGCGATCAACGCGAATCCGCACCCGGAGGCCGTCGCCGCGGTCGAACACGCCGCGTCGGTGCTGACCGATCTCGGCCACCAGGTCGAGGAGGTCGCCCCACCGCACGACGACGCCGCACTCGCGCGCGATTTCCTCGACATCTGGTTCGCGAAATGCGCCGCGCAGGTCGACGAGGTGCGACGCCTCACCGGTGCTCCCGACTCCCACTTCGAGGCCGACACCCTGACCCTCGCGGAGCTGGGCCGGGCGGCCGGCGTCGTTCCCCTGTTCACCGCACTCGACCGGATCAACGACCACGTCCTGGCTCTCGACCGCTTTCATCAGACCCACGACCTGCTGCTGACGCCCACGCTCGCGGTGCCGCCGCCCCGGGTCGGTTCGATGACCACGCCGCCGGTCCTGCAGCGGGCGGCGCGACTCGCTTCGAGAGCACGGTCCGGCCGGGCCATCGCGCGCCTGGGGATCATCGACAAGCTGATCTACGAGAGCCTCGGCTGGGTGCCGTACACGCAGCTCGCGAACCTCACCGGCCGCCCGGCCATGAGCGTGCCGCTGCACTGGACCGACGCGGGCCTCCCGCTCGGCGTGCAGTTCGTCGGCCGGCTCGGTGCCGACGGTGATCTCCTCGCGCTCGCGGCCGGACTCGAGGCGGCCGCGCCGTGGTTCCACCGGTACGCCGACATCTCGCTGTAGTACCGGGCTAACCTCGTCTGCGAATGCACATGCCCGGAGCAGCCCGGGGATGGCGGCGGGCGTGAGGAGTTGCGGTGGCGGAGCACGGGGCCGACGCGGTGGTCGTCGGCGCGGGACTGGCGGGGCTCGTCGCGACATACGAGCTCACCAAGGCCGGGCGCCGCGTCGTGGTGGTCGATCAAGAGAATCGCAACAACCTTGGCGCTCAGGCGTTCTGGTCCCTGGGCGGGTTGTTCATGGTGGACACCCCCGAGCAGCGCCGGCTGGGCATCCGCGACTCTGCCGACCTCGCTCTCCAGGACTGGATGGGGTCGGCGGGATTCGATCGTGACGACGAGGACTACTGGCCACGCCAGTGGGCCCGCGCCTACGTGGACTTCGCCGCCACCGAGAAGCGGCAATACCTGCATGACCTCGGCCTGCGTATCACCCCGATCGTCGGGTGGGCCGAACGCGGCGGCGGGTTCGCCGACGGCCACGGCAACTCCGTGCCCCGGTTCCACCTCACGTGGGGTACCGGACCGGAGGTGGTCCGGGTCTTCGCCGAGCCGGTCCTGGAGGCGGAGAAGCGCGGGCTCGTGGAGTTCCGATTCCGGCATCGCGTCGACGAGCTGATCGTCGAGGACGGCACGGCGGTGGGCATCCGAGGAGCCACCCTCGCTCCCACCGACGCCGATCGCGGTCAGGCCTCCAACCGGGATGTCGTGGGCGACTTCGAGATCCGCGCCGGAGCGGTCATCGTCACGTCGGGCGGCATCGGACACAATCACGATCTGATCCGTAAGAACTGGCCGGTCGAGCGCCTCGGCCCCGCTCCGGAGACGATGATCTCCGGCGTCCCGGCTCATGTCGACGGCCGCATGCTGGAGATCAGCGAGACCGCCGGCGCCAACATCGTCAACCGAGACCGGATGTGGCACTACACCGAGGGCATCCACAACTGGGATCCGATCTGGCCCGATCACGCGATCCGGATCATCCCCGGGCCGTCCTCACTCTGGCTCGACGCCAACGGCAATCGCCTGGCCCCACCGAACTTCCCCGGCTTCGACACCAATTCGACGATGAAGGCGATCCTGTCGGCCGGCCACGACTACTCGTGGTTCATCCTCACGCAGACGATCGTGGAGAAGGAGTTCATGCTGTCGGGGTCGGAGCAGAATCCCGACATCACCGAGAAGGATCTCACACTCACCGCGAAGAGTCGGCTGGCGAAGGGCGCATCGGGTCCGGTGGACGCCTTCGTGCGCAACGGCGTCGACTTCGTGGTCGCCGACAACCTGCCCGAGCTGGTGGCCGGGATGAACAAGATCGCCCGCGGCCCCGAGCTCGATCTCGCACACATCGAACGCATCATCTCCGCGCGTGACGCGGAGATCGGCAACAAGTTCTCCAAGGACGCGCAGCTGATGGCGATCACCAACGCGCGACAATTCCTCGGCGACAGGATCGTTCGCGTCGCCAAACCGCACCGGCTGCTCGATCCGGAGCACGGCCCGCTGATCGCCGTCCGGCTCAACGTCCTCACCCGCAAGACCCTGGGCGGGCTCGAGACCAACCTCGACTCCCAGGTGCTGCGACCCGACGGCAGCGCGTTCGACGGTCTGTTCGCCGCCGGTGAGGTCGCGGGCTTCGGCGGTGGGGGCGTACACGGGTACAACGCCCTGGAGGGGACGTTCCTCGGCGGATGCATCTTCTCCGGCCGCGCCGCCGGTCGGGCAGTGGCCCGGGCCACACCGCGCGGCTGATCCACGGTACGACCGCACGTCGTCGGCGAAAAGGGTTGCCTGCCCTATACATTCGCGGCACGATCTGCTGCCCCATGCCGGTACGCGATCGGCTAGGGTGTTCAGCGTGCCGGTCCCCCAGACGATCCTGACCCGGAAGACGAAATCGGCGATCTTCCTCGTCTTCACCATCGACGACGGCGGTGAGGACGCGGTTCGCGATGCGCTGGAAGAGATCCCCGGACTGAACAACGCGGTGTCCTCGCGAGCGCCCGAGGCGGCGCTGGCCGGCATCGTGTCGATCGGGTCCGCAGCGTGGGACCGCCTGTTCGACGGCCCGCGGCCACGCTCGTTGCGGCCGTTCGTCCCGTACGAGGGCGAGGTCCACACCGCCCCGGCGACGCCCGCCGACCTCCTCGTGCACATCAAGTCCGACGACATGGGCCTGTGCTACGAACTCGGCGCCAAGATCACCGAGGCACTCGGAGACGCGGTCACCGTGGTCGACGAGGTGCACGGGTTCCGCTACTTCGACCTCCGCGACCTCATCGGGTTCGTCGACGGCACCGAGAACCCGACCGGGCAGGCCGCGATCGACGCGATCACGATCGGCGACGAGGACCCCGACTTCGAGGGCGGCAGCTACGTCGCCATCCAGCGCTACGTCCACGACCTGTCGTCGTGGAACGACCTGAGCACCGAGGATCAGGAAGCCGCGATCGGACGCACCAAGCTCGACAACGTCGAGATGTCCGACGAGGTGAAGCCCCCGAACTCGCACATCGCCCTGAACGTCGTCGAGGACGAGAACGGGGAGGAGATCGACGTGGTCCGTGACAACATGCCGTACGGCGACGTCTCCGGCAGCACGGTGAACGGCAAGGGCGTCAACGGCACCTTCTACATCGCCTACTCGGCGGCCCCGGATGTCACCGAGGAGATGCTGCGCAAGATGTTCATCGGCGACCCGCCCGGCACCTACGACCGCCTCCTCGACTTCACCACGGCGGTCACCGGAGCACAGTTCTTCACCCCGACACTCGACTTCCTCGAAGACCTGCCGCCCGCACCCGACACGGCACCCGCCACGCCCCCGACCCCGACGACCCGCTCCGACGGCTCGCTGGGCATCGGGTCACTGCACTGACGTCACCTTCCGACCACCGCACCAGGAGGACACCATGAACAACCTGCATCGCGAACTCGCGCCGATCTCCGACGCGGCGTGGGCGGAGATCGAGGAAGAGGCGACCCGCTCGTTCAAGCGCAACATCGCGGGCCGGCGCCTCGTCGACGTGACCGGGCCGCTCGGTTCCGACACCGCGTCGGTGACCCTGGGACATCGCACCAAGATCGACTCACCCGCCCAGGGCATCACCGCCTTCCAGCGCCGCACCCAGTCGCTGGTCGAACTCAAGGTCCCGTTCACGGTGTCCCGGGAGGCCATCGACGACGTCGACCGCGGCGCCAAGGACTCCGACTGGGACCCGGTCGTGGAGGCCGCACGCGAACTGGCACTCGCCGAGGACCGGGCCATCTTCGAGGGATACGCCGCGGCGTCGATCAGCGGTATCCGTGCCGAGGCCGCCGCCACCCCCATCCCGCTGCCCGCCGACGTCCGCGACTACCCGGAGGCGGTCAGCCAGGCGTTGAGCACCCTTCGGTTGGCGTCCGTCGACGGCCCGTACGCGGTGGCCCTGTCGGCGGAGGTCTACACCCAGGTCAACGAGACGTCGAACCACGGTTACCCGATCCTCGAGCACATCCAGCGCCTGTTCACCGGCGACATCGTGTGGGCGCCGGCGATCAGCGGCGCGTTCGTCATGAGCACCCGCGGCGGCGACTTCGAGCTGACCATCGGCCAGGACGTGTCGATCGGATACGACTCGCACGACGCCGACGTGGTGAATCTGTACTTCCAGGAGTCGTTCACCTTCCTCACCCACACCGCGGAGGCGGCTGTCGCACTCACCGAACCGCCGACCGTCTGAGCTGCTGTCCGCCGTCCCCGCCGGCCCCGGGTCCTGCCTGGCCGCCACACTGCGGCGTCCGTTGCGAGCGGCAACTAGTCTGGCGCAGGTGATCGCGAAGAAATCCGGCCCGCCTGTGCTCCCGGCGGTCAGATGCTGACCCGGCTCATCCGCACGTACCTCGTGCGGTACCGCGTCAACGTCGTGCTCGTCATCGTCCTGCAGCTGCTCGCCACCACCGCGATGCTGTACCTGCCGAGCCTGAACGCCGACATCATCGACAACGGCGTCACCCGCGGGGACACCGGCTACATCCTGCGGATCGGCGGATGGATGCTGCTGGTGAGCGTCGCGCAGATCATCGTCACGGTCACCGCCCAGTTCTTCGGCTCCCGCGCCGCGCTGGGGGTCGGACGTGACATCCGCGGCGATCTGCTGCACCGGGTGAACTCCTTCTCCGCGCGCGAGGTCGGCACCTTCGGTGCGCCGTCGCTGATCACCCGCACCACCAACGATGTCCAGCAGGTGCAGATGCTCATCGTCATGAGCAGCGCCATCCTGGTGATGGCCCCGATCATGTGCATCGGCGGCATCATCATGGGTGTCCGCGAGGCACCCGCGCTGTCGTGGGTCATCGCCATCGCGGTGCCTGTCCTCGGAGTCTCGATGGGGGCCATCATCGCGAAGATGATCCCCGGTTTCCGGGCCATGCAGGAACGCATCGACAACGTCAACCGCGTTCTGCGCGAGCAGATCACCGGCATCCGGGTCGTGCGGGCGTTCGTGCGGGAGGACTACGAACGCAAGCGGTTCGCGGTTGCCAACGACGATCTCGCCGATGCGACCCTGCACGTCGGCCGGCTGATGGCCCTGATGTTCCCGGTTGTCATGGTGATCACCAACGTCACCATCGTCGCCGTCATCTGGTTCGGCGGTCACGCGGTCTCCGACGGCTCGCTCGAGATCGGCGCGCTCACCGCGGTGATGAGCTACGTCATGCAGATCCTGATGTCGGTGATGATGGCGTCGTTCCTGGCGATGATGGCGCCGCGCGCCGCGGTCTGCGCCGAGCGCATCTCCGAGGTCCTGGCCACCGACACCTCGGTCCACCCGCCGAGTGAGCCGATCGGCTTCGCCACCCATCCCGGCACCGTGGAGTTCGACGCCGCCGAGTTCCGGTACCCGGGCGCCGACGACCCGGTGTTGAGCGACATCGATTTTCGCGTCGAACCGGGCACGACGACCGCGATCGTCGGGTCGACCGGCTCGGGCAAGACGACGCTCATCGGGCTGGTCCCGCGACTCATCGACACCACGGCCGGCGCGGTCCGGGTCGGCGGCACCGACGTGAAGCGGCTCGACCCCGACGAACTGCGATCGGTCGTCGGCCTGGTCCCCCAGCGGCCGTACCTGTTCTCCGGAACCGTCCGCTCGAACCTGCTGCACGGCAAGGCCGACGCCACCGACGACGAGATCTGGGAGGCGCTGCGCATCGCGCAGGCCGAGGATTTCGTGTCGGCGATGCCCGACGGTCTCGACACCAAGGTGTCCCAGGGCGGCACGACCGTCTCCGGCGGGCAGCGCCAGCGCCTGGCCATCGCGCGGGCCCTCATCCGGCGGCCGGCCATCTATCTCTTCGACGACTCGTTCTCCGCCCTCGACCTCACCACGGATGCGCGCCTGCGCGCCGCCTTGCGTCCCGCCACCCGCGACGCGGCGGTGATCGTGGTGGCCCAACGCATCTCGACCATCGTCGACGCCGAACAGATCGTCGTCCTCGACCGCGGCCGGATCGTCGGTCTCGGCACACACGACGAACTGCGTCAGTCGTGCCCGACCTATGCCGAGATCGTCGAATCGCAGATGGCGATGGAGGAGCGCGCATGACCCGACCCGGTGGTCCGCCGATGGCGGCCGGACCCGAATCCAAACCCCGGTCGTTCTGGCCCTCGATCAAACGCGTTGTCGCACAACTGGCCTCCTATCGCCTGTTGATGACGATCACGCTCGTGTCGCTGGTGGGTTCGGTCGTGCTCATCGCGATCGCGCCCCGCGTGCTGGGGTATGCCACCGACCTCGTCTTCGACGGCGTCATCGGCCGCACCCTGCCCGACGGTCTCACCAAGGAACAAGCCGTCGCCGGTCTCCGGGAGAGCGGCGACGACACCTTCGCCGACATGGTGTCGTCCATGAACGTGACACCCGGCGTCGGAGTGGATTTCGGCGCTGTCGGGCGCGTGCTGCTCATCACCCTGGCGCTCTACGTCGTCTCGTCACTGCTCGCGTGGCTGGCCGCCTACCTGCTGAACATCGTCGTCGTCGGCACCATCCGCCGACTCCGCGACGACGTCGAGGCCAAGGTGCATCGCCTACCGCTGCGCTACTACGACACGATGCCGCGCGGCGAGCTGTTGAGCCGGGTCACCAACGATCTCGACAACCTGTCGCAGAGCATGCAGCAGACCATCTCCCAGTTCGCGAACTCGGTCCTGACGGTGATCGCGCTGCTGGTCATGATGATCTGGATCTCGCCGCTGCTGGCGCTCATCGCGGTGGCCACGGTGCCGCTGGCGATCATCGCGACCGGGATCATCGCCAAACGGTCGAAACCGCATTTCTCGGCGCAGTGGTCCTCGACCGGTGCTCTCAACGCTCAGGTCGAGGAGTCCTTCACCGGTCACGAGCTGGTCACCGCCTTCGGCCGGCAGCGCGAGATCGAGGCGACCTTCGACGAACGCAACCAGAAGCTGTACGAGTCGAGTTGGCGTGCGCAATTCATCTCCGGCGTCATCATGCCGACGATCATGTTCCTGGGAAACCTGAACTACGTCGCGGTCGCGGTCGTCGGCGGACTGCGCGTGGCGTCGGGATCGCTGAGCCTCGGTGAGGTGCAGGCGTTCATCCAGTACTCACGCCAGTTCACCCAACCGCTGACGCAGATCGGTTCGATGATCAACCTCATGCAGAGCGGTGTCGCCTCTGCCGAGCGGATCTTCGACATCCTCGATGCCGACGAGCAATCGCCCGACGCCGCGAAGCCGAAGACGCCCGCCGACGACAAGGGGCTCATCGAGTTCGACGACGTCTCCTTCCGGTACGTCGAGGACAAGCCACTCATCGAGAACCTCAGCCTGGTGGCCCGGCCGGGCCACATGGTCGCGATCGTCGGTCCGACCGGTGCGGGCAAGACCACCCTGGTCAACCTGATCATGCGGTTCTACGACGTCGACTCCGGGGTCATCCGGGTCGACGGTGTCGACTCGACCGAGATGACACGGGACGACCTGCGCGAACGCACCGGCATGGTGTTGCAGGACTCGTGGCTCTTCGGCGGCACGATCTACGACAACATCGCCTACGGCGACCCCACCGCCTCTCGCGACGAAGTGATGGACGCGGCCCGGATGAGTCACGTGCACCACTTCGTGCGGACCCTTCCCGATGGTTACGACACGGTTCTCGACGACGAGGGCGGCGGGGTGAGCGCCGGTGAGCGGCAGCTCATCACGATCGCACGGGCGTTCCTCGCCCGCCCCACGATCCTGATCCTCGACGAGGCGACGAGCTCGGTGGACACCCGCACCGAACTGCTCATCCAGAAGGCGATGGCGAACCTGCGGTCGGACCGCACGAGTTTCGTCATCGCCCACCGGTTGTCGACGGTGCGCGACGCCGACGTCATCGTCGTCATGGAGGACGGGCACATCGTCGAGCAGGGCAGCCACGACGAACTGCTCGCCGCCCGCGGCGCGTACTGCCGGCTCTACGAGAGCCAGTTCACCGGCGCGATCGAGGCGAGCTGACCCTTCGTGACGCTCGCAAGCTCGCTCCTCAGGGAGCAGGATGACGCGCTCGCAAGCTCGCACCTCAGGGAGCAGTAAAGGCGGCCCACCCCCGCTCCCTGAGGAGCGCCCGGAGCTTGCGGAGGGCGCGTCACGAAGGGTCTGGCGACCCACTCAGCGTGGCAGTCGGTTCGCATTCGGCCCGGCCCCGGCGACCAGGTCCACGGCGTGGGCAGGTTCGAGACGGCCGTACCACTCCCCGGCCGGGTTGACGATCGCGAGCGGGCCCAGGTTGCAGGGACTCAGGCAGCCTGTGCCGGTGACCTTGGTCGGGGTCCCCTTGGAGGTCGCGGTGAGTTGGCGGTGAAGTGGTCCGGCACCATAGGCCATGCAGCGCGGGCCTTTACAGACGAGCACGTGTCGGTCGTGATCCTCGATCACCGACCAGGCCGGACTGTGATAGGACGCCGGTGATACTCGGATGTCCTCGGCAGGAACCCGCTCGATGGCGTCGGCGAGGTCGGCGACCACCGCTCCGGCGATGTCCGGTTCGATGATCGAGATGTCGAGACCGACACCGGACCGACTCTCCCGCCAGTTCGCCACCGCCCGCTTGGTCCAGGTCACCAGGTACTTGTCGCGCGGGATCGCCACCGGGACGAGGTTGACGGCCGAAAGCCCGTCACCGGCCGCGCGGTCGAGCTCGTCATGGACGGTGGGTGTCGAGATGTCCAGGTAGGCGAGCCCGACATCACGGGCACTGCGCGCCCGCAGTCGGTCGACCATCGCCACCGCCGACGCCTCGTCCAGTCCGCTCACCGTCGGGCGGAGCACGACGACGATCCGGCAGTCCGTCGAGGTGGTCATCCGCCGAGCGTCTCCGCGAAGTCGATCCCGCTGCCGGGGACCAATCCGTACTCCTCGAGGGACTTCCGCAGCTCTTCGGCGCCATAGATGTTCGGGTAGCCGGAGGTGAACATCGCCAGCGGCAGGACCACGAACCGGTTGTCCCGGACAGCCGCGGTGTCACGGAGTCCTGCCCGGGCCTTGATGGCGTTGATCTTGCCCTGGACTTCGTCCGGACTCTTCTTGTAGTCCATGATCACGATGACATCCGGGTCTGCCGAGGCAACGGTTTCCCAACTCGCCCGGAACCAGGTGTTGTCGACGTCGGCGAAGACATTCGCCCCGCCCGCGACATCGATGATCCCGTTCGGCGCTCCGTTGCCACCGCTGGTGTACAGGTCCTCCTCACCGCTGTCATAGATCAGGACCCGCGGGGCTGCCGCCGGTCGCGGCGCGCTCTGCAACCGGCGTAGCCGGTCGTCCAGTTCTGTCCCGGCAGCGGTGGCTGTCTCCTCGGTCCCGAAGAGAATTCCGTAGTTCTTCACATCGGCGCGTAACGCATCCCAAGGATCCATGGTGCCGAGCTTGTCCGGGGCGTCACCGCCCTGACGGCAGCTGTCGGAGATGACGTACGACGCAATGCCGTTGGCCTGCAACGACTCGGGGGTCACACCAGATGCGCCCTTGAACAGTCCGCTGTAGGAACCGACCACCAGATCGGCGTCCGCGCCGAGTACCGTCTCCATGGTGATGGTGCTGCCCTCGAGGTGGGGAACGCCGGCGATCCCCGGGCCGAACATCGACTCCATCACCGCATCATTGTTCTTGTTCAGGGACACCGCGGCCAGCTTGTCGAGTCCCCCGACCTTGAGAATCGTTCCGACGTTGGCCCCGTTGCTCGTTGCGACCACGCGCTCGACCGGCACCTCGTAGGCCACCTCGGCGCCACAGTTGATCAGCGTCTCCGACTCTCGTTCTGCCGCTTCGTCGGTCGGCGGCGTGGCGTTGCAAGCGGCCAGCACGAGGGCCGTGGCGAGCGTGGCTGTCGCGAACGGCACACGGGATCGCCAGGTGGTGGTGCTCGTCATCGTGTCTCCATCTTCGGTGTCGAATCGGTTGGTGAATGGTCGGTGTGGACCGGTTCCAGCGGCGAGCCCGGCGTCGGTTCGAACACCAGATGTGTTCGGCCGGTCGCGCTGTTGAGAATCCGGTGGGCGGCGACGCCGAAGACCTCGGCGACGATTGCGGGATCGAGCGCGGCGGCGGCGTCGCCATGCGCCCGTATTCGTCCGTCCTCGAGCACGTACACCGAATCACAGTGGCGAGCAGCCAGATCGAGGTCGTGAAGCGACACGAGGACCGTGGTTCCCAACGTTCGCACGAGCGCCAGAAGGTCCAGCTGGTGCCGGATGTCGAGGTGATTGGTCGGTTCGTCGAGAACCAGAACGCCGCAGTCCTGGGCGAGTCCTCGTGCGAGGGCGACGCGGCGTCGTTCACCACCGGAGAGGTGGTCGACAGCGGAATACGCGTGGTCCGCCATGCCGACCGATCGCAGTGCGCGTCCCACCGCGGCCCGGTCACCGGAGCGGCCCATGCTCCACGGCGACGAATAGGGAAGCCGCCCCAACGCGACGTATTCGTGTACGAGCATGTCGGCGGGTAGGTCGACTTCTTGGGGCACGAACGCGATCTGCCTCGCTCGCTCGCGGACGCTCATCGACTCTGTCGCCCGGCCGTCGACGGTGATCGTCCCTCGCCGGGGTCGGAGCAAGCCGACGACCGACCTGAGCAGGGTCGACTTGCCGGAGCCGTTCGGTCCGACGAGACCGACGATGCCACCGGCCGGCGCATCGAGCGAGATGTCCTGCAGCACAGCATGACCGTCGATCCACACCTCGATCCCGGATACGACGATCCCGACCGGTGGGCGGCTCATGCTGAGGAACCGAACTGGTAGCGGCGCCGCCCGAGGATGAACAGGAACAGCGGCGCACCTATGACCCCGGTGACCACGCTGAGCGGGATCTCGACTGGCCGCAATGCGATTCGCGCGATCACATCCACGAGAACCAGAAAGACCGCGCCGATCAGGGCGGCGGTGGGCAGGACCCAGCGGTGTCGGGAACCGACGAGGATGCGTGCGATGTGCGGGATCACCAGGCCCACGAAGGCGATGGCCCCGGACACCGCGACCATCGTGCCGACCATCACCGCGAGCAGGCCGAACAGCAGGTTTCGCAGCAGCGGGACCCTCACCCCGACCGCCACGGCGACATCGGGCCCGGCGGACAGGGCGTCGAGCCACCCGTGGAGTGCGAAAGCGACGGCGGTACAGATCAGGACGACCGAAACCGGCAGCAGCAGCTTGCTCCATGATGCGCCGGCGAGGCTGCCGAGCAACCAGAACAGGACCGATTGAGCCGCCTGCGAATCGTTGGTGCGCAGCACGAGGAAGCTGGCGATGGCGGACAGCGCTGATGCGGCAACGGTTCCGGTCAGCACCAACCGGAGCGGAGTGATACCACCCTGGCTCATGGTGATCGCGAAGACGAGCAGCGCGGCTCCCAATGCGCCTGCCATCGCTCCGAGACTCAGCGACCACAACCCGAAGCCGGCGAGGAACCCGGTGGTGATCACCGATGTCGCCCCGACTGCCGCACCAGACGAGACGCCGAGAAGGTGCGGGTCGGCCAGCGCATTGCGGACCAGCGTCTGGACCAGCACCCCCGCGACGGCGAGGCCCGCGCCGACCACCAGACCGAGCAGAATTCGCGGCATCCGGATGTCCCAGACGATCGCAAGCTGGGTGCGCGTGACGGCAGGCCCACCGAACCGTGAGGCGATCACGTCGACGACCGTGGACACGGGCAACACTTCGGCGCCCGAACACAGGGCGAGAAACCCAGCGGCCAGGGCCAACCCGAGCACGACGAGAACCACGACCACGGGACGGCGTCGTCTCGTGCGTCTGTGCGTGCGCGGCAGTACCGGCGCCCTGCGGGCACCATCGATCGTCATGTGTCGTCGGTCCATCCTCGTGGCGTGACAAGCAGCATCGAGGCTGGTATCTGGCTGAGTCAGTGCGTCGAGGTCATCGACGCGCCGAGTTCACAGTGGCGGGACCGCGCCGGAGTCGAACCGGCTTCCCAGGGATCTCGATGCGACGAGAGTACGACATACCCGACAGTCTCCGACACCGCGCCCCGACGACGCTGGCGACAACGCCCGGAGCCTGCGGAGGACGCGTCACCTCCGCTGCCTGATCCGAAAGAACCACACACCCACCGCTCCCTGCGTCGGAGGAGCGCCCGGAGCCTGCGGAGGGCGTGTCACGAAGGGTCAGGCCGGCCGCTCGTTGCGCGCCGCCCGCTCGACGAGGCCGGCGATGCGTTTCGTCTTGGTCTCCGGTCGCTTCGCCATGGCCAGCTGCGACAACCCGAATTTGCGGGCGCTCGGCGGGAACGTATCCCAGTTGGCGCGCGCGACGGGGTCGGCGTCGAGCGCGGCGGCGAGTTCGGGGGACTCGATCAGCGCCTCGGCGTCGTCGAACATGGTCCAGAGGCCGCGGGCCTGGGCGTCGTCGATCACGGCCTGGCCGGCGGGCTGAATCCGACCGGCGGCCGCGAGGTCGGCGACACGCGCCTTGTTCGACGCCGACCATCCGCTGTTGCGTCCGCGCCGGGTGAACCACATGCCGCGGCGGCGGTCGTCGATGACGCGGGTGTGGCCGTCGATCCAGCCCCAGCACAGCGCCTCGCGAACGCACTCGTCGTAGTCGATCGGTTCCCGGCCCGATCCCTTGCGCCAGAACACCAGCCACACGCCGCCGGATGAGTCGTGGTTGTCCCGCAACCACTCTCGCCATGCCTCGATCGTGTCCACGGCGAGCTTCGGCGCATCGGGGTCGGCCATGCGTTCACCCTAATCAGCCGGGCCTCGTCTCGGTACAGTTGAGCCGTGAACGAGATCGTCAGCTTCGCGACGGACAACTGGTGGCTGATCTTCCCCATCGGCGCTGTCGTCGGCGGGTGGGCGGGGTCGATCGGGAAGTACAACGAGAAGCGGCGCAAGGACAAGATCGAGCTCGCCCGGATCAAGGCGAACGCGCAGACCGAGCAGCTCAAACTCACGACGACGTCGGCCGACCAGGTGCGCCGGACCCTCCGCCAGCACGACTCGCTGAACGAGAAGTGGTTCGGTTACGAGCTCGATCTCGCGACGCTCATCGAGTACCCGATGATGACCGACATGCGAGAACCGCTGACCCTCGCGTTCCACCGCGCCCGGGTCCGCGCCGACGATCTGCGACCCGAGCCGGGCGCCAAGGCGCCGCTGCCTGATTCGATGTCCCCGGCAGACTTCGCCGAGTACCGCGACGCTGTGGGCGAATACGCCGCGGCATTCGACGCAGCCGAACGAGAGTCCCGGCGGCGCAGGCAAACCGACTTCTCACCCGTCGAACGCGAAGCCCTGGACCGGGCACGCAAGCTGATCGGCGTGGCCGCCGACTCCGCGGCCACACCCGCAGAGCGGCAGGCGGCCTACAAGAAGGCCCGGGCCGAACTCGAGGGCATCATCGACGTTCCGCAGGTGGCCGCGGCGCAGCTCGAACGGCAGATCGCCGGCGCCCTCGAGCGCGGCTCGGAGTGATCAGAGGTCCGGGATGGGCAGGTCCAGGTTCGGCGAGATGATCCCGCCGTCGACCTCGAGGATCTTGCCGGTGACGTACGCGCCGGCCGGGGACGCCAGGTAGAGGGCGGCCGCGGCGATGTCCTCCGGGTCGCCGAGTCGGTGCAGCGGAGTCGATGTCTCGACTGCGGTACGCATTCCGTCGTCGCCCGCGACGATCTCCAGCGCCGATGTCAGGATGGCGCCCGGTGCGATGCCGTTGACCCGGATCTTCGGATTCAGATCCATCGCCGCGATGCGCGTGTAATGCGCGAGAGCAGCTTTCGCGGTGCCGTAGGCGGCGTAGGCACGTCCCGGCAGGCGGCCCACCGCCGACGTGATGTTGATGATCGAACCCCGGCCGCTGGTCGCGAGGATCTGCTTGGAACCGGCGACGACCAATGCGTGCGCGTTACCGACATTGAAGTCGAAGGCATCTCGCAGGTGCTTGGGGCTGGTGTCGAACAGAGGCCGGGGCATCGCCCCGCCGACGTTGTTCACCACGGTGTCGAGCCGCCCGAACTCGTCGACCGCGGTCTGCGCGAGCGCCGCCGCGGCATCGGGGTCGCCGAGGTCCACGGCCACGGTGCGCGCGCGTCGGCCCGCCGCGCGGACCCGTTCGGCGACCTGCTCGAGGTCGGATTCACTGCGAGCCGCGATCACCACGTCGCCGCCGGCCTCGGCGAAGGCGACCGCGATCGCCGCCCCGAGCCCCCGGCTCGCGCCGGTCACGATGGCCACCTGGTCGTCTATCCGGAATCTGTCGAGAATCACCCGTCGACCATGCCACGCCGGGACCGAAAACGAGAACGTGTTCTAGAAATCAGCCGGAATCAGCAGGTCGTGACTTCAGTAGTCGCGGCCGGCGGTCACCACGGAGAGCAGTTCCTCACCCGCGGCGAACCTGCGGAGGTTCTCGGCGACCCACGGTGCGAGCTCGCGCGTCAGTCCCGACGCCGGGTTGGCGACATGCGGGGTGATGATCACGTTCGGCAGGGACCAGAGCGGATGGTCGTCGGCGGGCGGTTCCGGATCGGTCACGTCGAGGGCCGCGCCCGCGATCTGGCCGTCGGCCAGCGCCCGGTACAGAGCTTCCTCGTCGACGAGCGGGCCGCGCGCGATGTTGACCACCCACGCATGGTCGGGCAGCGCCGCGAGGCTCTCGGCGTTGATCATGTGCCGGGTCTCGGGCGTCGCCGGCGCCGCCAGCACCACGTGGTCGATGGTTCCCCACAGCTCGTCCAACTCGTCGGACCGTCGGATCTCGTGCGCACCGGGCACGTCGCGGCCCGATCGGTTCACCGCGACGACGCGGGCACCGCACGCCCGGAGACGTGGGGCGAGGGAGGCACCGATCCCGCCGGCACCGACGATGGCGACGGTGGCGCCGTGCAGCGACCGGACCGCGGTGTCGATCCGTTCCTTGTCCCAGTGCCGGAGGACGGCGGTGTTGATCTGCCGGAGTCCTGCGAGGAGCAGCGCCAGCGCGTGCTCGGCGACGTTCTCGGCATAGAAGCCCGACGCGTTGGTCCAGAGCCGGCGGTCGTCGAGGATGTCGGCGGCCACGAAATCCTCGATGCCCGCGGTCTTGAGGGCCACCCATTCGACGGTGTCGGGCAGTTGCGGGAAGTCCGCGGGCGGCCCGATCCACACCAGCACCCGGGCGTCGTCGAGGCCGACGATATGTCCGCCCGCGCCCTCGATCGCCGCGACCAGGTGCTCGTCGCGGACGGGTTCGAGGGCGACGGCCACCGGGGTCATCGGGAGACCGATCGGGCCGCGGTGGTCGCCAGTTCGTCGGCGATCTCGTTGAAGTGGTCGCCGGCGTGCCCCTTCACCCAGCGCCACTCCACCTGATGCCGTTTCTCCTCCTCGACCAGACGACGCCACAGATCCGCGTTCTTGACCGGCTTGCGATCCTTCGTCTTCCACCCGTTGGCCTGCCAGCCGTTGACCCACTTCATGATCCCGTTGCGGACGTAGGTCGAGTCGGTGTAGATGATGACGGTCGACGGCCTGGTCAGCGCCGCGAGACCCTCGATGGCGGCGGTGAGTTCCATCTTGTTGTTCGTCGTGTCGGGTTCCGACCCGGAGATCCGCTTCTCGGTGCCCTTGTATCGGAGCACCGCGCCCCATCCGCCCGGGCCCGGGTTCCCTAGGCAGGCACCGTCGGTCGAGATCTCGACGACGGCCGAGCCCGATTCCGGGTCTGCGGAGGAGTCGTCGGTTGTCGGGTTCGCGGAAGCTGTCACGCACGGAAGCCTACGGCAGCTGCGATGCCCGGCAGCAGACTCACCGCTAGGGTGGACTCATGGCTGTGTGGGACCCGACACGCTATCTACAATTCGCCGACGATCGCGCGCGGCCGTTTCTCGACCTCATCGCGCAGATCCCGACCAACCCGCTGTCGGTGGTCGACCTGGGGTGCGGACCGGGCCACCTGACCAAGCACCTGCGTGCGCTCTGGCCCGCGGCCGAGATCCTGGGCATCGACGACTCGGCGGAGATGGTCGACCGGGCGATCCGGGACAACACCGACCCGCACGCCAACTACGACGCCGTCGACGTCTCGCAGTGGACGCCCCACCGGCCGGTCGACCTGATGCTCTCCAACGCGATGTTCCAGTGGGTGCCCGACCACCTCGACGTCATCGACGGTCTGCTCGGTCACCTGACCGATGGCGGCGCCTTCGCCCTGCAGGTGCCGAACAACACCGACTCGCCAACCCACGCGGCGCTCGCCGAGCTCGCCTCGACCGAGCCGTACGTCGGGGCCTTCGGCGACCTCCGGGCGCTGCCCCGGCTCGACGCCGAGATGTATCTCGACTTCTTCGCCGAGCGCGGTTACCACGTCAACGCGTGGGAGACGACCTACTTTCACGTGCTCGACGGCCAGGACCCGGTGTTCGACTGGATGTCGGGAACCGGTGCGCGTCCGTACCTCCAGGCACTTACCGGCGACCTCCGGAAGCAGTTCGTCACCGACCTCAAGAAACGTTTCGCCGAGGCCTACCCGCGCCGCGAGTGGGGCACGGTCCTGCCGTTCCGCCGAACGTTCGCCGTGGCCACTCGCCGCTGATCCGCCCCCGTCGACCCGATCCGGGACAAGCACTCCCCACTGCTCCCTGAGGAGCGCCCGTCGACCCGATCCGGGAGAAGCGACTCCCCTATTGCTCCCTGAGGAGCGCCCGGAGCTTGCGGAGGGTGCGTCACGAAGGGTCCGGCGACAGAGGTTGCGAGACCCTTCGTGACGCTCGCAAGCTCGCTCCTCAGGGAGCAGAAGGAGGGCTCGCAGGCTTGCTCCTCCCGGGTCACGCACCGGCGTCGGTTCGGCATCGACGCCGCTCCGAGCCGCCACTTCTGCAACACTGACACCACTTGTCGTTTCTTCTGGGGGTACGTCCATGCGTCCGGCCCGCCGCATCATCGCGACCGTTGCCGCTGTCGCCCTCGCGGGCGGCCTGTTGACCACCGTGTCTGTTCCGGCGAGAGCCGCGGTCTGCAACGCCACCGGCATCACCGGGGGCGATGTCGGCAGCACCGGCAGTTCCGGGTCCAGTGAGCTCGGGTGGGGCAGTCTCGACTTCGGCAGCTATCGGGCGGGTGGCAAGAAACCACAGGGCCCGCTCCCGAAGCTCACCGGTGCCAGCAAGGCCGTCTCCTGGGTGACCGGTCCGCGAAGTCCCGCACGCACCGACACCCGGTTCGGGATCACCGCCACCGACGTCGGTGTGCCGTGGGACAACGGATCCGGTCAGATCCTGATGGCCTTCGGTGACACGTGGGGCAGGTGCGCGGGACAGATGGCCTGGAAACACAACACGATGCTGCGCAGTGACGCGAACTCCGACCTGGCCAAGGGCATCCGATTCCCGAACCCC
The DNA here is from genome assembly GCF_022348225.1 of Gordonia sp. McavH-238-E. Lineage (NCBI taxonomy): Bacteria > Bacillati > Actinomycetota > Actinomycetes > Mycobacteriales > Gordoniaceae > Gordonia > Gordonia sp. McavH-238-E. The sequence goes on from NZ_JAKRFE010000008.1 coordinate 231,367, forward strand.
GTACCCGGGTCGGTCCGTTCGGGCGCGTCGGTGACGCCGGCGCATCCGACGTGGGCGCAACCCATGTTCAACGCCGTCGGGGTGCGCAACATCGAAGTCGGTCGGATCCCCACCGGCGGTATCTCGATCAACGGCACGCAGTTCGTCGGCTTCATGTCGATCCACCGGTGGCTGGGCCCCGGCCGGTGGAGCACGAACTACTCGGGAATCGCTGTGTCGCACAACAACGGTCAGACCTGGACGGTCGACAACAACACGCTGCGTTGGAACACCGACCTGACGATCCCGGGCGTTCCCCAGGTGACGAGGGGCCATGATCGGTTCCAGATGGGCGCCTTCCTGCGGAGCGGGGAGTACATCTACCAATACGGAACGCCCAACGGACGTTCCGGTTCAGCCCATGTGGCCCGCTTCCGTCCGGCCGACATACTGAACCTCAACCGATACCAGTACTTCCGCGGTGGCACCGCGTGGTCGCCGAATCCGGCCGACGCCGCGCCGGTCGTCGCCGGCCCGGTCAGCGAGATCTCCGTGGCCTACAACGCCTTCCTCGGCCGGTTCGTGATGCTGACCGAGCGTGCAGGGACGATCATGCTGCGCACGTCGCCGTCGCCGGTGGGCCCGTGGAGCGGAGAGCGAGTGCTCATCACCTCCAAGCAGTCCAGCGGTCTGTACACCCCCTACATCCACCCTCGATCGTCGGGCAAGAACCTGTATTTCGTCGTCTCGCGGTGGGACGACTACAACGTGATGCTGGTTCGGACCGACCTGTCGAAGGTCCGTCTGTGAGCCGCCGCATCGTGTTGATCCGCGCGGTCAATGTCGGCGGGGCGAAACTCCCGATGGCCGAATTGCGGCAGATCGCAACCGACCTCGGTGCCGAAGACGTCTCGACCTACATCGCGTCGGGCAACCTGCTCTGCACACCACCGGCCGCACCAGAGCAGTTCGACCGCGCTCTCGAAACCGCGATGGAGGATCGCTACGGATGGTTCCGGGAGGTCATCAGCCGCACGCCCGGGCAGGTCCGCGCCGCGCTCGACGCGCATCCGTTCGAGATCGCCGACGACAAGTATTCCTATGTCTACTTCCTGACCGGCCGACCGGCGCCCGACAAGGTGGCCGCGTTCGAGCGCAAGGACTTCGGCCAGGACGTCGTCCGGGTCATCGGATCCGATCTGCACATCCGCTATGCCGACGGGGCGGGGCGTTCGACGCTGACCGCACCGGCGATCGCGCGCGGTCTGGGTGTGCAGGGCACGGGACGCAATCTGCGGACCGTCCGGAAGCTGCTGGAATTGGCCGACTCCTGATCACGGCTCGGTGGCCGGCGTCTCGCCACGGGCGTAGCGTCGGTGGAGGCATCACGAGACAAAGCCGACGAACCAGACGTTCGCGTCGAGAGGAGTCCGGACATGAGTCAACCGGTCCCGCCGCCCCCGCCACCGCCGGAGCCCGTTCCCGCACCCGAGCCCATCCCCGAGCCGCCGCCGGAACCGCCGATCCCCGTGCCGACCCCGCCGCCGGCTCCCGACCCACAGCCCGCACCACCGCAGCCGGACCCACCGCCCCGCCCGACGGTGATCTGAACTGCTCCGAGCGGTCAGCCGCGTGCCAACACGCGCGCGACACGGTCGATGTCGGCGAGTTGTTCCTCGCGGGGCGCCTCCCACAGTTTCTTGGGTAGCTTCTCGAGGTCCTTGATGGCCGACTCGGCGTGATCGAGCGCCTCGGTCGATTCGTCTTCGCCGAGGTCCGCCGACGCGATCAGCCGATCGTCGAGTTCGAAAACCGCGTCGTCGAGGCGATTGCGTGCCGCGACGAGTTCGTCGTCGTGCGGGATCGCCGGGTTCGCATGGACGTCGGCGATGGCGTATCGAATTCGACGGTGCAACAGCGCTTCTCGCGTATTGTCGGTGGCCCAGCTCTCGGGTGCCCGTCCCGGTCGGCCGGGAATCAGGTCGGTGGACCGCGCGAAGGTGCGCACGCGTTTGTCCGAGTCGTACGCGAACCAGGCGGCGCCGCCGAGGATGAACAGTGCGACCACCACGGTGGCCACGATGATGATGACCGCGATCATGTGGTCAGCCTACTCAGGACGACTGCACTCCCTTGGGCGCCTTTCCCGACATGAAACCGAACAGGTATCCGGCGACGCGTCGCATCTGGATCTCATCGGCGCCCTCGGTGATCCGGTAGCGACGATGATGCCGGTAGATGTGCTCGAACGGCTCGTGCCGCGAGTAGCCGCGTCCGCCGAACACCTGCATCGCCTGATCGGCGGCATCGCAGCACAGCCGATTCGCCTGGTAGTTGCACATCGAGACCTCCGCAGACGCGGCGAACGGTCCGTAGGTGTCCATCTTCCAGGCGGTTTCGCGGATCAGGGCCCGGATCATCGCGCACCGGGTGTGCAGGTCGACGAGCGGGAACTGGATCGCCTGATTCGTCGACAGTTTCTTGCCGAAGGGCGCGCGTTCGTTGGCGTACGCCACGGCGCGATCGACGCAGTATTGGGCCGCCCCGAGACTCGACGCCGCCTGACGGATGCGGTTCTCGTTGAAGAAGTGCTGCACGACCTGCAGACCGGCTCCCTCCGCCCCGAACACCGCGGAATTCGGCACCCGGACATCCCGCAGCGAGATGTGCGCATGGTCGGTCGGCATGTTGAACGTCCACAGGTACTCCTCGACGGCGAACCCGGGGTCCTGCGGGTCGACGAGGAAGGCGGTGATCCCGCGAGCGTCTCCCGGCTGACCGCTGGTGCGGGCGAACACGATGTCGCGGTGTGCGGCATGGATGCCGGTGTTCCACGTCTTCTCGCCGTTGATGATCCAGTCATCGCCGTCGCGAACGGCGGTCGTCTCCATGTAGGTGGCATCGGACCCGTGGTCGGGTTCGGTGATGCCGAAGGCGAAGAACTTCGTGCCCGCGGCCAGTCCCTCGACCCATTCCGCCTGCTGCTCCGGGGTGCCGTACTCGAGCATGAGGAGCAGACCGATGTTGTTGCCGACGATGGCGTGCTCGTTCTGCAGATCGCAATGCAGGCCCAGCCCTTTCGACGCCAGGTGCTCGCGGATGATCGCCATCGCCAGGTTCGATCCGTCCCGGCCACCGAATTCGGACGGGAACGGGTAGCGGAAATGGCCTGCCGCATCCGCGCGACGCCGCGCCTCGCCGAGGAGCGCTTCCCACTCCTTGTTCGGCAGGCCGCCTCGCTCCCAGTCGGTTCGGGAGTCCTCACGCCGGTGGTCGAAGAATCGGATGTTGTCGTCGGTCTGCTCGAGGGGGACGATCTCGGCCTCGATGAAGGTGTCGAGTTCGGCAAGGTAGTCGCTCAGCGACTCGGGCAGGGCGAAGTCCACGATGAACCCCTCTCGGTTGGGATCGGATGTCCTGCGGTCACGGATGAGGGACCGCGAAGTACTTGGGGTTCGCCACGAGGAGCCGCGCCCGCACGTCGGCGACGACGGCGTCGCGGACCTTCTCGTCGGTCCCGTCGAGCTCTCCGGAACGAAGTGCTACACAGAGCGCCTGTTGATCGGCGATGCCGAGAGCACTCAGGCGTTGCGCACTCGCGGCTGCATCTGCGGCACCCAGCAGGACCTGCCGACGGACGACGTCGACGACATTGCCGGCCACCCTCGTGTGAAAACGCACCTGTGGTGACAGATCGGCCTGTACCGAGTCGGATCGAAGGAACTCGGCGAGCGCTTCGAGTAGTTCGACGGAGCTCGGCGATCCGTAGAGATCCTCGCTCGCGCGTGCACCCGTCGCCTCGGTCAGCGGATCGGGCACCGCCTCCGGTGCCACGAGCCCGAGGTCGAGCAGGGCGTCGAATTCCTGCTCGGCACTTCGGCGTCCGATGGCGGCCAGTTCCACCGACCGTTCGACCCCGTCGAGGTGGCGGGCGGCCTGGACCGCACAGATCAGTCCCCACTTCACGGTGGCGTAGAGCTCCCACCAGCGCAGCGCCCGGTCCGTGGGACGCCAACCCGCCTCCCGGGCGTACGCGTCGAGCAGCTCGTCTCGGCTGCCCATCCCGGCCACCGGTGTCGACCCTCCGAACCGCCACGCCTTCGCGCACAGCCAACCGAGGTCCTCGACGGGATCGCCGAGGTGGACCAGCTCCCAATCGAGCACCGCCGCAATACCTTCGGGTTCGACCAGAAGGTTGCCCAACCGGAAGTCACCGTGTACGAGGCACCGCCGCGGTGAGGGTTCGGGAGGGTTGTCGGTGAGCCACTGGGTCGCCAGTACCAGTCCGGCCGGCATGGCGTCGAACTCGCGTGGGAACAGCTCCCGGAGCCCGGCGATGGGATCGCCGAGTTCGCTGAGACCGGGCGTCTGCCGCACGTCGATCCGATGGATGCGCGCGAGGATCTCACCGCATTGAGCGACGAACCGGGCACGCGCGCCGGCATGGGAGTCGTTGCGCAGTATTCGACGTGGGATGGACTCACCATCGATGAACGTCATTGCCAGATAAGGGAACCCCAGGACATTGCCATCTTCGTCGAAGCCGGCGTCGAGGATCTCCGGCACCGGCACCCCGGCGTCGGCGGCTGCACGCAGCACCTGCGCCTCGGCTCGCAACCCGCCGTCGTCGGTGGCGGCGGGAACCGCGCGGATGATGATCGGCTCCACCTGTCCGGAACCCTCGACGAGGCCGGCGGCGTAGGTCGCCCGGCTCGCACCCGCCGGCAGCAGTCGTGCGGATTCGACCGAGAGTGAGGTACCGCGTCGGTCGGCGAGTCGGGACGCAATCGTCGCGGCGACATCGTCCGCTTCCGGTACTCCCACGCCGATCCGTCCCTTCGCGCCGTCGCCCTGGGCGGCGGTAACCGCCACCACAGCGAAGCTAGCACGGGAGCTGAATCCGGACTCAGAAATCTGGCGTCGCGGCGACTCAGTGGTCCGGCGTCTGGAACTCCGGCTGGTCGATGATGCGTACCCACGATCCATCGGATCGTCGCGCGACCACCTGAGCGCGGGCACCCGCACCGTCGCGGGGCGGTGTCGATGTGAGTGCGAGATCGTTCCCGAACATCAATGTCGGCAACGGCGGCTCCGGCACGAAGGTCGGCCGGTGCGCGAGAACCGATGCCCACAGGTCGCGGATCGCGGTCCGGCCGCGGGTGACCTCGCCGGGCGGGAAGGCCATCACTGCGTCCTCGTCGTAGAGCGAGGCGACGGCGTCGGCATCCCCGGCGTTGGAGAACTCGACGAACAGTCGAGTCAGGTCCTCGGGCGTGCGTGCGGTTTCGTGTGTGGTCATGACGACTCCTCTCGATGTGTTCGGAGTCCAGAGTCGACCCAGCCGCCCGATAAGTCCAAGTGATGGTTTGTATGGTCGATATCATTTTCACTTATGGACCTTCGCCAGCTCGAATACTTCGCAGCCATCGCCGCGGAAGGCAGCTTCACCGCGGCCGCAGCGCGCGTCCATACGACGCAGCCGAACATCAGCGCGCAGATCCGCACCCTGGAACGGGAACTCGGTGCGGCCCTCTTCGATCGCTCCGGCCGCGCTGTGCGCCTGACCGACGCCGGCCGGGAAGCGCTCCCCGCGGCCCGCCGTGCCCTTGCCGCTGCCGACGACGTCGCCCGTACCGTCGCCGAGGTCTCCGGACTCGTTCGTGGCAGCCTCTCGGTCGGGATGGTCGAAGGGTGCACCATCGCGCCCCTGTTCGCAGCGCTCGGCACCTTCCGGTCGACGCACCCGCAGATCGAACTGAGCCTGCGCGAGTCTCCATCGACCGAACTGATCGCGTCGGTGGAGGACGGACGCCTCGACGTCGCCCTGGCCGGGTACGGCGGTAGCCTGCCGCCGGGGGTCGAGTCCATGACGATCATCGCCGAACGCGTCGTCGCCGCGGTGCCCGCGAACGATCGTGCCCCCGGCCGATCAATCGACCTCGCCCTGCTCCGCGAACGGTCGCTCATCTGTCTCCCGAGCGGCGCGGGAATCCGCAGCGTGTTCGACGCGGCAGCGTCGGAGGGTAGCCCTATCCGGCCCGCGATCGAGGCGTCTTCGCCGGAGGCGATCATCGAATTGGTCTGCAGTGGACTGGGAGTCGGCATCCTGAGCGAGTCGATCGCAGCGGCCGACGACCGCGTGGTCGGGGTGCCGATCCGGGGCGTCGACAGCACCGCGCATCTCGGCTTGCTGTGGGGTTCGAAACCGTCCGCTGCTGCTGCGCGTTTCGTCGAGGTGGCCACGGATGCGTTCGGACGAGCCGACTGAGGATGGGGCGGAACCTTGCCACCCCTGAGCTCGGGCGGGTGGCCCGGGTGCCCGCGACCGGACCCGCACTCGTTCTGCCGACGAGAGCCCTGGAGAAGCGCCAGGTGTAGTACCCGGTGAGCTTGTGGACGCACAGGCGATCGATCGGGACGAGTCCGCCGATCCCGGTGTAGGGACGGTGGTGATTGTTGGTGGTGCAGCCAGTCGTCGTAGGTGGCCGCTCGGGCGGTTCGGAAGAGTAGGACTCAGCGCCGGCCCATCTGATGTGTGGCCGCGGCTCACCGTTTGACCTTGCCGCTCGCTTGTGGCCGGCGCGGGCGGGTCTTCGTGCGACCAGTCGCGGTACCGAGAGTCTCTGCGCCAGAGGGGCGTGGCCGTCGACGCCAGAGCGAATGGTTGGCATATCCCGGACATTGCTCGTGCTGCGCCTGTTGTGGATCGTGCGTCGAGTGTGCGGTGTCCACCGCCATCGGGGGTGCGCCCGAGCCGGATCTGCTACAGGTGTGACTGCAGTTCACTGCTGTTGCCGAGAAACGTACCGTCGACGAAATCGGCTACACAGCACCGGTTTCCGCAAGTACGGGTTGTGGAGAAACCTCGTAACCGAACACACATGTTCCCGTACAGTGGAGTCATGCCAGAGCTCACCACCCTTCTCGACCAGCTCATCAAGACCACCACGCCCACCGACGACCCCACGGGCAGAGCGACATTCGACGCGCTCGACACTCTCCGGCTGATTCGTAACGTCGTTGACCACCAGATCGTCACGCATGCAGCGCAACTCGACGAACTCGGAGTCGCACAGAAGGCTGGTGGGACCACCAAGAAGGTGTTGATCGAGATGGGCTACGCACCCGCCGCGGCACTACGCGCCATGCGAAGCGTCGACGCTCTCCCGACACTGCCCACCCTCGCCCGTCACGCCGCCGACGGACGCCTGTCGAGCGAAGTCACCGACGCCATCATCCGCGGCCTGATCCAGATCGACAAGCGTTTGCCGACAGCACTTTCCGACGAGGAATGCGCCACCCATGAGACAGCTTTGATCGGCCAGGGCCTGTCGGGAGCAACCCCGGCAGAAGTAGAGAAGTACGCCCGCGCCATCGGCAACACCATCGCGGACGCCACCGACACCGGCATCCCGGCCGCCGACGATCCATCGCTGAACACGGTCAACGCCCACACCACCGACGACGGACGCGTCGACATCCGCGCCGACCTCACCCAAGTGGTCGGCGAGAAGTTCCTCTCGATGATCGACGAACGATCCTGCCCGAGACCGGAACCCGACGGCTCCGAGGATCGACGCACCGCCGAGCAGCGCCGCGCCGATGCATTCGAGCTGATCCTCGATCAAGCCGCACTCGGCGCGAGCATCGACAGCGTCGGCTCTCCCCGTACGCAACTCATGGTGACCATCCCCGCCACCGGCGCCGATCCCGCCACCCTGCCGTGGACCGGGTCGGTCAGTCAGGCCGTCGCGAAACAGGTGTCCTGCGACGGGTCGCTGACCGAGATCATCCTCGACGGCGAAGGTGTACCGCTACAGATGGGCCACACCCACCGCCTGTTTTCGGCACATCTGCGCAAGGCGGTCATCGTGCGCGACCAATGCTGCATCAAATGCGGTGCACCACCGTCGCATACGCAAGTGCACCATGTGCGCCATTGGGCCGACGGCGGTCCCACCGATCTCGACAATGGTTGCCTGCTGTGCCAGCGCTGTCACACCCAAGTCCACCATCACGGCTGGGACGTCGTGATGGGCTTCGACCGACACCCCTGGCTCGTCCCACCCGCCACCATCGACCCACAACGCCGACCACTACCCGCCTACAACCGACGGACCATGCGACTCGACGACGCCGCCTGACCCAGACTCCGCCCAGCCACACTCGGCCCGCCCACACATTCGCGTAGCACCTTCCGCACCCGAGCCAGCCCGGGACCGCGTCCGTTCCTTGACAATTCCAGAGTGAAGGCCCAAGCCTCCGTCTCCACTGCCCCGCTACAACGGCTGGGCCCGACGGACCTGGTCTGCGGCGCGGGTGGCGTCGAGTTCGACATCGCTGATCAAGACCGCACGACCGAGACTGAGGGTTCCCGACGTCAGCGGCTGCGCTCGCAGGCCACCTCGGCCAATCAGAGCCTTGCGCACGCCGTCACCGGCGACGGTGTCCATCCACGAACACGGGTGCGCAGGACGCCCACCGCGGAATCGGACCGGACCCGATCCCGAATCGAGCTCGAACTCCCGGCCGCGCAGCGGATCGAGCTCGACACCGCGCACCACAACGTTGCGTCGAGCGAGAACGGGGTCGGCCTCACCCGCTGCGGCAGTCCAGGCTTCGAGCGCGAGAAACGTCACCGCCGCCTCGGTGTGGGCTCGGATCCCGAAGAAGCGGTCTCCGCGAATGCCTTTGTCCGCGACGATCTCCACGATCTCGGGCGTACGGGTCTCGACCTCGGCTGCCGGGCCGTCCTTGGGTCTGCCGAAGTAGGCGTGCTTCGGCGAGACGACGAACGTCACGATCTCGCAGGGGTATTCGTAGGTCATCGGACAATTGTTCCGGTCACGACGCGGGGGGCCCGGGTCGAACGTCGGTGACCGCCGTCGCGTCCGGCGCCTTGACCACCAAGCTCGCGGGGTCGGTGGGCTTCCCTGCGATGAGGTCGCCGATGCTCAGACCCCAACGGCCCCAGCGGTCGTCGAAACTCTTCGCCCGGGCCCGCGCCTTCTCGGTCTTGGCCGGGGTGTATCGACGGCGGGCCCAGGCCGAGTGCGGTCGGGCCAGCCGGATCGCACCCGACCAGGCGAACACCGGGATGAAGACGCCGACGATGGCCGTCGAGAACTTGCCTTTGAGCACGCACAGGATCGCGCAGGCGACGTTGATCGGAACAGTGGCCACCAGAGCGACGGGGCCGATCTCCACGTTCGCGTCGTCGAGCGGGTTGAAACCCAGCACCGCCATCCCCAGGGCGGCAACCGTCAGGGCGACCACCTGAACCGAGAGTTGGCCTTCCGGTGACCAATACACATCCTGCAGGCGGAGGATCAGCGCGAACTCGTCGAGCACCAGTGAGGCGCCGACACCGATCAGCACCGCACTGATCTCCGCACCGGGCGACGCCCCGTTGACACCCACCGAGAGGAAGGCGCCGACGATCGTCAGAATCAGACCCGGCACCATGTGGTGCACGTGCACGCCGTCCGACACGTTGTTACGGAAGGGGCCCTTACCGGCCCGGATGAGTCGGGTGATCACCCGGGTGACGATGAACGTGACGACGAACGACGCGAACAGCAGGAACAGCGGAAGTCGTTGGTGCGTGAGCTCGTCCAGGAAGTTCACCGGGGCCGCCCTGCCGTCAGCCGGGAACGATGCCGGTGCGGCGCTGCTCGATGATCAGGCAGCGATCCTCGACATACAGCAGGCCGGCGTCCTCGGCGATCGCCCGCGCCTCCGCCGATCGGATTCCGAGCTGCAGCCACAGTGCGGTCGCGCCGGCCGCGACGGCAGCACGGGCGACGTCGGCACATTCGGGCCCGGGGCGGAAGACGTCGACGAGGCCGACCTGTTCGGGGACATCGGCGAGGGTCCGATACACCTTCTCGCCGACGATCTCGCCGGCGGTGGGGTTCACCGGGATGATCCGCCAACCGCGGTTCTTCATGTACGCCGGGACCTCGTTGGCGGCCTTCGACGGATTGGCGCTGGCACCGACCACGGTGATCGCGTCGTAGGTGGACAGGATCTGTTCGACGACGTCGTCGGTGTTGCTCGGTGCGGTCATCCCACGAGTGTAGGTGGGTGCGCCGATCTCATCGTAGAACTCCGTGCACGACCAGCGCGCTGAGTTGATCGGCCCACGCGGTGTCGAACTCACGGTCGTCGAGCAGCAGTGCGTGCAACATCGCCGCTCCACCGACGACCTCGATGAGCCGATCCGGATCCACATCGGGATGCACCTCGCCGCGGTCGACGGCGGTCACCAACCGGTCACGCAATGCGCCGAACACCTCTGCGAAGCCTGCGTGCACACGCGCCGACAGTTCGGGTTCGGCAGCCATGTCCGAGATCAGGCCGGGCAGTGCAGCACGGGTCACCGGGCTGGCGAAGAGGTCGCGAGCCGCCGCGACCATGATGCGGAGGTCGGCCTCGACCTCACCGCTGGACGGAGGGAGCCGCGCCATCCGGGAGAACGCGAGATCGTGGATCAGCTCGGCCTTGCCCGACCAGCGGCGGTAGAGCGCGGTCTTCGTCGTCCCCGCGCGATCGGCGATCGCAGCCATCGTCAGTTTCCGATAGCCGACGTCGACGACCAGTTCCGCAGCGGCGTCGAGCACCGCCGAATCGATCCGGACGTCGCGGGGACGCCCCGGGACCGCTTCTCCCGTCCCGGTGCTCATCGGCCCACCCGCTCTCCGTCGGCCCCCTTGTAGTCGGGGATTTCCCGAAGTCGCTGCGAACCACGCGACCGTTCTGCTGTCATAACGCTACTCACCGTAGCGAATGTGCCGGTAACGATCACAGGGGGTGCCCATGGCCACCGAACCCGCCGTCGAACAGGTCGACCATCTGCAGCGTTCCAGCCGGGACAACGCCTCGGTCCCGGACACACTCGCGCGCTGGCTGGCCGGGCAGAGCGACACCCCCGACGCCCTGCCCGAGGTCACGGTCACCGCGAGTGGGGACAGCAACGGCATGTCGTCGGAGACGATCCCGGTGTCGGTGTCCTGGCCCGGCGAACCCACCCGGCACTGGGTGATGCGGATGGCGCCGTCGAGCGCCGACGTTCCCGTGTTCCGCTCCTACCGGATGGACCATCAATACGCGACGATGCGGCTGATCGCCCGGCTCAGTGACGTCCCGGTCCCCGCGGTACACCACCTCGAACCGAGTGGCGCCCTCCTGGGTGCGCCGTTCTTCCTGATGGACCGGTGCGAGGGCGAGGTCCCGCCCGACGTGATGCCGTACACGTTCGGCGACAACTGGTTCGGGGACGCCTCCGAGGCCGATCGCCGTCGGGCCCAGGACTCTGCGGTCGGCGTGATCGCCGACCTCCACTCCATCCCCGACGCGGCGCAGCAGTTCGGCTTCCTCGCCGACGACCTCCCCGCGGGTGACACCCCCCTTGCTCGTCTGCTCGCCTGGCTGCAGGACTGGTACGACTTCTCGGTGGAGGGGATCGGCCGTTCGCCCCTGGTCGAACGCGCGCTCGCCTGGCTCGCCGACAACTTCCCCGACGACGTCGCGCACACCGAACCCGTCCTGTCCTGGGGTGATTCGCGCATCGGCAACATGATGTTCGCCGACTTCACGGCCACGGCGGTCCTCGACTGGGAGATGGCACGTATCGGCCCGCGCGAACTCGACATCGCATGGGTGGTGTTCGCACACCGTGTCTTTCACGAGCTGGCGACGATGGCGGGCCTGCCGGGCCTGCCGGACCTACTGCGCGAGAGCGACGTCCGCGACACCTACCGGCAACGGACCGGTGTCGAACTCGGCGACCTGCGCTGGTTCTACGTCCACGCCGCCGTGCAGTGGTGTTGCGTCTTCATGCGCACCGGTGCGCGGCGCGTGCACTTCGGCGAACTCGAACGCCCCGACGACGTCGACGGCACCCTGTTCTACCACCGACCACTGCTCGAACGACTTCTCGAGGAGAACTGACCACATGAGCCGAACCGGCCTGGGACCGATGGACGAGTATCCCATTCACCAACTGCCGCAACCGATCGCATGGCCGGGTAACAGCGACCGCAACTTCTACGATCGCGCCTACCTCAACGCCCACGACCGCAGCGGCACCATCTTCCTCATCACCGGCATCGGGTACTACCCCAACCTCGGCGTGAAGGACGCGTTCGTCCTCATCCGACGACGCCGGGCCGACGGAACCGACACCCAGACCGCGGTCCACCTCGGTGACGCGATCGACGACAACCGGCTCGAGCAGCGCGTCGGCAACTACCGATTGTCCGTCGACGATCCGCTGCGCACGCTGCACCTGACCCTCGCCGAGACCGAGGGCATCGCCCTGGACCTGCACTGGGAGGGCCTGTTCGACGCCCTTCTCGAGCAACCCCACGTGATGCGACAGGGCGCGAAGGTGACCCTCGACGCGCAACGATTCGCACAGGTCGGTACCTGGCGCGGGTCGATCACCGTCGACGGCGAACAGATCGTCGTGGACCCGGCGACCTGGGTCGGCACCCGCGACCGCTCGTGGGGAATCCGGCCGGTCGGCGAGCCCGAACCGGCCGGCCGGCCGTCGGACCCGCCGTTCGAGGGCATGTGGTGGCTCTACATCCCGATGGCGTTCGACGACTTTCAGCTCGTCTTCATCATCCAGGAGGATCCCGACGGCTATCGAAGCCTCAACGACTGTTCGCGCGTCTGGAAGGACGGCCGCGTCGAGCAGCTGGGTTGGCCGAACGTCACCGTCCACTACGCGCCGGGCACCCGGATTCCGACCGGCGCAACCATCTCCACGACCGGGTCAGGCGGCTCGCCTGTGACGCTGGAGGTGGAATCGCTGCTCCCCGTACCCATCCACGTGGGCGGAGGCTACGGCGGCGACCCCGACTGGACCCACGGCGTCTGGCGCGGAGCGGACTTCACCGAACGTCTCACCTACGACATGTCCAGCACCGACATCATGGGACGCATGCCCTTCGGGGTCATCGATCACGTCGGACGCGCCGAATGCCGTGAGGCCGACGGCACCACCCGCACCGGCTGGGGACTCTTCGAGCACGGGGCCCTGGGCCGGCACGATCCGACGGGATTCGCCGACTGGCTCAGCGTCGCACCGGAGTGAGTGCCGCGCTAGTCGACGACGCGAAGCCGATAACCCATGCCGCGCACGGTCTCCAGCCGATGCGAACCGATCTTGTTGCGGAGCGCCCGTACGTAGACGTCGACCACGTTCGACGCGGGATCGAAGTCGTAGCCCCACACGTGACCGAGGATCTGCTCGCGTGACAGCACCTGATCCGGGTGCCGCAGAAACACTTCCAGCAGGGCGAACTCACGCGCGGTGAGGTCGAAGGTCTCGGTGCCCACGCGCGCTCGTCGCGACTTCAGGTCCAGACGCAGGTCCCCGGCGGACAGCAGGTTCTCCGACGCGACCGCCGAATCGTCGACGAGCCGTAACCGGATGCGGGCGAGCAACTCGGCGAACTGAAAGGGCTTGGTCATGTAGTCGTTGGCCCCACCCTCGAGCCCGTTCACCGTGTCGCTCACGCTGTCCCTGGCCGTGAGGACGACGACCGGTGTCGAGATCCCCTCGCCGCGCATGGAATACAACACGTCGAAGCCGTCCATCGCCGGGAGTCCGATGTCGAGGACGACCATGTCGAAAGCGCCGCTGCGCACTGCCTCGAGCGCGGACAGTCCGTCGGACACATGCTCGGTGCTGTAACCCGCCGCACGCAGGCCGTTGCCGATGAACGACGCGATCCGCGCGTCGTCCTCCGCGATCAAGACACGGCTCATCGCCGTTCTCCTTCTCCTGGTGCCGACGACGCTGTGTCGACGTAGGTGGTCATGTCGGGGACGGGGACAGGGACATCGATGCCGAACGTCGCACCGTGCCCGGGAACACTACGTACCCAGGCGATTCCGTGGTGTGCGTCGGCAATGGCCCGCACGATCGCGAGTCCCAGTCCGGCACCGGACGAGTGCTGGGGTGCCGACCCCGACCGTCCGCGCTGGAAGCGCTCGAAAATCCGCGCAGCGTCCTCCTGCTCGACACCCGGGCCGTCGTCGGTGATCCAGATGCACAGATGGCGCTGCGCTCCGATGCCGGCGAAGCGAGAACCCAACTGGATGACGGAGCCCTCGCGCGTATGCCGGACCGCATTCGAGGCGTACTGCAGCATCGCCTGGGTGATCCGCTCGTGATCGACGGTGCACGGGCCCTCGGCGACCTCCATGAGCAACCATTGCCGATCACCGAGCGGTTGCACCTTGGACTCGATGTCGAGCATCAGCTGCGCCGCGTCGGTCGGCCTGACCACCACGAAGTCGGGTTGCTCGGACTTCGCCAGCATGAGCAGATCCCCGACGATGCGCCCCATCCGCCCCAGCTCGCTGTCGACGAGGTCGAGCGTCTTCCGGCGTTCCTCCGGATCGTCGGGCAGGAGTTCGAGATGACCACGCACGACCGTGATGGGAGTCCGCAGCTCGTGGCCGGCATCGTCGACGAACTGACGCTGCGTCGTATAGGCGTCCTCGATCCGGTCGAGCATCGCATTGAAGGTCTGCGCCAGCGCGGCCACGTCATCACGCCCGATGACCGGCACGCGCGCGGTGAGGTCGTTCTCGCCGATCTCCGCGGCGACCATCCGCACACTCCGCACCGGCGCCAGAATCCGGCCGGCCACCAGGTACGCCACCCCGGTGGTGACGATCATGCCGGCGAGGCCCACCATCGCGAGGACCCGCATCGTACGGTCCACCAGTTCCCGACCGGGGTCGGTGTAGATGCCGACGATGAACGTCCCCGGTTGCGCCGACTCCGCGCCCGGATCCGCTGTCCCGGAGCCGACGGGCTCCAGATCGACCTTCCCCCAGCGGATCTCGCCGTGATCGGTCATCAACACGCCGGCCGGACCGGTCTGGGCCCGCAGCTCGTCGAGCACCCGGCGGCCCTCACCCGCGGCCGGCCAGGCGTTACCGGGGAGTTCCAGGATCTCGGTGTCCCCGACGACGCCGGCCATCACCTCGCCCTGCCCGGCCGACTGCCGAGAGAGAAACACCTCCAACAGCCGCGACACCGAGGTGAAGGGTTCGGTGGTCGTCGGGTCGACCCCCTCGGCCGCGAACGTCCGGAACTCGCTGGCCTCCTGTGCGACGTCGTGGTTCGCCCGGCTGTCGACGTCGCGGAGCAACAGATTGCGCGTCACCACGAACACCACCACCAGCAGCAAGAACGTCGTGAGCATGATCCAGGCCGTGATACGCCAACGCGCCGAGAGCGCGGGGCGCTGCCGCACACCCGCACTCTCGGCTGGATTCGATGCCTCGGCGTCAGTCGTCCTGGTCGTCATCGATGTCATCGTCCCAGTCGTCGCCCTGATCGTCGTCCTGGTCATCCCAGTCGTCGCTGCGATCGTCCCAGTCGTCGTCGCAGTCGTCGTCGCGCTGAGCCGATCGGGGGTCACACCAGTCGTCGTCGTCGGAGTTCAGGTTCGGCGGGACGGCCCGCTGCACCGGTGCTCCGGCGGGGATCTGCGGAACCGGCGCCGGGGCCGGCGGGGTCTGGGTCGGTGGCGTCGGGCCCTGAGGCGTTTGCGACGCGACATCGACCGACACCGAGTCGGCGGCCAGGTCGGGCTCGGGCGAACGGATGAGGAAGAAGCTGGCGGTCACGACGGCGACCGCGAGCGCACCGAGGGCGAGGGTGGCGAGTACTCGTGAGATCTTCATGTCGACGACTCTGTCGGACTCCGGTGAGCCGACCATGAGTCGAAGATGAAGGCTTTTTCATCTACGAGTCGCGGGGGTCCAGGTCGCTCAGGAACTCCTCGATCCGGGGCCACGTCTGTTCGACCGCCGCGGACCCGGCGATCAGCCCCAGATGGCTGGTCTCCACGGTGGTGAAGTCCACGCGCGGCGCCCCGGCCAGGAGTTCCACCCCGTGATGAGCAGCCGCCCAGCTGACGATCGCGTCCCGGTGACTGCCGAACAGCGCGACCGGTACCGCGACGTCGGCGAGATCGACGACGCGACCGTCGAAGTCGAGCACGCCGCCGGCGAGTTCGCCGCGCATGATGAAGTTCTCCCACATCTGTTCGGACACCTTGCCCGGGTAACCGGGCATCGTCTCCTGGAACCGGTCGATGGCCTTCATCCGCACGAGGGCGTCGGTGTCGTCGGCGTTGCGCAGGATGTAACCGGGCTTCTTCAGTTCGCGCTGCCAGGCGGTGCCCCGGTAGGCCAGGCGGACGAGCGGCGCGGGAATCCCGCCGAGTGCGCGCAGCGCCAGCTTCACCGGCGTGGTGCCGACTGGTCGCATCAGGGTCTTCACCAGCGGATACGGTGGCACCTTGGCGTAGTCGAGCGGGGTGCCGACCGCCGTCACCGAGGCCAGGGGGAGATGCGGGTTGGCCGCGGCGGTCAGCAGGCTGATGGTCCCGCCGATACTCCAGGCCAGAACGTCGACCCGCCCGGACCCCGGTGTCACCCCGGACTCGCGGCGGTCCGCTGTGCCGTAGAAGTCCGCGACGGTCGCGGCAACGGCCCCGGGGACGATGTCGTCGAAGAAGTCGGCGAACCCCAGGTGGCGGTCGGCGCGGGTCATGTCGCCGAAGTCGAGCACGTACGGAACCCGGCCGGCACCCAGCAGGAACTGCACGACGGACAGCCCCTCGGCGAGGTCGTAACACGCGGTCGACACCGCGAGCGGTGGGATCAGCAGCACCGGTCGCCGTCCGGTTCCGGCGGCAGCGACCACCTCGTCATCGGCGCCGTACCGCCGCAGTGTGCGATGCGGCCCCTCGGCGATCACCGAGTGCGGGGTCTCGTGCGACTCACCGATCTCCCCGCCACGCGCCAGATGAACCAGCGTCGCGACGCCGTCGAAGCCTCCCACCACTACCTCCCAGTCGTTGCCCGGGGACATTCAACACACCCCGGTCGGGCCGGGTCCGGGCGGGTCCGACCGTTTGGTGCACCACACCGACGGGTATCGGACCTGACGAGGCACCGCTGCCGTATGCGGTGCACAGAGGAGGTACACGCCATGGCCGAAGAACTCAACGGCACCACCATCGCATTCCTGGTCGCCCAGGAGGGCGCCGAGCAGGTCGAACTCACCGAACCATGGAAGTCGGTCGAGGCGTGCGGCGGAAAGCCCGTCCTGGTGTCCACCGACTCCGGGACCGTCCAGGCGTTCGACCACCTCGACAAGGCCGACACCTTTCCGGTCGACCTCACTCTCGAAGACGCGCGCGTGATGGACTTCGACGCGCTCGTCCTGCCCGGTGGTGTCGCCAACCCCGACTTCCTCCGCGCCTCGGAACCCGCCGTGCGGTTCGTGCGCAGCTTCTTCGAGGCAGGTAAACCGGTGGCAGCCATCTGCCATGCGCCGTGGACGCTGATCGAGGCCGATGTGGTCCGTGGGCGGACACTCACGTCCTTCCCGAGCGTGCGGACCGATGTGATCAATGCCGGCGGCACCTGGGTCGACGAGGAGGTCGTCACGTGCCGGGACGGGGACAACGTGCTGATCACCAGTCGCAAGCCCGACGACCTGGCAGCGTTCAACGCCGCGATCGTGGCCGAATTCGCCCACAGCAACGCCGCGACCTGACCCTCGCGCGTACAGCCTCAGACGAGGGTCGGCGGCTCGGATTCGCGACCGGTCAGGGTGAGCAGCACTCGCTCACCCTGGCCGATCCGTGTTGCCATCGCCGTCGTGGTGGACAGTGCTGACGCGAGCACCGGCGCCGGGAGCGGTAGGTCGGCGTCGATCGCGCGGGAGATGTCGAGGCCGTGCACCGCCAGTTCGAAGGTCCGGGTCGGCAGATAGTCGGACAGCATGATGCCGCCGAACGGTGTGGTCAGTGGCCGGTCACGTTCTCCCGCAAGTGCTCTGATGGCCTGGTCGCGGCGCTCGAGCACCCCCGCCCGTGGATCGTCCCCCAGTGCCAGGCCGGCGTCGACTCCGCGCTGCCGGACCGAGGCGGGGTCGCCGTATCCCTGGATGGACGCGAAATACGCTGCTGTCGAATCCAACTCGATGTCCGAGCCCGGCTCGGCCAGATAGCTGACCACGGTGGTCAGCGACCGACTCGCGTGTCCGACGAGCGATCTCAGCGACCACTCGCCCAGCCCGGGACCGTCCCATCGGTCGTCATCGATCAGGGCAACCAACTCCGTCAGATGCCGGGCGCCGGCCGTGAAGTCGTCGATCGCGCGCGACAGTGCCCCCTCGCTCATCTCCGTCAGTCCTTCGGTGTCCCGGCGGTGGTCGACGACGCGGTCCCGCTCGCGGTGGCGATCTTGCGGACACGGTCGTAGAGGAGTGCGATGGTCGCGGCGAAGACGATGACGCCGAGGATCTGGGCCCATCGCTCGAACCCGTCACCGACGATCGCCAGAGCCGAGTCGTCGCCGGTGGCCGCGACGATCCCGGCGAAGACCACACCGAAGAGCGCCTCGCCGACGATCAGACCGGTGGCCAGCAGAACACCCATCCGTTTCTTGTGTTCGACTGCGCCGCCGCTGCGTTCGGCCCACCGGTTGTAGTAGTGACCGATGAAGGCACCGATCGGGATCACCAGGACGACTGACATCGGCAGGTACATGCCCATGCCGACGGCCAGCGGCGGCAACCGGAATCGCCCTGCGCGACCGAGGAGTTCGTCGATCACGATCACCGCCGCGCCGATCAGCGCCCCGATACCGATGAGCCCCCAGTTCAGGTCCGCCCCCAGCACGCCCTGCGCAAGAGTCGTCAACAGGCCGGCCTGCGGTGCCGCGAGGGCATCCTCCGTCGCTCCCGGCGCTCCGACGAAACCGAAGGCGTCGTACATCAGCTGCAGGATCGGCGGGATCACGGCGGAGCCGAACAGCACGCCGATGATCAGGGCCACCTGCTGTTTCCACGGTGTCGCCCCGACCAGCTGACCGGTCTTCAGGTCCTGCAGGTTGTCGTTGGAGATCGTCGCGACGCCGAAGACCACCGCGGCGGTGAACAGCGTGTAGGCGATGAGCGCGTCGGTCTGCGACGCGTCCGCCGGCCCGAAGGTCAGCTTGACGAGCAGTGCAGCGATCAGTACCACCAGGATGCCGACACCGGAGATCGGACTGTTCGACGACCCGATGAGGCCCGCCATGTAACCACACACCGAGGCGACGGCCAGTCCGATGACGAAGACGAAGACGATGCTGACCGCGATGATCCCGGTGGCGCTGCCCTCCAGCACCGTGTCGTGGACGAAGTCCCACAGCAGCACCCCGATCGGGATGAGCAGCACGAGGATGCTGCCGCCGACGATGTTGATCGGCATGTCCCGCTCGGTGATGTCGACGGTCACCCCCTCACGGCGTGACCGCGACGAGACCATGGCCGCCCGGATTCCGCGCACGATCGGCCCGATGACCTTGATCAGGGTCCAGATGGCCGCGATGGCTATCGCACCGGCGCCGATGAGCCGCACGTCATTGGCGAAGATCGCGCTGACGGCGTCGCCGAGATCCTCCCCCGCCGTCTGCCCCTGGGTCTCGATGGGCAGCAGGACGACGTAGGAGATCACCACCCCGACGAGCATGGCGACACCGACGGTCACCCCGACGAGATGGCCGATGCCGATCAGCGACATCGACAGTCCGGCACTGAAGAGCGTTCCGCCCGTGCCGATCTTGATCGTCGCCGAGATCGAGTCGCTGAGCACCTTCAGTTTGGTGAGCAACGCGAATCCGGCGGACGCGACCGAGCCCAAGATGATCGTGCGCAGGCCCGCCTTGTTCTCGGTGGCGCCGCCGGCGGAATCGCCGACCTTCAGGACCTCGGCCGCCGCAACACCTTCGGGGTAGGGCAGATCGGATCCGGTGACCAGCGCGCGGCGCAGCGGAATGGAGTACATGACGCCGAGGATGCCGCCGATCGCGCAGACCGCCACCGTGATCCAGTAGGGGAATCCGGTCCACCACCCGATGATCACCAGACCGGGGATGACGAAGATGATCGCCGACAGCGTCCCGGCCGCGGACGCGATGGTCTGGACGATGTTGTTCTCCACCACCGAGTGGTTCGCGAAGTACCGCAGGATGCTCATCGAGATGACGGCCGCCGGGATCGCGGTGGCGAAGGTGAGACCCACCTTGAGCCCGAGGTAGACGTTGGCGGCGGTGAAGACCAGCGTGATGATCCCGCCGAGGACCGCGCCTCGGAAAGTCAGCTCACGTAGGTTCGCGGTGGCCGGAGGCGCAGTCGCCATCGTGTCCTCCCAACAGTCGGGTCCTGCGACCGATGGTCGTTCGGACGGCGGATCATCCGGGCCTTCGTCGATTCACCTTAGGTCGGGGTGTCCACTCGCGCAGGGACTTCCCGAGTAGGCGGAGGTCGGTTCGCGCGTCGGGCCGAGCCGCCGCGGTACGGGTGCGTCCGCTATGCCCGTTTCTCATCGTCGTAGAGACGGCCGGTATCGCGCCGTTTCAGACGGCTCGCGTAGGGCATCATCTAGGTCATGAGCGAAGGGAAGTCGGAGCAGTCTGCCCGCACTCGCGCGCTCCTGATCGGCGCTGCCGAGAAGCTGATCGCCCTCAACGGCGTGGCCGCCGTCTCCAGCCGCCAGATCAGCAAGGCGGCGGGTCAAGGCAACAACTACGCCGTCGGACATCACTTCGGTTCCAAGGACGATCTGCTTCGCGCGACATTGACCTCGCACAACATCCCTATCGAACGGTTGCGTCGCAGATGCCTGGCCGAGGTCGGACCCGAACCGGGGGTTCGCGACTGGCTCCGCTGTCTCGTCGGGCCGGAGGTCGAGTATCTGGCGGAACTCGGCCCGCCCAGCTACTTCGCCCGGTTCTTCGCCCAGGTGTCCAGTGACCCGTCCGCGACCGTCCTGCTCTATGAGGAGACCGCACGATCGGAAGTCCTCATGACGATCCTCGACCGGTTCTACGCCACCTTGCCGACCCTCTCCGACGACGTGCTCGAGGTGCGTAACAACCTGACGCGCCACATGATCGTCAACGCGCTGGCCGACATCGAGCGCGCGGGCGAGGCCGAGGCGGGCGCTGCATCTCGGACCTGGCAGCACCAGCGCGATCTCGTCGTCGACGCTCTGACCGGGATGTGGCTCGCCCCGGTCACCCCGTGACGGTCAGATCACCGCGCCGACGTCATGGGCGACGATCCGGTCCAGTGCCCGCTCGGCCACCGCGGCGATGGTCATCGACGGATTGCATGCCGCGGTGTTGCCCGGCATGAGCGCGCCGTCGATCACGTAGAGTCCGCGCTGGCCCTCGACCCGCCCCTCGAGGTCGCAGACCGTGCCCATGTTGGCCCCACCGAGGGCATGCCAGGTCGACGGGAACACCGCGTTGGTGTCGGTGAGGATCGCGTCGGGCCCGGCGATCCGCCGAACTGTCCGATCGATGTGCTTGGTCTGGATCTCCGAATCGCCCTCGTGCGGCCATCGGATGAGCGCGTCCCCGATCGCCGAGTCGTAGGCGATGACACCACGGCCCGAGCTCACGCCGAAGCCGACCATCATCGTGGTGCCGGCGTACACCGGCAGCGGCGGGAGGGACGCCTGGATGATGGTGAACGCACTTTTCGGGTCACTCCAGTTGGGACTGCCGAAGACGACCGGGCCGCCCTGCACCTTCCCGAAGTCGATGCTCGGACTGGTCCAGGTGTAGATCCGGTCGGCGTTGGTGCCCCATCCGTGCCCCAGACTGTCCGGCAGGTCGGGCACAGTACCCGTCGCACGCGCCTTGACGAGCAACTTGGTGGTGTTCACGCTGCCCGCCGACAGGATGAGAGTGCGCGCGATCAGCTCCTTGTGCTCCAACACTTTTCCGGACTCGTCGGTGCGTTCGACGTCGAGGGACCACCGGCCGTCGGGGCGGCGTGCGACCTGGCGCACCGTGTGCAGGGTGCGGACCTGAACGCGCCCGGTTGCCTCGGCCTCACGGATGTAGGTGACGTCGACGCTGTGCTTGCCGCCGTTGTTCACACCGATGGCGCCGTCGCCGTTGGTGTAAGCGGGTTTCATCTCGCCGCGCAATTCGGCTGCGGCGTAACCCCAGTCGATCGGCATCGGGATCTTCTCCAGCGGTAGCCCTTCGGCCCGGACCCGTTTCGCGAATTGTCGCGGCGCCAGGTACTGCGGGGACCGCACCACCGAATCGGGGGCGACCGCGACCTTCAGCATCCGCGCGACCCTCGGATAGTGCACCCGGTTCATCAGTTGCCAGTCGAGCGCGTCGGGGAAATGCTCGTTGAACACCGCCTCGCTCGGTTGCAATGTCATGCCCTGGTAGACGAGGGAACCACCGCCGAGGCCGGCCGGACACAGTGCGGTCATGTTGGCACCGGCAACCGATTCGAACAGTCCCACATAAGGTTCGACGCTCAGCGGCTTGCCGAAGAGGTTCGGGGTCGACTCATGCCACAGCATTCGCTTGTCCGGACTCGACGCACGCGGAAAGGTCTCCGAGTTCGGTCCCGTCGGCCATCGCCGGCCTCGCTCGAGCAACAGGACCGGCACTCCCGCCTGGGCGAGGCGGAGCGCCGCGACGCCGCCGCCGAATCCCGAGCCGACGATCACCACGCGATGTTCTTCGCGCGTCCGCCTGATTCGTCGCGACGGGTCGGCCGACGCCCGGCCGCCACCGTTGGCCACCGCGGCCGCCGTTCCCGCGGCGGTCACCGCTGCGGCACGAAGAAAAGTCCGTCTCGTCGGAAGTGCCCCGGTCATCGTTCTCCTGTCATCAGTGCGCGAGAAGACGCTCGACGCTTCGTAATTCGGTGATCTCGAGAGACGGGGAGGAACCGGTCGCGGTCGCAGACACCGCGGGGGGACGTGCCGGGGCGTGGCCGTCGGCACACAGGATTTGCCATGGACCGGCCGCGTGTCAAGCACCACTCCGACAACCAGGAGTGATCGGCACCATGGCCGGCGTAACCCTTGACAACCCGCTCAGTCATGTGACTGAATCGTCGGCGGGCGTGGAATGGAGCCGCAGCCGGTCGATGGCCGGTGCGCGGGCGTGGTTGCGGCGGAGCCGTTCTCACGTGGACTGGGATCATTGTGGTGGTGCGACGTCGCGCCACCGGCGAGAAAGAGGGGCGGAGTTCACCGGACGGCGATGCAGCGGCGCGTTGCTACGATGACGCGACCATTTCGTCGCGGCCGGGGAGCTCAATGTCTGATCATCTGCAGGGCAAGACCATCATCATCACCGGTGCCGGAGGAGGTTTCGGCAAGGTCATCGCGCAGATGTGTGCGGCGCAGGGCGCCCATGTCGTCGGTGTCGACATCGACGCCGACGGACTCGCCGGGGTCGTCGAGGGCATCGCCGACGCAGGCGGGTCGGCCGTCGCACACGTCGCCGATGTCACCGACATGGACCAGATGAGGAGCGCCGCGGCGTCGGCGGTGGAACGCTTCGGTGCGATCGACGTGATCGTGAACAATGCCGGGGTCATGCCGCTGGCGTTCTTCGCCGACCACGAACGTGCCTGGGAGAAATGGCACAAGGCCATCGACATCAACATCAAGGGTGTCGTGAACGGCATCTCCGCGGTCTACGACCAGATGATCGCGCAGGGCCGGGGTCAGGTGGTGAACATCGCGTCGATCTACGGCAACGGCGGATTCGAGGGCTCGGGTGTCTACAGCGCCACCAAGGCCGCGGTGACGATGCTGTCGGACTCGTTGCGCATCGAGGCCAAGGGCAAGATCAAGGTCACGACGGTCAAACCCACCGGCGTCGCCGGCACCAATCTGGCGAGCTGGATCGTCAACGACCGCGCGATCCGCGGGATCGTCGGACAGCGCGCCGCGTCGTATCGTGAGCACGTCACCGAGTTGGTGCAGGGCACCATGCCCGCCGAACTCACCGATGTCGACTCGGTGAAGTACTGGCTCATCACCCCGGAGGACCTCGCCCGGGCGGTGGTCCACGTCATCGACCAGCCGTGGGGGATCAGCCTGTCCGATGTGACGGTGCGGGCCAGCGGCGAGGACTACCTGTACTGAGCCGTGCGCCCCGGCGGCCCGACTAACGTCCCGCGCCGGGGCGGCGGCGCTCGCCCCGGTACTTGCGGTGATACTCGTCGTAGAGGTCGGAGTTCTTCTCGCGCTCGAGCTTGTTGACCAGCTCGGGATCGAGGCCGTGCTGGACCAGGCGGTGGCGCCGGTACACCCGGTTCAGCGCGATCGAGAAGAACAGGTAGGCCAGCAGGATCGGCATGGTCATCGTGATCCGGACACCCCAGTCGGCGGGGACGAAGAGCATCGGGATCAGCACGATGATGCAGGGCACCGCCCAGCGGACCACCATCCGGACGGACGCTCCGGGGCCCGCCAGATCGTCGGCCACCCAGTCGAGCATCGACTTCGGCAGACGCGCCCAGTAGGCGTACTTCACGTACTCCCAGGGATTCGGCTTGGTGCGCTGTGAGGTGGCCACCTCTCGATCGTGCACCACGTCGGGTGGTCGTCCGACGTCGCCTCCCCCACATCGGCTGGGTAATCTGACCCGCATGGGTTCGGAGATGACCGCGTCGGCCGACGACTCCCCCGGGCCGGATCCCGTCGGCACCGATCCCATCAGCACCGATCCGATCAGCGGGCTCGAAGCCGAACTCACCGACTTCTGGCGGCGGGGCCGGGTCCGCACGCGTCTGCGCGCCCGCGCCATCGACCCACGTCTCGACCCGTCGTGTTACCCGCTCATCACCGTGCTCGCCAAGCACAACTCCATGCCGATGTCGGACCTGGTCACCGCCGTCGGCATGGAGAAGTCGACGGTGACGCGTCAGATCGACGCGATCGTCCGGCTCGGGCTCGCCGAGCGGCATCCGGACCCGCGCGACGCCCGCGCCCGCGTTGTCACCCTCACCCAGCACGGTCGCGAACGCGTCGACGCGGTGCTCGCCTCGGCGATCACCGAATGGCGTGCACGGCTGGCACAGTGGGATCCCGACGACATCCGGTCGCTGACCCACCTGCTGCACCGTCTCACCGAGGCCACCAACGATCCCGAGGCCCGCGAGGGTCCTCGTTGACGGGCGTCGCACCGTCGGCGATCCTTGGCCGGTGACTCCGGACGAAGGACTGCTGCCCCTCGCGGGCATCACCGTGGTGGCGCTCGAGCAGGCTGTCGCCGCACCGCTGGCAACTCGACATCTCGCCGACCTGGGCGCCCGGGTCATCAAGGTGGAACGGGTCGGCGACGGAGACTTCGCGAGAAAGTACGACGCGGCGGTGCGCGGCGCGGTCGCCTCGCACTTCGTATGGCTCAACCGCGGCAAGGAATCGGTCGCCCTCGACCTCAAGACCGAGTCCGGGCGCGACGCGATCCGCACGCTCATCGCCGGCGCGGACGTCTTCGTCCAGAATCTCGCGCCGGGCGCGGCCGCCCGGCTCGGTCTCGGCGCCGACGCCCTGCGCGCGGACCATCCCGGACTCGTCGTCGTCGACATGTCCGGGTACGGCGACGCCGGGCCCTATCGCGACCGCAAGGCCTACGACATGCTGGTCCAGGCCGAGGCCGGCCTCATCTCGGTGACCGGGACACCCGAAGAGATGTCCAAGACCGGCATCCCCTCCTCGGACATCGCGGCCGGCATGTACGCACTCACCTCCGTGTTGTCGGCGCTGTTACGACGCGCCACCACCGGAGTCGGCGCACGGGTCTCGGTGGCGATGTTCGACGCGACGGTCGAATGGATGGGCCATCCGATGTACATGCGGCTCTACGGCGAGCGGCAGATCGCCCGTGCCGGGCTCGGGCACGCGGCGATCGTGCCCTACGACAAGTACCCGACCCAGGACGGCGACATCCTCATCGGCGTCCAGAACGACCGCGGGTGGGACGCCCTGACCCGCGTCGCACTCGACCGCCCGGATCTCGCCGACGACGCCCGCTACCGCACCAACATCGATCGCGTCTCGCGCCGAGCCGAGGTCGACGCCGTGATCAGCGCGGAGACCAAACGCTTCACCACCGACGAACTCGACCGGCGTCTCGCCGACGCGGGCATACCCGCCGCCGAGATCCGCGACCTCGCGGGTGTCGTCGACCATCCCCAGCTCGGCGAGCGCGACCGCTGGCGCGAGGTGGACACCGAGGTCGGCCCGGTCCGCGCGCTCCTGCCGCCCCTGACCTTCGACGACGTGGAACTGGCGATGGGTCCCGTCCCGGCACTCGGCCAGCACACCGAGTCGGTGCTGCGGGAATTCGGCATCGACGTGCCACCGACCCCGTCGGCGTAGGATCGGCGGAACGGACCTGCAGCCCTCGGGTCCCGTTGTTCATGCACGGATACGACGACCTCTCGGAGGCGATATGTCCGACGATTCTCTGTTCACCACCCGGGATTCGGGAGCACCGGCGGGAAGTGACGAGCACTCCCTGACGGTCGGCGCCGGCGGCCCCATCGTCCTGCACGATCACTATCTGATCGAGCAGATGGCGCAGTTCAATCGCGAGCGGATTCCCGAGCGTCAGCCACATGCCAAGGGCAGCGGCGCGTTCGGCACATTCGAGACCACGCAAGACATTTCGGCGTACACATGTGCGGCCCTGTTCCAGCCAGGCGTGAAAACCGAGATGGTGGCTCGATTCTCGACGGTCGCGGGCGAGCGCGGCAGCCCGGACACCTGGCGTGACCCGCGCGGTTTCGCGCTGAAGTTCTATACCTCCGAAGGCATCTACGACATGGTCGGCAACAACACGCCGGTCTTCTTCGTCAAGGATCCGATGAAGTTCCAGCACTTCATCCGCTCGCAGAAACGTCGCCAGGACAACAACCTTCGCGACCATGACATGCAGTGGGACTTCTGGACGCTCTCGCCGGAGTCCGCGCATCAGGTCACCTGGCTGATGGGCGACCGGGGCATTCCCAAGACCTGGCGCCACATGAACGGCTACACCTCCCACACCTATCTGTGGGTCAACGCCGAAGGCGTGAAGCATTGGGTGAAGTACCATTTCAAGTCCGATCAGGGCGTCGAGCACCTCACCCAGCACGAGGCCGACCAGATGGCCGCCGCCGACACGGATTTCCACACCCGGGACCTGTTCGAGAACATCGCCGCGGGCAATCATCCGAGCTGGACACTCAAGGTGCAGCTCATGCCGTTCGACGACGCGGTGAGCTACCGGTTCAACCCGTTCGACCTGACCAAGGTGTGGCCGCACGGCGACTACCCGCTCATCGAGGTCGGCAGGATGACCCTGCACACCAATCCGGTGGACCACCACACGCAGATCGAACAGGCGGCATTCGAACCCAACAACGTCGTGCCCGGTATCGGTTTCAGCCCCGACCGGATGCTGCTCGCGCGTGTGTTCTCGTATGCCGACGCCCACCGCCACCGGATCGGCGGCAACTACAAGCAGATCCCGGTGAACGCGCCGACCAACGAGGTGCACTCGTACTCCAAGGACGGCGCCATGCGGATCCACAACGTCCCGGACCCGGTCTACGCCCCGAATTCGAAGGGCGGGCCGTCCGCGCTCTATCCCGGACAGGGTGAGCCGCAATGGGCCGCGAACGGGGAGATCCTGCGCAGCGCCTACGTCGACCATCCCGAGGACGACGACTGGGGTCAGGCAGGCACCCTGGTTCGCGAGGTCTTCGACGACGAGCAGCGTGAACGCTTCGTGGACAACGTCGTCGGCCACCTCCTGAACGGCGTCTCCGAACCGATCCTCCAGCGGGCATTCGAGTACTGGCACCGCGTCGACCCCGACATCGGCGCGCGGATCAAGTCCGGGGTGACCGAGAAGCAGGACGAGTCCGACCCCAAGAAGGACGATCAGGCCAACCCCGCCCGCTCGTCCATGCAGGAGAAGGCCAAAGCCGAGAAGGCCTGATCCTCACGTCAGCCGACACCGTGGAACGCGTCCTCTCCCCGAGGGCGCGTTCTGCGTCGGTGGCGGACACACCACTAGGCTCGATGCCGTGAGTGTGCGCGCAGGCATCGTGGTCACCGGAACCGAGGTCCTGACCGGTCGGATCACCGACCAGAACGGCCCCTGGCTGTCCGAGGAACTCCTCGAACTCGGGGTGGACGTCGCCCACATCACGATCTGCGGCGACCGACCCGGCGACCTCACCGCCCAGCTTCGCTTCCTCGCCGAGCAGCAGGTGGATCTCATCGTCACCAGCGGCGGGCTCGGTCCCACCGCCGACGACCTGACGGTCGCAACCGTCGCGGAGTTCTGCGGCCGCGAGTTGCTCCTCGATCCCGCACTCGAGGAGCACATCGCCGCGATCATCCAGCGCTGGCGCGGGGTCGGGTTCGATGTCGACTCCGGCCCGACGCGGACAGGGATCCGCAAGCAGGCGCTCGTGCCGGTCGGTGCGGCCCCGGTGCCACCCACCGGCACCGCACCGGGTGTCGTGATCCCCGCTGCCGCCGGTGTGCCGACGATCGTCGTCCTGCCCGGCCCACCCGGCGAACTCCAGGCGATGTGGCCGACCGCGATCTCCACCGCAGCCGTGGCCGACGTCCTGTCCCGGGCCGACGACCTCCGGCAGGCCACCATCCGCGCCTACGGCCTCCTCGAAGCCGAACTCGCCGAGACGCTCCGGTCTGCCGAGACCGCTGTCCCCGACTTCGATCGACTCGAGATCACCACCTGCCTGCGGCGCGGCGAGCTCGACATGGTCACCCGGTTCGCCGCCGCGGACGCGCCGGTCTATGACGCCCTCCTGGACCTCCTCGTCGAACATCATGGGCGACAGATCTTCTCGACCGACGGTTCCACGATCGACGATCAGTTGGTCACCGCGCTGGGCGGAAGGTTGATCTCGACCGCCGAGTCGTGCACCGGCGGACTCGTCGCGGCCCGGTTGACCGACCGGCCCGGCTCGTCGGCCTACGTGATGGGCGGTGTCGTCTCGTACTCCAACGACGCCAAGTCGGATCTGCTCGATGTCCCGGCCGAGCTCATCGCCACGCACGGGGCCGTCAGCGTCGAGGTCGCCGCCGCGATGGCCGAGGGCGCGCTCACCCGGTTCGGCACCGACGTCGCGGTGTCGACCACCGGCGTGGCCGGTCCCGGCGGGGGGACCGAGACGAAGCCGGTCGGGACCGTGTGCTTCGGCGTGGCCCTCCGCGACAGGCCCACGGTCACCGTCACCCGCAGGTTCCCCGGCGACCGCGAGCGTGTCCGCTCCCTGACCACCACCGCCGCACTGCATCTCGTCGTGCGTTCACTCGCCGCCACCCCCACTGCTTTAGAGGAGCGATAGACGGTATGGGGGCCTTGGGGCCGAAGGCCTCAAGCTGCAAACACATCGTGGGTTGCTGCTGCTGAGTTCACACTCGGCGGTAGCACCACATTGCAGATCAGGAGGCCTCCGGTGATTGTTCAGGGTACAAGTGTCGGATTGGATGTTCACGCACGCTCGGTGGTCGCTCATGCCATCGATGAAGACTCCGGGATGGTGATTCGGGAGACGTTGGTCCCCGATGCGGCGACCATCGTGAGCTGGCTACAGGGCTTGGCACCGCCCGTGCGGTTGGCCTATGAGGCCGGGCCAACGGGCTTCGGACTGGCTCGGGCGATCACTGCGGCCGGGATGGAGTGTGTGGTTGCCGCTCCCTCAAAACTGCAACGACCAGCCGGGGACCGCGTCAAGACCGATGCCCGAGACGCTGCACACCTGGCGAAGTTGCTGCGCCTGGGCGAGGTGGTAGCGGTCAGTGTGCCTGAGGTGGGCACCGAAGCCGCCCGTGATCTGGTCCGCGCCCGCGAGGACGCCCGCAGCGACCTGATGCGCGCTCGGCATCGACTGTCGAAACTGCTTCTGCGCCAGGGAATCGTCTACTCAGGCGGCAAACCCTGGACCGGTGTTCATCAGCGGTGGCTGCAGCGTCAACGTTTCGAGCTGCCGCTGCTGCAGGCCGCCTTCGACAACGACCTGGACGCGGTGTTGAGCGTGACCGCACGCCGTGACCGCCTCGATGAGCTGATCGAACAGACCGCGACGACCGATCCGTGGCGGGCGGTGGTCACCCGTCTGTCGTGTCTGCGGGGTGTGTCGACGCTGACCGCGTTCGCTCTCGCGGTCGAGATCGGCGACTGGTCGAGGTTCAGTGGCGCCACGATCGGCTCCTACGCCGGGTTGGTGCCCTCGGAATACTCGACCGGCGGGACCCGCAGTCAGGGATCGATCACCAAGGCCGGTAACGCCCACGTGCGTCGGTTGCTGGTGGAGGCGGCCTGGCAGCACCGGCGCCCTTACGCCACACCCGGACAGACCATGCGCCGCCGGTGGGAGGCTGCCTCACCGGCTGCCCGCGCCCGTGGCCATGCCGGCAATCGTCGGTTGCACAAGCGTTGGCAACAGTTCGACCGCCGCAGCAAACATCCCTGCGTGGCCAACACCGCGATCGCTCGTGAGCTTGCCGGCTGGTGCTGGTCGCTGGCGGTGCTCGACGACTAACCAGCCTGACACAATCTTGGTCACCCGCCGCGACTGCGCTGTGGTGAACAGGGAACGAATCCACGGCGTCGCTATGTGCGCCAGCGCTTTTGAGTGCACGGTACGCACGTTTACATAGACCCGTCGGTCAGCGTTTTCATCTCCTGTCGAACACCGTTGAGCGGTAACCAACCCGCGTATATCAGTCCGACAACACCGTCGCGAGTAACGACCACCACACACCGCGGCGGGTGGCCAACCCCCACTACAGCCCCCCCGAAGGAGGCCAACTTCGCCATGGGACTTGACAGAGCAGCACTACATATCAGCGACGACACCCTCCGCTCCCTGAGGTGCGAGGAGCGATAGACGGTATGGGGGCCTTGGGGCCGAAGGCCTCAAGCTGCAAACACATCGTGGGTTGCTGCTGCTGAGTTCACACTCGGCGGTAGCACCACATTGCAGATCAGGAGGCCTCCGGTGATTGTTCAGGGTACAAGTGTCGGATTGGATGTTCACGCACGCTCGGTGGTCGCTCATGCCATCGATGAAGACTCCGGGATGGTGATTCGGGAGACGTTGGTCCCCGATGCGGCGACCATCGTGAGCTGGCTACAGGGCTTGGCACCGCCCGTGCGGTTGGCCTATGAGGCCGGGCCAACGGGCTTCGGACTGGCTCGGGCGATCACTGCGGCCGGGATGGAGTGTGTGGTTGCCGCTCCCTCAAAACTGCAACGACCAGCCGGGGACCGCGTCAAGACCGATGCCCGAGACGCTGCACACCTGGCGAAGTTGCTGCGCCTGGGCGAGGTGGTAGCGGTCAGTGTGCCTGAGGTGGGCACCGAAGCCGCCCGTGATCTGGTCCGCGCCCGCGAGGACGCCCGCAGCGACCTGATGCGCGCTCGGCATCGACTGTCGAAACTGCTTCTGCGCCAGGGAATCGTCTACTCAGGCGGCAAACCCTGGACCGGTGTTCATCAGCGGTGGCTGCAGCGTCAACGTTTCGAGCTGCCGCTGCTGCAGGCCGCCTTCGACAACGACCTGGACGCGGTGTTGAGCGTGACCGCACGCCGTGACCGCCTCGATGAGCTGATCGAACAGACCGCGACGACCGATCCGTGGCGGGCGGTGGTCACCCGTCTGTCGTGTCTGCGGGGTGTGTCGACGCTGACCGCGTTCGCTCTCGCGGTCGAGATCGGCGACTGGTCGAGGTTCAGTGGCGCCACGATCGGCTCCTACGCCGGGTTGGTGCCCTCGGAATACTCGACCGGCGGGACCCGCAGTCAGGGATCGATCACCAAGGCCGGTAACGCCCACGTGCGTCGGTTGCTGGTGGAGGCGGCCTGGCAGCACCGGCGCCCTTACGCCACACCCGGACAGACCATGCGCCGCCGGTGGGAGGCTGCCTCACCGGCTGCCCGCGCCCGTGGCCATGCCGGCAATCGTCGGTTGCACAAGCGTTGGCAACAGTTCGACCGCCGCAGCAAACATCCCTGCGTGGCCAACACCGCGATCGCTCGTGAGCTTGCCGGCTGGTGCTGGTCGCTGGCGGTGCTCGACGACTAACCAGCCTGACACAATCTTGGTCACCCGCCGCGACTGCGCTGTGGTGAACAGGGAACGAATCCACGGCGTCGCTATGTGCGCCAGCGCTTTTGAGTGCACGGTACGCACGTTTACATAGACCCGTCGGTCAGCGTTTTCATCTCCTGTCGAACACCGTTGAGCGGTAACCAACCCGCGTATATCAGTCCGACAACACCGTCGCGAGTAACGACCACCACACACCGCGGCGGGTGGCCAACCCCCACTACAGCCCCCCCGAAGGAGGCCAACTTCGCCATGGGACTTGACAGAGCAGCACTACATATCAGCGACGAGCCTCGAAGGGTTCCGAGGCGACAAACCTGTTTCCCGGCGAACGGCGGTCGGTCACACTGTCCTGATGCTGTTGACCATCTCCGCAGAACGTTCGTCGACCCTCGACACACCGAGCGATCTGGGCTTTCTGCTGCACAAGCATCCGGCGAAGGTGCAGCCGTTCGAGGTGTACGGGGGCACGGCGCATGTCTTCTACCCCGAGGTCGGGGACGATCGGTGCACGGCCGCGATGGTCATCGAGGTCGATCCGGTTTCCCTGGTGCGGGGGCGTTCTGGTGCGCGGGACGGGTTCGCGCTGGGGCAATACGTGAACGACCGTCCCTACGTTGCGTCGTCGTTGCTGGCGGTGGCGATGGCAAAGGTGTTCCGGTCGGCCCTGCACGGACGCTGCGCGCATCGGGAAGAACTCGCGGATTCGGAATTGGATCTGACGATCGCCCTCCCCGTGGTCCCGGGCGATCCCTACCTGTTGTGCCGGCTGTTCGAACCCATGGGATGGAGCGTCACGGCCGAGGCCATCGAGTTGGACTCCACCAGGCCCGACTGGGGTGATGCACCGCTCGTGTCGCTGACCCTCGTCGGTTCCCTTCGCCTGGCCGACGCACTGAATCACCTCTACGTCTTGCTGCCGGTGCTCGACGACGCCAAGCACTACTGGGTGGGCGACGACGAAGTGGACAAGCTCATCCGCGCCGGAGCGGGATGGCTGGCCACCCACCCGGAGAGGGAGCTGATCACCCATCGCTATCTGGTCCACCAGCGAGATCTGAAAGATGCTGCCACGCAACGGCTCGTCGAGTTGGACGACCGGCCGGTCGAGGAAGCTGCGGAGGACGCCGAACCCGACGTCTCGCGCCCGTTGGTGCGGTTGCGCCACGATGCGGTCCTCGACGTCGTGCGAGAGTTCCGGCCGACGACGATCGTCGACCTCGGGTGTGGTCCGGGAGCACTGCTCGGTGCGTTGCTCGAGTTGCGCGGCGTGACAAAGGTGATCGGCACAGACGTGTCCGACTCGTCCCTGTCGAAGGCGGCCAGGCGCCTGCATGTCGACCGGATGACCGAGCGTCAGTCCGAGCGCCTCACCTTGCTGCTGTCGTCGCTGCAGTATGAGGACGACCGACTCGCAGGTCTTGATCTGGCGATTCTCATGGAGGTCATCGAACACATCGACCCGCCCCGGCTCCCGGCGGTCGTCGACAACGTCTTCGGGACCATGCGATCTCGTCGGGTGGTCGTCACGACACCCAACAGCGAGTACAACGTGCGGTATCCGGCGCTGGTCGCCGGCGGCTTCCGACACCCCGACCACCGTT
The DNA here is from genome assembly GCF_022348225.1 of Gordonia sp. McavH-238-E. Taxonomy (NCBI): domain Bacteria; kingdom Bacillati; phylum Actinomycetota; class Actinomycetes; order Mycobacteriales; family Gordoniaceae; genus Gordonia; species Gordonia sp. McavH-238-E. The sequence continues at coordinate 264,955 of NZ_JAKRFE010000008.1, forward strand.
TCGAGTGGACCCGAGAAGAGTTCGGGACCTGGGCCCGCTCGGTGGGTGAATCCTACGGGTACGCCGTCGATCTCCGGTCCGTCGGCGAGTGCGATGAGGAGCTCGGGTCGCCGACGCAGATGGCCGTGTTCACCGAACTGACGACGACGGGGGGAACAGCATGGCCGAACTGAGCATTCCGGAACTGTCCCTGGTCGTCCTGGTCGGAACGAGTGGTTCCGGCAAGTCCGTCTTCGCGGCCACCCACTTCCGTCCGACCGAAGTCGTGTCGAGTGACGAGTGCCGGGCGATGATCTCGGATGACCCGAATGATCAGGCAGCGACGCCAGATGCGTTCGGCTTGCTCGAGTACATCGCGGGCAAGCGCCTCAATCGCGGCCGGCTGACCGTCGTCGACGCCACCAACGTGCAGGCATCGGCACGCCGGTCGCTGCTGGCATTGGCCAAGGATCACGATGTGCTCCCGGTGGCGATCGTCCTCGACCTTCCTGTCGCGCTCACGCTGGAGCGCAACGCTTCTCGACCGGATCGGGACTTCGGCGCCCACGTCGTCAAGCGTCAGCACGACCAGCTACGGCGGTCGCTGCGCAATCTGAAGCGTGAGGGTTTCCGCACGATCCACGTCCTGGACTCCCCAGAGGCCGTCGCGTCGGCGTCGATCGTACGGACGCGTCTGTTCAACGACCGGCGGCACGAACACGGTCCATTCGACGTGATCGGCGACGTGCACGGGTGTCGCGACGAGCTGGAAGTCCTGCTCGAACGACTGGGATACGCGGTCCGTCGCGACGACGGCCGCGCAGTGGACGCCGTGCATCCGGATGGCCGCCGAGCAGTGTTCGTCGGCGATCTGGTCGATCGCGGCCCGGACTCGGTGGGCACTCTTCGACTGGTGATGGGTATGGTCGCCGGCGGAAACGCCCTGTGCGTATCGGGAAACCATGAGGCGAAACTCGTTCGAGCACTGGGTCGTGGGAACGTCAAGGCCACCCACGGCCTCCAGGAGACCTTGGACCAGCTCGCGGGCGAGGACGATGCATTCGTCGCCGAGGTGCGCCGGTTCTGCGACGGCCTCGTCGCCCATTACGTGCTCGACGACGGCAGACTCGTCGTCGCACATGCAGGACTCGCGGAGAAGTACCACGGCCGGGCGTCCGGCCGGGTGCGGGCGTTCGCCTTGTACGGCGACACCAGCGGCGAGACCGACGAGTTCGGCCTGCCCATCCGTTACCCGTGGGCCGACGAATATCGCGGTGCGGCAACGGTCTTGTACGGGCACACGCCGGTGCCGGATACCCAGTGGATCAACAACACGATGTGCTTGGACACGGGGTGCGTTTTCGGGGGAAAGCTCACGGCCCTGCGATACCCCGAGCGAGAGGTGGTGTCGGTACCCGCACGGTCGACGTACTACGGGCCCGTTCGCCCCCTGGCCCCGCCGTCGCGTCGCCCGGAGGTGCTGGCACTGAGCGACGTCCTCGGGCATCGCGTCATCGACACCCACCTCCTGGGCCGCGTCTCCGTGCGCGACGAGACCGCCGCGGGCGCACTGGAAGTGATGAGCAGGTTCGCGATCCCACCGGCGGAGCTGCTGTACCTGCCGCCGACGATGTCGCCGGTGGACAGTTCGTCGCGCGACGGATTCCTGGAGCACCCGGATCAGGCGTTCGACCACTACGCAAAGCACTCGGTCGCTCGGGTCATCTGCGAGGAGAAGCACATGGGGTCCCGCGCTGTCATCCGGGTGGCGCGCGACGGGTCCGGCTCCGTTCATTCGCGAACCGGACGCGCCTTCTTCGCCGATCGACGGCAGACGGCAGTGCTGTCGCGGATCGCCGAGGCCGTCGCCGCCGCCGGTTTGTGGGCGGAACTCGACACCACCCACCTCCTCGTCGACGCCGAGGTACTGCCGTGGATTGCGAAGGCAGAGGCGATGATTCGTGGTCAGTACGCCAGGGTCGGCGCCGCGGCGACGTCCGCGTTGCCGGCCACGATCGACGTACTGACGGCTGCGGAGGCGCGAGGCGCGGACGTCGGCGATCTACTCGCGAGGACCCGGATGCGCGCCGTGAACGCCGGCCTCTTCGTCGACTCCTATCGCCACCACGTTCAACCGATCGCCTCACCGTTGGGTGTGCAGGTGGCGCCCTTCCAGGTCCTCGCCGGGGATGCCGCGACGTATGAGACCCGAGACCACCAGTGGCACCTCGACATCGCCGACCGCCTGGTCGCGGCGGACCCGGAACTCTTCCGGACCACCCGTCGCCTCGTCGTGGAGACCACTGCGGAGTCGTCTCGCGCGGCCGGCGTGACCTGGTGGGAGGACCTCACCGAGAGCGGCGGCGAGGGCATGGTCGTCAAGCCGCTCGGCAATCTCGTGCGCGGACCCAAGGGCCTCGTACAGCCGGGGCTGAAGGTCCGCGGGCGCGAGTACCTGCGGATCATCTACGGTCCCGACTACACCGATCCGTCGACACTGTCCCGTCTCAAGAACCGCAACCTCCGCCTGAAACGGTCGATGGCGCTGCGCGAGTACGCGCTGGGACTCGAAGCACTCCACCGAGCAGCGGCCGGAGAGCCCGTGTGGCGCGTCCACCAGTGCGTGTTCGGCGTCCTCGCAATGGAGTCGGAGGCCGTCGACCCGCGGCTCTGACCCCCTGCTCCCTGAGGTGTGAGGAGCGCAAGCGGTCACACCTCTGCTCCCTGAGGAGCGAGCTTGCGAGCGTCACGAAGGGTCAGAGCGGCCCGGTGGGAAGGTGACGGCGGACCAGCTTGCCGGTGGGGTTGCGCGGCAGCTCGTCGATGAAGACGATGTCGCGCGGCACCTTGTACCGGGCCAGGTGACCCTTGACGTGGGCCTTGATGTCCTCGGGCGTCGGGTTGGCGTGTTCGGCGACGACGATAAAGGCGCGCAGGCGTTTTCCGTACTCGTCGTCGTCGACACCGATGACCGCGACATCGTCGATGTCGGGATGGCGGCCGAGGAGGTTCTCGACCTCGAGCGGGTAGACGTTCTCGCCGCCGGACACGATCATGTCATCGTCGCGGCCGTCGATGTGGAGGAGGCCGTGCTCGTCGAACCGGGCCATGTCGCCGGTGGACATGTAACCGTCGATGATCTCCTTGTTGCGTCCGTCGGTGTACCCCTCGAACGGGGCGCCGTTGCGCACGAACAACCTTCCGCGCACGTTGGTTCCGGAGATCCGCTTGCCGTCGTCGTCGAATAGTGCCAACCGGCTGGTGACCGGCGCGCGACCCACCGTGCCCGGCGCCAGGCGGAGCTCCTTCGGTTGCGCGACCGTCGCGATCGCCACCTCGGTCGAGCCGTACAGGTTGTAGAGCACGTCGCCGAAGGTGTCCTGCACTGCTTCCGAAAGTGTCGGCGACAGTGCGGAACCCGCGAGCACGATGATCTTCAGCGAGGACAGATCGTATTTGCCGATGACGTCGGGGCCGAGTGCGACCATGCGATGCAACATGGTCGGGACCGCGACCAGGACTTCCGCCCTGTGCTCGGAGATGGCGGCGAGGGTCTTCTCGGCGTCGAACCGGCGCATCACCACCGTCTTGTTGCCGAGCGCGGTCCCCACACCCCACAGCGCGAAGCCGGTCGAGTGGAAGATCGGCGACACGATCACCATGGAACTGCGTTGCGGAATCGGGATACGGTCCAGGAGAAGAGCACTGGCGAACGGTGACATCTTCGACCGCTGAGCACCCTTCGGCAGGCCGGTGGTACCGCTGGTGAGGATGACCAGCCCGCCCCACTCGGCCGGTTCGGGCGGGGTGGACGTGTCGCCTCCGGAGACGATGTCGTCGAGGGTCCGGACGGCGTCGCCGATCGGGCGGTTGCCGTCGATCCAGGTGACGATGCGCAGGGTGTCGGCGGGCAGGGAGTCGGCGAGGTCGGTGAACTCCTCGTCGTAGAGCATCGCGACGATCTTCTCGCGTTCAGCGACCTCGGCGAACTGGGTCTTGCCGAAGCCGGTGTTCATCATCGCCAGGCGGAACCCGGCCTTGCCCGCCGCGCTCATGGTGGTCAACAGGCCACGATGGTCCCGCGCGATGACACCGATGACCGCTCCGGGCTTGATCCCCGACGACAGCAGGTGGTTCGCGAGCGCGTTGGCGTGTGCGTTCAGTTCACCGAAGGTGAGCTCGCCGTGTTCGTCGGCGACGGCGCCGGCCTCGGGATACTCATCGGCACCGTGCGCGACCGCCGCGGCGCACGGGCCGATGATCTTGGCTCGCTTGACCGTGGTCAGCAGCTCTTTGGGTTTGGTCGGATCCACCAGACCCGACCGCCTCAGGACCTTGAACGCGCCGAACGCGTCCTGCGCCGATTCGACCACCGTGCCGACTGCACCGGTCACCGAGACCATGTCCACCCCACCTTTCGCGGCTGCGCCGCGTTGTCACTCACTTCGGGTCGGCTGCGCGCTCGACGCAGCTCCGATCATTTTCGTCACCAGCCGCGATACATGTGCAGGATATGGGCGACGCCGCCGAGCGATGTCCGTTTCTCCCACATCGGTTGTCGCGCCGCACTGTTCACCGCATCTCGCACACGGGTCGCCGCTCACGCCCCTGATGCGGGGTCGGCCGAACGGCGAACTCGTGGCGACAGGCTACCAAGTCTGACAACCCGCGTCATCAGATCGGGGTCTTCGGACGATTTCCAGAACCATCGGTGTCACGTGCGCAGCCATGACCACGCACGGACGGACGGCACCCGGCCGGCTTTCCCGTGTCGAAGCCCTCACTCCCTCTCGGGTCAGTAGGGCGGTGGGTCGAGGCGGTCGAGTTCTTCGCGGGCTCGCTTGTTGCGGGCGCGTTCTTGTCGCCGACGGGCCAGTTTGGCGTCCAGTCGGCTGTTCGTGCGCTCCGGGTTGTCGGAGGCGATGACGCGTGGGGTGGGTGGGGCTTGGACGGCTTGTTCGAATCGGATACGCCGTAGGTTGGGGAAGGTGTCTTCGAGCGTTTCGGCGTCCCCGGGCAGGGTGACCCCTTCGGGGGTCTCGTATTCGGTGACCAGGCGTCCGTCGTCGTCGCGGTACTGAACGTCGACCCAGTCCCCGTGGGTCTTCAAGAGGTGACTGGGGCGGCATTTGGTGTTGAGGTTCTCACTCGACGTCGCCCCACCGCGGGCGGGGTCGGTGTGGTCGTATTCGGTGACGTGGTCGAGATCGCAGGCGAACGCTGAACGGGTGCAGCCGGGTTCGGTGCAGTAGCCGTCCCGCACTCGCACGAAGTCGGCGCACGACGTGGTCGGCCGGTATCCGTTGCCGGGGTGCGTTGCCGGATAGACCACCGAGACACTCGCGGTGGTCTCGACGGGCCGATCGGGTTCGGCTGCGTCCGTTCCGTTTTCGCCGTGTACACCGGTCGTGGCGTCGTCGGCACGGGTGTCCTCGGCTGGTGCCGGGCGCTGGGCGGTCCGCCGCTGGTCATCGTCATTGATGCTGGGGGCCACGTAGGTGGGTTGGGTGCGGGCGGGGGTGACCGGGGTGAGGGTGGCGTCGGGGCGGGCAGCGAGGTCACGGACATGCTCATCGCTGATGATGCCGTGCTCGTCGAGAAACCCCACCCCGGGCGCCCCGGCCAGGGTCGCAGCATCGGTGACCACATGAATCACGACCTCGGCGCGGATCGCGTCGAGGACACTCTGCGGGTCCGGAATGTCGGCGGTGCACGGCTGTTCATCGTCGCACTGGCACTCGAATGCCGTGCGGGTCAACAGAGCGAACATCGCATCAGATCGCCGTATCCCCTGGGTGCGGCCATCCCGCTTACAGACGGCATCAGCGAGGACGGCGACGGCTTTGGCCGAGATCCGGACATTCTCCGCCGACATCACCGCGGTGAGTTCGGCGGTGCCGTCGGGCAGTTCGTGGGTCCACACCCCACGCTGATCCATGGCGTCTTTGCGTCGTTGGCGTACCGCGTCGGGGTCGTGGCGGAAGACGAGGCGGTCGACCATGTCTCGTAGTCGCGCCCGGTCCCACACACCTTGGCGGCGGCGCACAGTATCGGCGATCTCGGCATCCAACGCGGGGGTGATGGGATCATCGGCGGGGATCAGCTCGGTGCGGGAGATGACCAACCGGATCTGCCACTGCGACAGGATCCCGTCACGCAGGGTGTCAGCAACCTCGGGGAGCCGGTCGCGTAGCGCGATGGCCTCGTCGATGAGGGTTTCGGCGTGGCGTCGCGACACCCCGGCTTGGCGGGCGATGCGGGCGGCGCAGTCGGCATGGCCGTCCATCACGAACCCCTGCGCGCTGGTGGTGATCAGGCGGTCGGTCATCGCCGCGATCGTCTGATAGCGGTGCCAGGCGAGGTAGGACTCGCCGCGTCGGGTGGCGTCGAGGCCGGCCATCAACATGACCATGTCGGTCTCGGCGGCTTGGGCAGGATCGACTCCGGCGATGTACTCGCCTGGTAGATCGGTCCACGCCTTCACCACGCCCCCCGACGCCTCTTCTGTCACCCTCTGCGAGCTGGGTGATCTGTCACCAACCAATGTAGACCCGACCACCGACAAGTCCGGATGAGTCACCACAGCGGGCGATGTCGTCGTAGACGAAACAGTTTCTGGGCGTAGCGGTATGGTGCCGTCCGGGTTGGCGGTGACTGAGTCCCTCTGGTCGCCAGGTGGTTTCGACACGGCGACTCGCCTAGCGGCTCGTTGCCGGCTCAACCAGCGGAGGGCGGGCGGCGGCTCGATCGGCGGGAGGGGGCGGTTCAAGCAGAGGGAGGGGGTGTGGTCGACAGGTGGCTTCGACTCGGCTCCTCGCTTCGCTCGGTGCCGGCTCAACCAGCAGTAGGGGTAGCGCCTCGATCAGCGGGAGGGAGCGGCTCAACCACCAGTAGGGGTGGCGCCTCGATCAGCGGGAGGGGGCGGCTCAACCAGCAGTAGGGGGTGGCGCCTCGATCAGCGGGAGGGGACCTGCTCAACCGGCAGAGGGGCGCGGGGCACGTCGGGCCGCCCGCGGAGCGGCCCGACGTGCTGCGTCCTCGGATCGGTCGACTCAGAAGGCGGTGAGGTTCTCCTTCAGGGTCGAACCGGTGTACTCCTCCCGGATGAGGCCGCGCCGGCGGAGTTCGGGTGCGAGACCGTCGGAGACCAGTGCCAGGTTCATGCGGGTCGTCGGCAGGTAGAACAGGAATCCGTCACCGCCCGCCTCCTCCATGATCTCCCCCATCTTCGCCGCGACCGTCGCCGGCGATCCGATGAGGCCCATGTCCTTGACCTGGAAGCTCTTCGACACCACCTCACGCAGGGTCTTGTCCTCGTGGCCGTCGAAGAGACCGGCGATGGAGGTGAATTCGCCGTTCTGCCGCGACAGGTCGATGTCGCCGACGAGGGTGTCCGGATGGATCGCGCCGAAGTCGATACGCCCACCCGAGGTGTACGACATGTTCCACAGGTTGTACTCGATTGCCTTGTCCGAGGAGCGGAACGCCTGTGCCGCCTCGTAGTTCGCCTGGGCCTCGGCATCCGTGGCGGCGATGGTCGGCGTGGCGATGAACAGGAACTTCACGTCGTCGGGATTGCGTCCCTCGGCGGCGATCCGCGCGCGCATGTCCGCGCGATAGGTCTTCGCCGCCGCGCCGTCCTTGACGATGGCGATCTGGGTGTCGTCGTATCGGGCGGCGAGGACCCGGCCCATCTCCGAACTGCCCGCGGAGCATATCGGGACGGTGCGTTGCGGCCCCGGAATCGTGTTGAGCGGTCCGCGGCACTTGAAGTACTTGCCCACGAACTCGATCGGGTTCACCTTGGTGTGGTCGGCATAGACACCCGCGACCGGATCGGCGATGACCGCGCCGTCCTCCCATGAATTCTGTAGCGCCTTGACGACGTCGATCCACTCCATCGCCATGTCGTAGCGTTCGTCGTGCTCGAGGTGCCGCTCGTAGCCGAAGTTCTGCGCCACCCGGTCGGTGACGCTGGTGACCACGTTCATCCCCACGCGACCCTCGGTGAGATGGTCGAGGGTGGTGAAGGCGCGGGCCGCGAGGAACGGCGGGTACTGGATCGTCGACACCGTGGGCACGATGCCGATGTGCTTGGTCGCCTGGGTCATCAGCGGAACGAGTGGCAGCGGATCGTTCTTCGGTGCCATGAACCCGCGACGCAACGACGTCTCGGCGGACTGGTTGTAGGAGTCCTCGACCATCGAGGTGTCCTCGATGAGGATGTAGTCGAATCCGGCGCGCTCGAGGCTTGTGGCCATGTCGACGTAGATCCCCGGCTTCATCCAGTCGGTGGCGTTGGTGCCGGTCCACGGACCGTCACCGTTCGTCGGACTCCACGGATGGATGCCGAAACCGTCGCCGAGGAACCAACCCATATGGAACATGATCAAACTCCTTGTTGTGAGGTGGTGCTGAATTCGTTGCGGCACAACCGTGTAGGGTCTGCGTGCCGATGATCCGAGACCGGTCGGGTCAGGCGACGGCTTCCATCGCCCGGTAGGCCCCGACCAGGGATTTGGTGTAACCGTTCGACGGCCGGTTCAGGATCGCCGAGGTCTCTCCTGATTCGACGACCTTGCCGCTGTTCATGACCAGCAGGTCGTCGGTGATGAAGGCGGTGGCGGGCAGCCCGTGCGAGATGAACACCAAACCGAGTGAGTGCGTCTGGACGTAGCGCTTCAGCAGATTGAGCACCACGGCCTGTGCCGACACGTCGAGTGCACTGACCGCCTCGTCGCACACCAGGATGTCGGGTTGCACGACGAGCGCCCGGGCTATCGACAACCGCTGCCGCTGACCTCCCGACAGCTGGTGGGGATACCTGTCGACGAGATCGGGGTCTATCCCGAGTTCGCCGACGATCGCCTCGACCGCGGCGTCGGCCGCCGTCGAGTCGAGCCCGCCGAGGATCTGGGCCGGGCGTCGGATGGCCTCACGAACCCGCCTGCGCGGATCGAACGTCGTGGTGGTGTCCTGGGCCACGAGTTGCACTTTGCGCCGGTACTCCAACCGGCCGGGACGCCGCTCGAGAAGCCGCGACAGGTCGCGGCCGTCGACGAGCACCTGACCCGACGTCGGCTGCGCCAGTCCGACGATCAGGGTGCCGAGAGTCGACTTCCCGGAGCCACTCTCGCCGACGATCCCGGTCGCCCTGCCGGCCTCGAGCGTGGTGGTCACGCCGCCCAACGCCGTCACCCCGCGGCCGTACCGCTTGTGCACATCGCACACCTCGATGATGGTGCTCATGCCGCGTCCTCCTCGACCATCACCGTCTCCAACGTCGGAAGCGATTCGAGCTGAGCAGAACTCAGGGTCGGCATGCATTCCAGCAGGCCTCGGGTGTACGGATGGGTCGCATGGTCGAGGTCGCGCGCCGCGATCGCCTCGACGATGTCGCCACCGCGCATCACCAACACCTTGTCGGCGAAGCGGCGCGCCAACGCGATGTCGTGCGTGATGAACACCAGCGAGGCACCGCTGTCGAGGGTCAGCCCGGTCATCAGTTCCATCACCGAGACCGCGAGCGAGGCGTCGAGCGCACTCGTCGGCTCGTCGGCGATGAGCAGCTCGGGTTCGGACGCGAGGGCGATCGCCATCATCACGCGCTGCCGCATGCCACCGGACAGCTGCCCCGGCAACGCCGACAGCACGCGTCGCGGGTCGACGATCCCGACCTGCGCCAGCCGTTCCGCCGCGACCGCGGCGCGAGCCGAGCGCGACTTGTACTGCGACCTCGGCAGAATCGCCGTCAGCTGACTACCGACCGACCAGATCGGGTCGAGCGAACTCATCGCGTCCTGGAAGATCATCGAGATGCCCTGTCTACGACGAGGAATGCGTCGCGGCGTCTCGTCGAGCAGTGCGCGCCCCGACAACGAGAGCGTTGTCGCCGACACCTCGCCCACACCCGGCGGGATGAACCCGCCGAGGGCGTTGGCAATGCTCGACTTGCCCGAGCCCGATTCGCCGACGATGGCCACGCGCTCGGCCGTGCCGACGGTGAACGACGCGGGATGAACTCTCTCCACCCCGCCGTACCGAATGGTCAGGTCGACGACGTCCAGCACCGGCGCGGTCATGGCTGCAACTCCGAGTAGTCGATCACGCTGTCGGTGCGGAACGCGTAACCTTCGACGCCGTTGGCGAATGCGTTCAGCGGTTGCACGTATCCGATGTAGACGGTGGGCATCTGATCCTGTAGGACGCGTTCGGCCTCATTCCATTTGGCCCATGCAGGCGCACCGAGCGGATCGCCGGCCGCGTTGCCCTCGGCCACTGCGGTGTTCATCGGTGCGTAGTCGAAGTCCGGCCAGTTGATCGGCGACCCCGGAGTGTAGAACAGGGACAAGACGTACGGCGGCGACTGGACGACAGCGTAGTCGCGGCCCATCGACGCCTGGAAGGACTTGTTGGCGAGACCTTCCTGGAACACCGCCGAATTGACCTCGTTGATCGTGATGTCGAAGCCGGCGGCGCGGGCTGCCGTCTGGATCTGGACGGCGGCTTCCTTCAGATCCGGCACCGCGTTGTTGACAGTGAGCTCGAAGGCCACCGGGGTCGTGATCCCGGCGTCACGCAGAATCTGCTGTGCCCGTTGCGGATCGGTGGTGTTGCTCCGCAACCCGGAATCGTTGTAGTCCGGCAGGGTGTCGTTCAGGATCGACGAGATCGGCCCCAGCCGGCCCTTGTACACGTCTTTCATGATCGCGTCGTAGGGAACCGCATACGAGAACGCACGGCGGACGTCGACGTTGTCGAACGGAGCCATGGAGGTGGTCAGCGGAACGTAGACGTAGGCATTGCTCGGGACCGTGAAGATCTGTGCCGCGTTCGCGTCACGGAGCGCGACCTGGTCTGCCGGCCGCAGTTGCGTCGCGATCGACGCATCCCCACTGCGGACGAGGTTGGATCGCTGGCCGGCATCGGCGACGACGCGCTGGACGACTCGTTTGACGCCGGGCTCGCCGAGAGCGTATCCCGGGTTGGCCTCGTAGACCATCTGCTGGCCCGGTGTGTAACTGACCAGCTTGTACGCGCCGAAGCCGAAGTCGGCGTTGGTCTTCGAGTACTCGACGCCATACGGGTCCTCGGGCGTGGCGTTTGCCTCGAGGACGTCGGAGTCGTAGATGCTGTACGGCGCATTGGACAGCAGCGACAACAACGTGAAGCCGTACGACGGGTCGTCGATGGAGATCGTCACCGTGGCCTCGTCGACCTTCCGCACCTGATCCGGCGAGGTGATGACCGGCGCGCTGACGAACCCGACGATGCTGGTCTCCACCTCGAACTTGCGCTTCATCGAGAAGATCACGTCGTCGGCGTCGAGGGTGTTGCCCGCGGCGCTCTGTGCGTCGGTGTTCAGGTGGAATGTGTAGACCCGGCCGTCGGGGCTGACGTCGTAGCTGCGCGCGAGAACCGGCTCGAACTCGAACAGCTCCTGATGCGCGGCGAGACCGTCGGACCCGGACACGTAGGGGTTACGGATGAGCGTGGCGCCGGTGTTGAGGAAGAACTCCGCGGACTCGTATCCCGTCGCGCTCGTCTCGTAGCTGAAGCTCGGCGGTTGCGCGGCGGTCACGATGACCACGCCGCCCTCCGCGGAGTCCGACGACGAGCCGCCACCGCACGCGCTGATCGTCAACGCCGTGGCGACGGCGAGCGCGGTACCGCTCACCAGGGTGGATAGACGTCTCATGGGAATCGGGTACTCCATTTCTGACTGGGGTAGAGAGGTTTCTGATCTGATCCGGGATGTCGGTCACGTACGCCGGCGTCGCGACACGAAACTGGTCACCTTCGCTGCCGCCCACACCGAGAACGCCAGTGCGAGAACGGGGAACAGCGCAGGCCACCATCGGCCGACGGCGGCGTCGGCGGCACCGTCGGCGAGCATGTTTCCCCACTCGGCGGCGGGGACCGGGATTCCGACGCCGAGGAAGCCGAGGCCGGCGCAGAAGATGATCGCCATCCCGAAGATCGCCGAGGCGTTCTCGAGCACGGGCGCGCAGGCGTTGGGGATGACGTGCCGCACGAGGATGCGCGACTCGGACTCACCGCTCATCCGCGCGGCGGTGACGAATCCATCTGAGCGAGTGCGCAACACCTCGGATCGCATCAACCGGCCCTGGAACGGCATCATCACCAACGCGAGTGCCAACGCGATCACGACCGAGTTGCGCCCGAAGAAGGACACGATCACCAGGCCGCCGATCATCACCGGCATCGCCTGCACCAGGTCGATGGTGCGGCCGAGCGTCGCGGCGAGAACTCCGAGTACTCCCCCGCGCGAGCCGTACATCCCGGCGAGGGTCCCGATCGCGATCCCGACCCCGGTCGCGAGTGCGGTGACGCCGACCGCGATCAGCACGTCCAGTCGGAACGCGGTCAGGGTTCGCGACAGAACGTCGAAACCGTTGGAATCCGTACCGAACCAGTGTTCCGCCGACGGCGCCGTCGAGGGCGTGCCGACGACCATCGTCGCCGACTGCGGCGCGAGCATCGGACCGAAGAGGGCCAGCAGCAACACGATTGCGAACGGGATGAGCGGTGCGTACTCGCGGAGTCGGGTGACCCCGCGCCCGGCCGTCCGGCTGGTCGGTGGGGTCACCACGCCACCCGTGGCGGGTTCGGTCGCGGTGTCGGCGAGGGGTGCCATGACCATGTCAGATCTCCTGATCTCGAGAGTCCCGGCGGCGGGAGTCGAGGAGGCCGGTGGCCACCTCGGTGAGGAAGTAGACGATCAGGCACAGGGCCGCGATGACCACCAGGAAGGACCTGAGGGCGTAGACGTCGGACGCACGCACCGCGTCGACGGCGTACTGCCCGAGTCCACCGAGTCCGAAGAGGGATTCGAGGACCACCGCGCCGCCGAGCAACAGGCCGAAGATCATGCCGAGCATCGCAACCGCGGACGGAAGGGCGCGCCGATAGATGCTGAGGATCACCACACGCCGAGGTGCACCCGATGCGATCCGGAAACGGGTTGCGGCGTCGTCGATCTCGGTGTCCAGACCCAGAACGAGGGACTTGAGCAGGATGGCCGAGTGCGAGACCACCATGACGGCCACCGGGAGGATGAGATGGGAGGCATACGAGTTGGCGGCCGCGGTGTCACCGGCGATCAGTGCGTCGAGGACCGGGAAGCCGGTCACCTCCGCCGGGGGCATGAGGATCGGGTCGAGTCGCCCGGACGGAGCCGGGACCCAGGCCAGGGTCGCGAAGAACACGAACAGGAAGAGGATGCCGACCACATACTCGGGAATCGCGCCGGCCGAACTCGCATAGGAGCGGAGCACTCTGGCGAACCGGTGGGTCGGATTCGTCACGATCACATACGACATCGGCAGGCTGATCAGGCAGGCGAAGAACAGACCCGTGCCGATCAGCTCGAGCGTTGCGGGTACCCGGGTGGCCATGTCCTCGGCAACCGGCCGCCCGGTCGCGATCGAACTGCCGAGGTCCAGACTGAAAAACGACGACAGATACGACCCGAACTGGGAGACGAGAGAACCGTTGAGCCCGTACTCCTCTCGTGCCGACTCGAGGGCGGCTCCGGTGAGTCGCCCGCCGGACGCCGAGACCAATGGGTCGCCGGGGATCAGCTGCACGAGGAAGAACGCCGCCACCACGAAGATGAGGAAGTTGACGATCGCCCGGGAGGCGGCGCGGCCGATCCAGGCGAACTCGGCGAGTCTGGCCGTGACGGCATGGCCCCGCGACGCCGGTGGTCCGGTGGTCCCGGAGCTGCCGTCGACGGTTGTTGTCAATGCGAGTCGTGTGTCGACCCTGCTTGTTTGGATGGTCACCCGATCCCTCCCACTGGAGCTCGATCTGTTGGTTCCAGATCTTGTGGGTGGTTTGTTTCCAAACCCGCGTCGCGGCGTGACTGATCAATTGCGCGGGTTCACATTCGCCGGACCACGAGCGTCGTCGCAGGTCACACGGTCAGGCGGCGGGACGCTCGTCGATTTCGCGCCGATTGTGACGCCCGCTACTTACAGATGCGAGTGTCGAGAAACCTCCTAGACTCACTGGTCATCGGCTTCGCTTACCCGCTGACACAGATCGAAGGTGACCCGTCATGACCTCACCGCCATCCCACCATCCGCGCTCGCGCGGCGGGTCCGCTCGTGGACGACAGGTCTCGTCGCGACGCGTGCGCGACCTCGTGCTGGCCTCCATCCGGAACGGGACGATCGACATCGATGCGCAGCTCGTCGAGGAAGACCTGATGGTCATGTTCAACTCGAGCCGGGGATCGGTCCGCGCCGCACTGAACGACCTCAGCGAGGCCGGCGTCGTGATCAGGCGACCACGCGTCGGCACGCGGGTGAGCAGGCGTGACCTCGGGGTGGCCCTGGCCGACATCTCCGACACCGGCGGCGAGCAGGTCGAGATCCAGGTGACCGACCAGTGCATCGTGCCCACGTTCCCGCTCATCAGGTCGCGGCTCGGGATCGACGACGACGTCGTCCGCCTCGTCGAGAACTCCTTCATCGCCCGCGGCGAGATCATCGGGATGCGCAGTGCGTACTTCTCCCCACGGTTCAGCGCCGATCCCAACCTGCTTGGCGGTAAACCGATCTCGATGGCTCGCACCCTCGCCGAGTTCTTCGGTGTCGCGCCCGGAGGTGCGACGGTGTCGATCGGGGCCGAGAACGCCGACGAGCGCACGGCCCGACTCCTCGATGTCCGGCCGGGAGAGACCCTGCTGTCGCGGGAGATCCTCTACTCCACGGCCGACGGCGCGCCGCTGGAGATCGTGTTCGATCGTTTCCGTGCCGACCGGATCCGGTTCGAGTCGTACATCCACACCACCGATGTGACCTGGTGTCCCGCCCCGGATTCGACTCCGCCGGCACAGGAATCGTCCACCGGCACCTCGATCGCGCAGCATCCGGCGGGCTCGCCACCCGGTCCGATCGCGCAATCTGGGTGAAATGATCGGTTGACGGTCCGGCAATCTCCCCCGAGCACGCTGCACTCGAACGCAATTCACGCGACATTCGAAGGGGAGCATCGTGATCGTTTCCGTGGTGGCAGGTAATCCGAAACCTGCATCCAGGACCTTGGCCGCCGCCGAACTGCTGGCGTCGACACTGACCGGGAAGGCCCCCGATCATGTGATCGACGTGGTGAACCTGGGTGCCGGACTGCTGAGTTGGGGCGATGCATCGGTGTCGCAGGCCGTCGAGACGGTCGCCGGGAGTGACCTGGTGGTGTTCGCCTCCCCGACTTTCAAGGCGACCTACACCGGGTTGCTCAAGCTGTTCCTCGACCAGTTCTCCACCGGTGACGGGCTCCAGGACGTCACGGCGATCCCGTTGATGCTGGGCGCGGGACCCGCCCATTACCTGGCTCCGGAACTCCTGCTCAAGCCGGTCCTCGTCGAGTTGGGTGCGATCGTGCCGGCAGCGGGGCTCTACGTCGTGGACAAGCTGCACGACGACGCCGATGCCTTCACGCCCTGGATCGATCGATGGGGTTCGGTCGTGCTGTCGTCGGCGAACAACACCCCGGTCGCGGCGGGCGACCGATGAGCACCACCGTCACCCCCGCCGGCGAACTACAGCCCGCCGATCTGCGAACGGCGTTCGGTGCGTTCCCCACTGGAGTCGTCGCACTCGCCGCCGTCGCCGACTCGACGCCGACGGTCCTCGTCGCGTCGTCGTTCGCGGTGGGTGTGTCCCAGGACCCACCACTGGTCATGTTCGCCGTCCAGCAGACCTCCACCACCTGGCCCATCCTTCGCGACCTGCCCGCTCTGGGCGTCTCCGTGCTGGGCGAGACCCACACCGACGTGATCCGGCAACTGTCCGCCAAGGACAGGGCACAGCGCTTCGCCGGCGTCGCCACCACCGTGTTGCCCAGCGGTGCACTGCTTCTCGACGACGCGCCGGTTCACTTCGAGTGCGCGGTCGAGGGCTCACACGTCGCGGGTGACCACGACATCGTCGTCCTGCGCGTCACCGGCCTGGCCAACGATCACTCGAAGCAACCGATCGTGTTCCACCGGTCCGCGTTCGCGCGGTTGAGTGCGTGAGGCGCGGGCGGGGCGAAAGCGCTACTGCAGCGGCGTGATGCCCTGTGTGCCTTGTGGGAAGGTGGCCAGGGTGGCTTCGCCGATGTTGAGGTGCTGGGAGAGCAGCTTGGGCGGGACATGGCTGAGCCACTGGGCGAGAGAGACTTCCTCGTACTTGTCGGCCCGGAACACCTCGAGGAACTGCAGCACGTCGTCGCCGGTGTTCTCGACATAGTGGCCGTAGTTGCGGCGGACGACGCCGACGTCGCCGGGCCGGAAATCCGTGGTGTTGGCGTGGGGGCCGTTGTTGAACACCGTCATTCGTGCCGAGCCGCGAAGGTAGTACTGCCATTCGTCGGCGTTGGGATGCCAATGCAGCTCCCGCATCGAACCCGGTTCGATGGTGACCAGTGCGGCCGCGACGGTACTCGACAGCGGGAAGTTGGTGCTGTCGGCGATCTGGATGCTGCCGCCGCTGTTCTCGATCAGCGGCGTGGAACGCGACAACCGGAAGATCACCGGCTCGTCGGCACCCCACTCGACGCCGGCCGCGTCTTGGTCGGCGGCCAGCTCACCGGGTTCCTCACCCGGGAAGATCCACAGGTTGTGCAGCGGGATGTCGGCGAAGACCTCCTGTGCCACACCGAAGTTCTTGGCCAGAACCTCCGGCGGGGTGTGGGCGAACCACTCGGTCAGCAGCAGCGTGTTGCTCTCGGACTGGTCGCCGTCGTCGAACGCCAGCACGAACTCGGCGCCGTCGGGACCCAGCCCCTGCAGGGAGTGCGGGGTGCCGGCCGGGAAGAACCAGAGATCGCCTTCTTCGACGTCTTCAACGCTGGGCCGGCCGGATCGGCTGATGGTGGTCACCCGGCACCTGCCACGCGTCATCACCGCCCACTCCGCGGTCTGATGCCAGTGCAGCTCACGGATGCCGCCGGGCTCGAGGTACATGTTGACCCCGGCGATCTCGTCGGAGATCGCGAAGTCCTGCTTGGTCAGCTCGCGCGCCCAACCGCCGGCCTGGATGCGGCGCGAGGAGATGTTGAACGACGACCAGAAGAACGGTTGCGTGCTGACATCGGTTGCGGGCGGGTCGATCTGGTTGGGGAACTGACTGTCGATGGCCGGGTTGCGCGGCCCACGCATCTCCACGCTACGCGGATGTTCGACCGTGTTGATCCTGCCTTCCGGCGGCAGATCGGGGTTGCCCACGGTGGGGGTCTCGTGGCCGATGGCGGTCTCTGAAGTATTCATTGGTGTGCTCCGGTTGGTCTGGGCCGACGTGCGGCAGGTGAGGTCACCCGCGGGCACTCACATGCGAGGCGTTGGTTCGGTGGAGTCGTCTGCGAGAAAACGACATGGGCTGTTCGAAGCGCTGCGGTCGGCCGACTCAGCCGGAGTTGGCCTGGTTGAGCTGAGCGATCCAGTCGCCGGGAACCCGTTCGCGTGGGCCGGGCACGGTTTGGTCGCGAGGGTGTGCGGTCGGCTCGGTCAGTGCCGGTCCGGTGAACATCTCCTCGGTGGCGAAGTCGTAGAACCAGTCCTCGCCGGGTTCGTAGCTCTGGATGATCGCGTGCCCGGTGTGTGCGGCGTGACCGCTGGCGTGGCGGTTCAGCGACTCATCGCAGCAGCCGACGTGACCGCACTCGGCGCAGCGTCGTAGGTGAAACCACCACGATCCCGAGGCTTCGCAGTCAGCGCATCCGGGGCCGCTCGGCGGGATGGACGTGTTGATGGATTTGTCGATCGTCATCGGGAGAGTCCGTTCGTAGGCACCCCGGTCGGCCGGGTTTCGCGGGAAACCGGACCGGCGGGGCGAGGGGGACCCCGCCGGTCCGGAGCGTGGGTCACTCAGCGATGAACGCGAGAATGTCGGCGTCGAGAGCCTGCTGGTAGTCGCCGTAGATGCCGTGCGGGGCACCGGGGTACACCTTGAGCGTGCCGTTGCTCACCAGCTTGATCGCCTTGTCCGCAGCAGCCACGATCGGCACGATCTGATCGTCGTCACCCTGAGCGATCAGGATCGGGACGTCGAGGGCCTTGAGGTCCTCGGTCTGATCCGTTTCCGAGAATGCCTTGACGCAGTCATAGGCCGCGGAGAGGTTGACGAGCATGCCCTGGCGCCAGAAGTCGTCTTTCGCACCCTGAGACACCTGCGCGCCGTCACGGTTCGCCCCGTAGAAGGTCTCGGCGAGATCCTGGTAGAACTGCGACCGGTCGGTGAGCACACCCTTGCGGATGCCGTCGAAGACCTCGATCGGGGTGCCCTCCGGGTTGTCGGGGGTCTGCACCATCAGCGGCGGAACCGCTCCGGCGGTGATGATCTTCGCAACGCGGCCCTTGCCGTACTTCGCCGCGTACCGGACGACCTCCCCGCCGCCGGTCGAGTGGCCGATCAGGACCAGATCGTGCAGGTCGAGGGCGTCGACGAGCTCGGCGAGGTCCTTGGCGTAGGTGTCCATGTCGTTGCCGGAGCCGGTCTTCGACGAACGGCCGTGCCCCCGGCGGTCGTGCGCGATCGCCCGGTAGCCGGCATCGGCGAGCAGCTTCAGCTCGACCTGCCAGGCATCCGACGACAGCGGCCAGCCGTGGCTCAGCAGCACGGGCCGTCCGGTGCCCTGCTCGGTGTAGTAGATCTCGGTGCCATCGGTGGTGGTGATGTACGGCATGGTGTGTCCTCCTGGTCGGTGACTGTTGTCTGACCACAAGACTCGTCTGTGCCGGCGACGATGTCGTCGATGCTGACCACCATTTCGCCTGGACGCTGACCGGTGGGCTCACTACCGGCTAGCTGGTAGTGGACGCGGCCGCCGCTCCGGTCAGCGGTATCTCGGCGCGCACGGTGGTGCCGACGCCGGCCGGGCTGTCGACGCCGAAGGTGCCCTCGACCGCCTCGACCCGGTCACGAAGTCCGATGAGTCCAGAACCCCTGTCCGGCAACGCTCCTCCGACCCCATCGTCGGCGACCGACAGAACCAGCACGCCGTCCTCGACGTGTGCGGCGATGTCCACCCCGGACGCCTGGGCGTACTTCGCGGTGTTCGTCAACGATTCGGCCACCACGTAGTAGGCCGTGACCTCGACCGGTTCCGACAATCGCCCGCTCACCGAGATCTGTAGCGACACCGGTACCGGCGACCGGCGGGCCAGTGTCTTCAGGGCGGGCGCCAGACCGCCGCGAGACAGGATCGCCGGGTGGATACCGCGGGACAGTTCCTGCAGATCGGTGTGGATCTGCGACAGCGAGTCCACCGCCGTGTCGAGCTTGTCCCGGAGATCCGTCTGCTCGATCGGGATGGTGGCCTGCGCCGCACGCAGATCCATACCCAGGGACACGATGCGCTGCTGGGCGCCGTCGTGCAGGTCTCGCTCGATGGCGCGGCGCGCCTGGTCGGCCGCGGCGATGACACGTGCGCGCGAACGGTTCAGCGCGGCACGCGATTCGCTGTTGTAGACCGCTCTGGCCACCAGATCGGCGAAGTCGGACAACCGCAGCCGCAGGTCCGGTGGAGCCGACCGATGGGTCACACCGACGATGACCGCGCCCCAGGGGCTGTCGTCGACGGTGATCGGCACCCCGATCCCCGAGCTGATACCCCGACGTTTGAGCCGGTCCCCGATGGGCCCGGTCGCCCTCGAGTAGTCCAGCGTCGCCACCTCACCGGTCTCGAAGACCATGGTGGAGATGTTGCTGCCACCGAGCGGGATGCGCTCGCCCACAACGAGTCCGTCGAGTCCTGCGGCTGCCTCGTCATCGCGTGCGGAGAGAACCTCGCACTCGTCCTCGCCGGTGAAGTGCACCAGGGTGACGTGTTCGACGCCGAGTTCGTCGGCCAGCTCGTCGGTGACGGCGTGGAACACCTCGCTCAGATCGGCACGGCTGGCCACCAAGGTGGCCACGCGGCGCAGCGCCGCCTGCCTGCGGGCCATCGAGATGATCTGGTCGTACAGGACTTCGCGGTCACGGGCAGCGGCGAGCAGTGCCTCGAGGTTGGGCACCATCCGACGGATGCGGCGTCGATCGGCATCGGTGATGCCTGTGGGCACCATCAGTGAGCCGATGACGCGGTCATCATCGCGCAAGAGGATGCACTCCTGATGGACGCCGCAGTCGACGTCGGCGTCGCCGAGTATCGCTCCCGGCGGCGGCAACTCGAGCACCTCGGACAGGCGCGCGCTCGCCGCGGCCAGCGCCTCCGATGGGTCCGCCGCACGCAGCACCGTACGGGCCAGCGAGGCCGAGAGGTCGGCTTCCCGGCGGCGCTGGTCGGACTCCAGCGCCCGGAGCCGCGACTGGCCCACCAGCAGATTGGTGAGCAGCGCGAGGATGGAGAACACCACCACCGCGGGAGCGACGCTGCCGCTGCCCTCGAGCGCGTGGAACCACACGTAGGCAGCAGCACTGGCCACCGACGTCGCGAGCGCCAGCCAGAAGCCCCAACTGGCCGAGACGACCAGGACGCCGAACAGGAAGACTGCGCCGAACGCGTTCTCCGGCGAGAACTGCTTCAGCCAGTGCACCACCAGCGCCTCGCCCGCGATCAACACCGCGGCCGTGATCACACCCCATTTCAACGGCGGCGACGTGGGACGGAGTACGACCGCGGCGATGCGCTCCCACAATGGGGCGCGCTCGATGTTCCGGCTAGCGGGAATGACCCGCCCATCGATTTCTGACACGCTCGACAGTATGGAACCCCCACGCTTGCGCTGCCTCATCGTCGATGACAGCGCCGCCTTCCGCACCTCAGCCCGCGGGATGCTCGAAGCCGGCGGGATCACGGTGGTCGGAACCGCTTCGACCCTCGCCGAGGCGCTGCACGAGACCGCATCGACCCATCCCGACGTCGCACTCGTCGACATCGATCTCGGCGGCGAGAGCGGCTTCGACGTGGCCGAGGCACTGCACGCCTCGACCGGCGGGTCACCGCCCGCGGTGGTGCTCGTCTCCACCCATGACGAAGACGAGTTCGCCGACATGATCGACGCCAGTTCGGCTGTCGGCTTCGTGCCGAAGTTCGCGCTCTCCGCGGATCGCGTCCGGGCCGCGCTCGCCGAGACGAGCTGATCGCGGCGGAGCCGCTTCGTCAGGTGGTGGCGTCGAGGAACACGATGACGGCACGCACCCGGCGGTGATCGTCCGGCGTCTCCGACAGGTCCAGCTTGGTCAGGATGCTGCGGACGTGCTTCTCGACGGTGCCCTCGGTGATCCACAGCCGGCGCCCGATCCCCGCGTTCGACAACCCCTCGGCCATCAGCGTCAGCACCTCGCGCTCGCGCGCGCTCAGCGCCTCGAGCGGGTCGTCTCTGCGCCGCGCCGCGACGAGCTCGTGGACCAGTGCCGGATCCATTACCGACGCCCCGTTGGCGATCCGCTGCACGGTGTCGACGAAATCGTTAACATCGGTGACCCGGCTCTTCAACAGGTAGCCGATTCCCTTGCCGCCCTCCAGGAGTTCCAGGGCGTGCTCGACGTCGACATGCGCGGACAGCAACAGGATGCCGATCTCGGGATACTCGCGACGTATCCGCAGCGCGGCGTCGAGCCCCTCGGCGGTGTGCCCGGGCGGCATCCGGATGTCGACCACCGCGAGGTCGGGCCGGTGATCGGTGACGACCGCCAGGAGTTCCTCGGCGTCGCCGGCCTGCCCGACGACCTCCATCCCCGCGGTCGTCAGCAGACTCGCCACACCCTCCCTCAGCAGCACATCGTCGTCTGCGAGCGCAACACGTAGCGTCATCTCAGAGCGACGCGCTCTCGTTGCCGGTCCCCCGCGCGGGACCGGAGTTCAGCGGGCACGAACGAACCAACCTCATGGCGCACACCTCTCCACACGACGCGCAGCACCGAGCCGGCGCACTCGCCGTACTCTATCCAACGCCCGGCGTCGGCGGCGGCGCGTGGACCACCCGCTCGCACGATCGTGGTCGACGCGTTCCCGAGTCGCTAGGACACACTCCCCATGAGATGTCCCAACCGGTGCCGTTTGGCGTCCAGGTAGCGGACGTTCGCCGGCATCACGCCGACGACCAGCGGCACCCGGGCGGTGACCTCGACCCCGGCGGAGGTCAGTCCGCGGACCTTGTCGGGGTTGTTCGTCATCAGACGGGCACGCGTCACGCCGAGGTCGGTGAGAATGGCTGCCGCGGCGCCGTACTCGCGTGCGTCCACCGGCTCGTCGAGCTCGATGTTCGCCTCGACGGTGTCGAATCCCTGATCCTGCAGCCGGTATGCCGCCAGTTTCTTCAGGAGACCGATGCCCCGGCCCTCATGGCCGCGCAGGTACACCACCACGCCCCCGTCGCGGCTGACCCGCTCGAGCGCCGCGTCGAGCTGGGGCCCGCATTCGCAGCGCTGCGACGCGAACGACTCCCCGGTCAGGCATTCCGAGTGAACCCGGACCAGGACGGGGTCGTCGGCCGGACCCGTTCCGCTGATGCCATCGCTCACGAGGGCGATGTGTTCGGCACCGGTCTCGGTGTCGAGGTAGCCGATCGCGCGGAAGTCCCCGGTCGGAGTCGGTAGGACTGTCTCCGCGCCGCGACGGACTCGCGGCGCCGTTGTCCAGCGTCGCGCATCATGCACGCGTCGGTAATTGGTGAGTTCCTCGATGGTCAGCACCGGCAGTCCCATCCGCGAACCCATATCCGCCACTTGCGGATATCGCATCATCGAACCGTCGTCGGCCACGAGTTCGGCGATGACCCCGACGGGTGCGATGTCGGCGAGCGCACACAGATCGACCGCTGCCTCGGTGTGCCCGGGACGTTCGAGCACGCCCCCGGGGCGGGCCCGCAGGGGCAGGATGTGTCCGGGGCGGGTGAGATCGCGCGGCCCGGTCGACGCGGCGGCCAGCGTCCGCAGGGTCCGCGCGCGGTCGGCCGCCGAGATCCCCGTCGAGACACCCTGCGCCGCATCGACGCTCACCGCGTAGGCAGTGGTCTTCGGGTCTTCGTTGTTCGTCACCATCGGCGGCAGTTCGAGCATGTCCGCTCGCTCCGACGTCATCGGCGCGCACAACAGCCCGGAGGTGTTGCGCACCGTCCATGCGGTCCACTCGGTGGTGACGCGGTCGGCGGCCAGGATGACGTCACCCTCGTTCTCCCGGTCCGCCGCATCCGTCACCAGGACCGGCCGGCCGGCGCGCAGGGCATCGACCGCGTTCTCGATGGCGTTCATCAGATCTCCTCCACGTGTGGCGACTACTCCGGTCATTCGACATCGTCCTCGTGTCGATACGGAGACCCGCTCGTGGCAGACGGATTTCGCGGCTCGCCGCCGCGGCTTCCGCAGGTCAGCGAAGACGATCCCGATGATTGCGCCGCTCCGGGCCGACGCCGCGGCGCATCACACCGACGCCGCCCGGGCCCGTTCGATCATCGCGTGCGCGACGGTGTCGACGTGCACGGCGTGGTCCTGGAACAGCAGTTGATCGGTCTTGGCCCGCCGGAAGTGATGATGCAGCGGGTGCTCCCACGTGAACCCGATGCCGCCGTGGATCTGGATGGCCTCCTCGGCGGCGAACATCGCGGCGCGCCCGGCGAGCACCCGCGCCGACGCGGCCCGCTCGGCCAGATCGGCATCGTCGAAACGGTCGGCGTCCGCGACGTCGAGCACCGCCGCCTCGGCCAACTCGGTGGCCACCAACATGTCGACGAGGCGATGCTTGAGCGCCTGGAACGACCCGATGGTCCGGCCGAACTGTTGCCGCGTCTTCGCGTAGTCGACCGTCATCTCGAGGCACTGGCGGGCGATCCCCACCTGCTCGGCGGCCAGCGCGATCATCATCAGCGAGCGCGCCCGGCCCAGGCGTTTCGCGAGCTGCGGACCCGACACCCGGGCCGCTTCCGCGCCCGCGAACTCGACGCAGGCGAACTCCCGTGTGAGATCGAGGCTTTCGCGCACATCGCGGCGGACTCCGGCAGCGCCGCCCTCCACGACACCCAGCTCCACCCCCGATGCGCTGTGCGCCACGACCACCAGCACGTCGGCCGACGCGGCGTCGAGGACGACGTCCTGACGACCGTTCAGGAGGAGCGTGCCCCGCTCGGAGAGTTCGGCGTCGATCGACGAGGACACGACCGCGGAACCGCAGACGAGCGCCGCACGACGCTCACCGGTCACGATGGCCGGCAGGTGTGCTCGCCGGCCCTCGTCGTCGGCGGCGTGGAGCAGGGTGAGGCCGGCCATGATCACCGACGAGAGATAGGGCGAGGAACCGAGACGGCGACCGTGGGCGGTCATCACGACCGACGCGTCCTTCAACCCGTATCCGGCCCCGCCCAGGTCCTCGGGGAACGGGATCTCGGTCAGGCCGAGCTCCCGAATCGACGACCAGAGATCCTGTGCGGGAGCGTGATCCGACCACGCATCGGTGAGGGCAGCCTGTAGATCGCGCTGCTCCACGGTGAGTTCGATGGGCATGTGTACTCCTAGCGGGGTTCGCGCGGCAGTCCGAGGCCGCGTTCGCCGATGATGTTCCGTTGGATCTCGTCCGAGCCGCCCGCGATGCGGTAGCCGGGTGCGCCGAGTAGATGCTCCGACCATGCGAAGGTGTCGGGTTCACCGGTGTCGGCGATGATCCGGTCGCCGAGAAACGATGCTGCCGCGTCGCCGACGCGCTTCAGGTTCTGCGTCCACACGAGTTTCCCGATGGAACCCTCGACTCCCGGGACGGCACCGGCGCGCTCACGTTCGGCGTAGCGCGCCACCATCAGTGCCGCTGCCCGTTCGTAGATCGCGGCGTCCCCGAGGCGCTGCCGGACAAGCGGGTCGTCGGACAGCCCGAGACGGTCGACGAGACGAGCGAGATCGACGCTGTTGCCACCGGCACTGACGATTCCGGCGCTGGAGTTCCGTTCGAAACCGAGTGTGGTGAGCGCGACCTTCCATCCGTCGCCCTCGGCACCGACCCGCAGGGAATCCGGCAGCTCGACATCGGACAGGAAGACCTCGTTGAATGTCGATCCGCCGGACATCTGCCGGATCGGCCGGATCTCGACGCCGGGCGTGTCCATCGGCACCATGAATGCGGTCATGCCCTTGTGTTTCGGCACCGACCGGTCGGACCGGGCGATGAGCAGACCCCACTCCGAGAATTGCGCGCCGGAGCTCCACACCTTCTGGCCGTCGATCCGCCAGGTGTCCCCGGTACGCACCGCTTTCGTCGACAACCCGGCGAGGTCCGAACCCGCTCCGGGTTCGGAGAACAGCTGGCAGCACAGCTCGTCCGCGCGCAGGAACGGGCGGACGAACCGTTGCCGCTGCTCCTCGGTGCCCAGCGCGTGCAGGGTTGGCGCGACCAATTCCACTGTCACCAAGACATTCTCATGGCGTTCGGGAGTCTGGTACCCGCGTTCGAGATTCACATAGACGCGTTCATGACCCGCTGTCAGGCCCGGGCCGCCCCAGTCCGGGCCCCAGGTGATCGCGCCGAAGCCCGCGTCCACGCGTCGTGCCTGCCAGGCCCGGGCCGCGTCGATCAGCGCGCGTTCCTCGTCGTGGGTCCGGTTGTGGAAGATGGCGTAGTTCGGTTCGTGCTCCTGTGCAGCCCGCGCCGGGAGTTCCGCGTCGAGCCAGGCCCGTGCCTGGGTTTCGTAGTCGTCGAGCGTGATCGCGCCCGGCATCGTGGTCGTCATTCTCGTTGTCCCTGTCCTGCTCGGTCTGGCGGTCGTACTCGGAGTTGCTCTGACGCAGCGCTTCTCATCTCTCGTGTGCAGCGGAGATGGTCACGGCCTGCATCTGTGGCGGTGTGATCGTGCGGTCGCGCGTCCAGTCGCGGAGGGCGAATTTCTGGATCTTCCCGCTCGCCGTCTTCGGCAGGGAATCGACGACGAAGATGCTCTCCGGGACCTTCTGCATCGCGATTCCTCTCGCGGAGAGGAACTCCCGTACCTCCTCGAGCGTGAGATCGACGGCGTCCCGGGTGACGACGAAGGCGCACCCACGCTCTCCGGTCCGGGGATCCGGCCCGGCGACGACCGCGATCTCGGTGACGGCGGGGTGTTCGCTCAGTTCGTTCTCGACATCATGCGTGCTGATCTTCTCGCCGGACCGGTTGATGATGTCCTTGATCCGGCCGACGATGTGGATGCCGCCCTGGGCGTCGAAGTAGGCGAGATCCCCGCTGCGGAAGAACCCGTCGGCGGTGAAGGCCTCCTCGTTCAGCGAGGCGTCGAGGTATCCGAGGCAGGTGTCGGGTCCGCGCCAGAACACCTCCCCGACGACGCCGGTCGCAGCGCTGCCCCCGGCACCGTCGGACACGATGACCTCGGTCGGGGCCAGCACGCGTCCATCCGTGCCGGTCCGCAGGTACGGATCATCCGATCTGTTCGCCGACGTCACCGAGGGTCCCTCCGTGGCCCCGTACATCCGCGTGACGGTGCCGAGCACCTCGGTCGCCCGGGTCACCAGCGAGTCCGGGATGTCGGCGCCCCCGCAGATGATGTACCGCACCGACGGGGTCCGGACGCCCCGCACGGTGGCGGCCTCGAGCAGGCCCCGCAGGAACGGCGTCGCGAAGATCATGAAGCTCGCGTTGTTCTCGAGCACCCTGGTCAACGCGACTTCGGGGTCCCACACGTCCTGCAGCACCACCGGCGCACCGAGCAGGAACGGCAGGGTCAGGGCACAGTTCACCCCGGTCACGTGCGTCACCGGTGACGGGTTGAACACGACGTCGCGCTCGTTGAGCCCGAACGTCTCGATCATCGAGCTGTTCTCGAAGACCAGCGTGTTGTGACTGTGCAACGCCCCCTTCGGGTCCGCGGTCGTTCCCGACGTGTACAGCAGCAGACAGACGTCGTCGGGATCGGCGCGGGGCAGCGCGCGCACGGTCTCGATCATCTCCGGCGTCGCGGAGTCAATCAGCGACGTGAGGTCGACAGCCCCGGCGTCCGAGGTCGCGCATCCGGTCGTCACCACCAGCTCGAGTTCCGGAAGTTGCTGCCGCAGAGAGGCATACATGGCGTCGTGATCGAAGCTCCGGTGCGTTCCGGGAACGAAGGCGGCCTTGGTTCGTGCCTGGCCCAGGATGAAACCGACCTCGCGCTCGCGATAGATCGGCACGATCGGGTTCGCGACGCCGCGAACCCGGTGGATCGCATGGAATACGACGACCGCGTCGGCGGAGTTCGGGAGCTGGAAGGACACCACGTCCCCCGGTCGGACGCCACGGTCGTACAGCGCGGCCGCGAGACGCAGGGACTCGCGCTCGACGTCGGCGAACGTCAGTCGCCGGTCACCGTCGATGATCGCGACGACGTCCGGATACAGCGCGGCCGCGCGCTCGACGAAGTGGTCGACGGTCTTGTCCCGCCAGTGGCCCGCCGCCCGGTACTGCTCGGCGAGGTCGGGATGTGGAGAGTGCGTGGGACGCATGGTGTTTCCTCTGGGAACTCTTGCCGATTGCTCGTGTCGCGTTCTAGAGTAACCCACGTCTCACTAAATATGTACATATTAGTGCTCCCAGTGCCCTCCCCTCAGAAAGAGACCCCATGGCAACCCAGGATCAACGGAGCAGGCGTGCGGTGATCGCCGCCGGCGTCGGAACGGTGGTCGAGTACTACGACCTGACGGTGTACGCATACCTCGCGGTGGTGGTCAGCCCGCTGTTCTTCCCGAGCGACGACCCGACCGCGTCCCTGCTGTCGAGCCTCGCGGTGTTCGCGTCGGCGTACCTCATGCGGCCGATCGGCGGCATCTTCTTCGGCCGCCT
The DNA here is from genome assembly GCF_022348225.1 of Gordonia sp. McavH-238-E. Taxonomy (NCBI): domain Bacteria; kingdom Bacillati; phylum Actinomycetota; class Actinomycetes; order Mycobacteriales; family Gordoniaceae; genus Gordonia; species Gordonia sp. McavH-238-E. The sequence goes on from NZ_JAKRFE010000008.1 coordinate 292,675, forward strand.
CGGCGACCGCTTCGGCCGCAAACGCGCGCTGCTGGTGTCGGTCATCCTGATGGGTGTGGGCACCACGCTGATGGCCCTGCTGCCGACGTACGCCGCGGTCGGGGTCCTCGCGCCGATCCTGCTGGTCATCGCCCGGCTGCTCCAGGGCTTCTCCGCCGGCGGCGAGCTCGGTGGTGCGCTCACCTACGTCTACGAGGTCGTCGGGCCGAAGCGCCGTGGCCTGGGCGGATCGATCGTCGCGCTGGGATCGAACAGCGGCTTCGCGCTCGCCGCGATCGTCGTGGCGACGACGTCCGCCCTGACCTCCGAGGCACAGATGGACAGCTGGGGCTGGCGGGTCCCGTTCGTCGCCGGACTTCCGCTGCTGCTGCTCTGCCTGTGGCTCCGAACCCGCATCGAGGACTCGCCGGAGTTCACCAAGACCGCCGAGCGCCGCGAACTCCCGAAGGCACCGCTGCGAGAACTGTTGCGCAGCCAGCCGATCCAGGTCCTGCAGGTCCTCGGTCTCGGCATCGCACAGAACGCCACCGGGTACATGGTGCTCACCTACATCGGCATCCATCTCGTGCGTGAGGGCGGTTACAGCCAGACCGCGGTCACCTGGACCGCCGCCGGCGTCATCGTGTTCGTCGCGTCGTGTATGCCGATCGCGGGACTCCTGGTGGACCGCTTCGGAAGTCGACCCGTCCTCATCGCCGGCCTGCTGACCGCGGCCACTCTCGCCTACCCCGCGATGGCCCTGATGACCGGCCACGGCCTCGCGGTCGCGGCCCTCGCCTTCGCGGTGTTCGCGCTGTGCACCCCGCTGATCCAGGTCGCCACCGCACCGCTGTTCCCGTCCTTGTTCGACACGAAGGTCCGTCTGACCGGCGTGGCGCTCGGCTTCAACCTCTCGACGGTCCTGGCCGGCGGCACCGCCGCGTACATCGCCACGTGGCTGATCGACCGCACGGGCAACTCACTCGCGCCCGCCTACTTCCTCATCGGCGCCAGCGCGATCGGACTGCTGACGCTGATGACGATCCGGCGGAAGGCACGGGCCCTCGGGGACGCCACCGACGCCACCGGCGACGCAGTGGCTGCCCCCGCCCGTTCCTGACCCGAACGGCGCCATCCGGTACCTGAGGGGCGAATCCGACGAAACGGACGCGGGCCGCCACCAAGCGTGTGGTCCGCGTCCGTGTGGGCATACTGTTCGAGAACTCGATCCCCTCGAACCCCGGAGGTTCCCGTGGCCAGTGGTCTCGTCGCCTTGCTCGACGACATCGTGACCCTCACCCGGGCCGCCGCGGCGTCCCTGGACGACATCGGTGCGGCGGCCGGCAAGGCCAGCGTCAAGGCGGCGGGCGTGGTGGTCGACGACACTGCCGTCACGCCCCGTTACGTCCACGGTTTCACCCCCGACCGGGAGCTTCCGATCGTGCGGAAGATCGCCATCGGATCGATCCGCAACAAGCTGCTCATCATCCTGCCGGTCGCGATGATCCTGAGTCAGTTCCTCCCCGGCGCCCTTCCCTACCTGCTGATCGCCGGCGGCCTCTTCCTGTGCTTCGAGGGCGCCGAGAAGGTATGGGAGGCCATCGGCGGCGGCCACCACGCCGAGGAGCAGACCGCCGGTGAAGCCGGGCCCGAGTTCGAGAAGACGATGGTCAGCGGCGCGATCCGCACCGATCTGATCCTGTCCGCGGAGATCATGGTCATCTCGCTGTCGTCGGTCGAGTCCGAACCCTTCTGGACACGCCTGGCCGTCCTCGTGGTCGTCGCCGTCCTGATCACGGCGCTCGTCTACGGCGTCGTGGCGATCATCGTGAAGATGGACGACGTCGGTCTGGCACTGGCGCAGCGCGAGTCACCCCTGCTCCAGAAGACCGGTCGTGGTCTCGTCCGCGCCATGCCCACGATCATGTCGACGCTGACGGTCGTCGGCATCGCGGCGATGCTCTGGGTGGGCGGTCACATCCTGATCGTCAACGTCGGCGAAGCCGGTTTCCACTGGCCGGCGGACCGCCTCCACGACGTCGAGCACTGGTTCGGCGAACTTGTCCACGGCGGGTTCGGCTCCGTCCTCTCGTGGACGGCGGGCACCGTGTTGTCCGCCGTCGTCGGCCTCGTCGTCGGTGCGGTGATCGTGGCGATCCTGCACGTCATCCCGCGCCGGAAGAAAGACGCCGCCCCCGCGCACTGACCCCCGCACCCGTCGACCGTGCGTCGTCTTCCGTCGACTGGGCGTCGTTGTCCGTCGACTGGGCGCCTGATCACGCGAGCAGGCGCCAGAGGCCTATCAGTCCGACGACGACGATAACCCCGCGAAGCGCGCGGGGTGAGAGCCGACGTCCGTATCTGGCGCCCAGGAAGCCACCAGCCAACGAGCCGATCGCGATGGCCGCTGCCGCCCACCAGTCGATCCGGTCGAACGCCACAAGCGTGTACGTGACGGCGGCGACAACGTTGACGACCAGGCTCAGCAGGTTCTTCGCGGCGTTCATCCGTTGGAGGTGATCGGGCACGATCACCCCGAGGACGCCCATCAGGAGGATGCCCTGCGCAGCGGTGAAGTACCCGCCGTAGACGCCGACGGCGAATGTCCCGACGGTCATCGCGGCGATCCGCACGGGACCGAGATGCGGGGGTGTGAGATCACCGCCGTGAGTGGAGCGACCACCCACCCATTTCTGGATGTAGGGCTGCGCGACGACGAGAATCAGCGCGGCGACGAGCAGGACCGGGACGACCGTCTCGAACACCGTCTCGGGCAGGTGGAGCAGGAGCCAGCAGCCGATGATCGCGCCGGTGAACGACGCCGGCATCTGCCAGCGGAGACGCGTCCACTGCCCCTCGAGTTCACGCCGATAACCCCACGTACCCGACACCCCGCCGGCCACCAGACCGATCGCATTGGACATGGTCGCGGTCACCGGCGGAACCCCGAAAGCGACCAGCGTCGGAAACGTGATGAGCGTCCCGCTTCCGACGAGGGCGTTGATGGCTCCCGCCCCGACGCCGGCGACGAGCACGGCGGCCAGTTCCCAGATGGTCACAGTCTCCGAGAGTGCCCTCCGGGAGATTCGGCGGGTTCACCGGGGTGGCTTCGAGCCTTCTGTCAGTTGAGGCGGTCGCCACTGGATGGGTCGAACAGGTGCACCGCGCTGTCGGACTGGCGCAGGCGGATGCCCTCGCCCCGCTTGGCGGGTGCCCGCTCGGCCGACCGCGCGACCATCACCATCGGGTCGCCGTCGAGGTTGCGCACCGAGTCGTCGGCGAGGTTGGCGTAGATGTAGCTCTCGCTGCCGAGCTCCTCCAGGAGAGCGACATCGGCGTTGAGGCCGGTGCCGTTGTCCGACAGCGTGAGGTGCTCCGGACGGATGCCCACGACGACCGAGTCGAGCCCGGAACGACGCAGGGCCGCCTGCGCTTCGGCGTCGATGTCCACGGCAGCACCCGACACGGTGATCACGCCGTCGACGACCGGTGCGACGAAGAGGTTCATGCCCGGAGATCCGATGAACCCCGCCACGAACGAGTTCACCGGTCGGTCGTAGAGTTCCGTCGGCGTGGAGAACTGCTGCAGGACACCGTTCTTGAGCACCGCAACGCGGTCGCCCATCGTCATCGCCTCGACCTGGTCGTGTGTGACATAAACCGTCGTGGTGCCCAGGCGCCGCTGCAGGGCTGCGATCTGGGTGCGGGTCTGGACACGGAGTTTGGCGTCGAGGTTCGACAGCGGCTCGTCCATGCAGAAGACCTGGGGTTCGCGAACGATGGCGCGGCCCATGGCGACGCGCTGCCGTTGTCCGCCAGAGAGTTTGGCGGGCTTGCGATCCAGGAAGTCGGTCAGATCCAGCAATCGGGCCGCCTCGGCGACCTTGCGCTTGCGCTCCTCGGCCGGCACACCGCGCATCTTGAGCGCGAAGCCCATGTTCTCGCCGACGGTCTTGTTCGGGTACAGCGCGTAGTTCTGGAAGACCATCGCGATGTCCCGGTCCTTCGGGGCGACGCCGACCATGTTGTCCCCGCCGATCCGGATCTGGCCGGAATCGATCTCCTCGAGACCGGCGAGCATCCGCAGCGCCGTCGACTTTCCGGACCCGGATGGCCCGACGAGGACCACGAACTCGCCGTCGGCGATGTCCAGGTCCAGCGAGTCGACGGCGAGCTTGTCCGCGCCGGGGTAGACGCAGCAGGCCTTGTCGTAGGTGATGGAAGCCATGATGTTCTCCGGTTTCTACAAAGGTGTTGTGCGAGTGCGTGTCAGAGGGGACGGGTCACTTGATTGCGCCGCGCTGGGACCGATGGCGCGATACCGAACTGAGCTGTCACTTGATCGCGCCGAACGAGAGACCGCGGACGAGCTTGTTCTGGGCGATCCAGCCGCAGATGACGACCGGGAGCGCGGCGAGCACGGAAGCCGCGGACAGCTGCGCCCAGTACAGGCCCTGACCGGACATGAAGCCGGTCAGGAACACCGGCATCGTCTGCGCGTTGACCGCGGTCATGTTGACGGCGAAGAAGAACTCGTTCCAGGAGAAGATCACGCAGATCAGTGCTGTCGCTGCAATTCCCGGCGAGATCAGCGGGAGGATCACCTCGCGCACCGAGGTCCAGAGACTCGCGCCGTCGATGCTGGCGGCCTCGAGCAGTTCCCCGGGCACCTCGAGGAAGAACGAGCGCATCATCCACACGGCGATCGGGAGGTTCATGGCCGTGTACAGGATGATGAGGGTCCAGATGTTGTCGAGCATCCCGATCTCGCCGACGATCACGTAGAGGGGGATGATCGCGGCGACGATCGGCAGCATCTTGGTGCTGATGAAGAAGAACAGCGCGTCCTTGGTCTTGCGTACCGGCCGGAGTGACAGTGCGAACGCCGCGGGCACGCCGAGCAACAGCACCAGGATCGTCGAGACGATGGTCGCGAACACCGAGTTCAGCAGGGGTGTACCGATTCCCGCGTCGAAGACGTCCCGGAACTGCTGCAGTGTCGGCTCGAAGAAGAAGGTCGGCGGGTTCGTCGCCGCGTCGCTCTCCTGCTTGAACGCGGTCAGCACCATCCACAGCACCGGGAAGAAGAAGCCGATCGCGAGGATCCAGGTCACCGCGGTCAGCGCCGCTTGACGTGGTTGTCGACGACGTCGGATCTCGGTGCCGGGCTTCCCGTCTGGTTGCCCGGCCGACGTACGGTCGGAGCGGATGTCGGTGGTCATCAGGCCGGCTCCTCTGTCCCGGTGAATGATTTGAAGATCAGGCGTAGAGCGAGCGTGGCGACGACGATCGTGCCGATCACGGTGACCACGCCCATCGCCGCAGCCTGGCCGATGTCGAAGCCGAGGAACGCGCGCTGGTAGATGTAGTACGACAGATTCGAACTGGATACTCCCGGGCCGCCGGAGGTCATCATGTACACCGCGTCGAAGGTGTTGACCAGGTAGATCGCGCCGAGCACCGCACCGAGTTCGATGAAGCGACGCAGGTGCGGCAGCGTCAGTTCCCGGAAGAGCCGGAAGCTGGTGGCGCCGTCGACGCGCGCCGCCTCTTGGATGTCACGGGGCATCGACTGCAGACCCGCGAGGATCAGCAGCATCATGAAAGGCGTCCACTGCCAGACCAGTTCGGCCATCACGCTCATCAGCGGGAACTCCGACAGCCAGTCGGTCTCGATGCCGAACGGACTCAGGGCCCAGTTGACGAGACCGTTGGTCGGCGACAGCAGGCTGGTCTTCCACAGCAGCGCGGCCGCCACCGGGGTGACGAGGAACGGAGTGATCAGCAACGTGCGGACCACCCCGCGGCCGAGGAACTTCCGGTCGAGCAGCAGCGCGAAGAGCAGGCCCAGGAGCACCGAGATCAGTACGGTGCCGACGATCAACAGGATCGTGTTCACGGTCACCCGCCAGAACTGGCTGTCGCCGAAGACCGCGACGTAGTTGTCGAGGCCGACGAATGCTCGCGAGTCCGGGCGCACCAGGTTCCACGACTGCGTGGAGTAGTACAGCGTGAACACGAAGGGGATCTGGGTGACCACGATCAGGAAGATCAGGGCGGGGAGAAGCGGACCACGTCGGCGCCATCCCTCGGCACGCGTGACGTGATCGCGCGAGGACTTCAGCGGCGCCTTCGACGCGGTGTCGGGTGGCGGAGTGGAGACTGCGGTGGCCATGATCACTGCTCCCTCTGGTAGGACTTGCCGACGACCTGGGCGTACTCCTGCGCCTGCGCGAGCGCGTCGTCGACGCTGATCTGGCCGGCGATCGCTGCCGAGATCTGCTGGCTCACCCGGGTTCCGAGATCCTGGAACTCGGGGATGGCGAGGAACTGGACTCCGGTGTAGGGCACCGGCTCCAGGGTCGGCTTCAGCTGGTTCGCCGCACGCATCGCGCTCAGCGTCTGCTCGGCGAACGGGGCGGCGAGTTCCTTGTAGGCCGGCAGCTCGTACGTGGACAGGCGGCTGCCCGGCGGTACGTGACTGGGCCCCAGGGTCTCCGAGACGTACTCGATGTAGCTCTTGCTGGTCATCCACCGGATGAACTTCCACGCCTCGTCCTGGTGCTTGCTGCTGGTGGGGATGCCCAGTGACCAGGTGTAGAGCCAGCCGTTGTCGCCCTTGGCCATACTCGGGGCGGGCAGGTAGCCGACGTCACCCGCGATCGACGAGGTGTCCGGGCTCTCCAGCACCGACACCGCGGACGTCGCGTCGTACCACATCGCAACCTGGCCCTGCGACAACAGGTTTCCACATTCCTGGAACCCGGACGATGCCGCGCCGGCCTCACCGTGGTTCCGGACCGTGTCGACGTAGAACTTCACCGCTGCGGCCACCTCGGGACTGTCCAGCTGCGCATTCCAGTCCTCGTCGTACCAGCGTCCGCCGAACGCGTTGATCACGGTGTTCAGCGGGGCGAGCACCTCGCCCCAGCCGGGCTTGCCGCGCAGGCAGATCCCCGCCGTACGCTCGTTGTCGAGTTTCGCCGCCGCTTCGGCGACCTGGGGCCACGTCGGCTGAGGCGGCAATGACACCCCGGCCTCGGCGAACAGCTTCTTGTTGTACATCAGGAATGACGACTCGCCGTAGAACGGCGCCGAGTACATCGAACCGTCGTGGGACAGAGCCGTCTTCAGCGTCGGGATGAAGTCGTCGGCGTCGTAGTCGGGATCGGCGTCCATGTACGGGGTCAGGTTCACGAGCCAGCCGTACTCGCCCCACATCGGGGTCTCGTAGTTGCTGATCATCACGACGTCGAATTCACCGCCGCCGGTGGCCACCGATGCGGTGATCTTGGCGCGCGCCTCGTTCTCGGAGAGGGTCACGAACCGCACCGTGACGCCGGGATTCTGCTCCTCGAACTGTGTGGACAGCTTCACCGCGTCCTGCATCTGCGAGTTGGAGACCATCGCGACGGTGATCTCGCGACCTCCGCCGCCGGTGAGTGAACCCGCGCCGGAGCAGCCGGTGAGCACCAGCGCCACGGTCGCGATCATCGCACCCAGCGCCCATCGCACTCGCTGTCGGGAGAACGTCATTGTTCGCCTTTCTCTTGCATCACAAGCCATTCGGCGGTCTCCACATCGGTGACGAGAATGGTGGCGTAACCACCACGCAGCGCGCCGAGGATGGATTCGCGACGGTGTGTCCCACCGGACACGAGGATCGAGGTCGGGCAGGCACGGACCGCGTCGAGTGACACCGAGACGGTCCGGTCGACGAGGCTGGAGGGGACGGCGCCGCCGTTCGCGTCGTAGAAGCGTCCGCCGATCTCCCCGACCGCGCCGAGGTCGAGCAGTTCGTCGAGGACGACCGCGTCGATGAACGAGCCCTCGAACAGAGTTGTCGAGGTCGACACCGAGCCGACACCGAACAACATCACCTGCGCACCGCGCGCCGCCGAGAGTGCCTGCGAGAGGATCGAATCACGGTTCACGGCTGTGACCGTCTCCGGGTCGACGTAGAGCGGTGCGACCAGCCGCAGCGGTCGGGCATGGAGCCGTTCGGAGAATCGCGAGAGCGCGTGGTCGACGCCGGTGTGGTACTCGACGGAGGTCATCGAGCCGTCCATCTGCACGACCCGCTGACACGAGGCGGACGCAGCCATGGCGTCGGCGACGGCCACTTGTTCGGGCCCCCAGGTGAATCCGAAGGTGTCCGTCGGCTGTATCCGTCGGGTCAGCACCGACGCCCCCGCTCGACCGAGCGCGGCGTTGCCGGTGGTGGTGCCGTCGGCGACCTCGTCGATGACGAGGACCTCGTCGAGCCCCAGGGTCTCCTCGACCGCGCGTTCCAGATCGGTGTGGATGGATGCCGACAGGTGCGCCGGGGCCGATACCGACACCTGCACGAGACCCTGCGCCCGGGCACGGGCGACGAGCCGCCCGGCGGTTGGGCGCGAGACACCGAGACGGCCCGCGATCTCGGCCTGGGTCAGGCCCTCGAGGTGGTACATGGTCGCGGCGCGGACGAGGAGACGCAGGTCCTGGCCGGAGTCGCCACCGCCGCGCGGCGTGGCCACACGCGGCACGGCAGGGGTCTCCCCCTCCGCGCCGATCGCCGACTTTCGAGGTGCCATCCGAGGGTGCCCCTTCACGTCCATTCGCCGTCACCACCGAGCCGTGGTGGTGAGCATCTGCTCACTGGCGGTCAATGTGCTCAATAAGCTAGCATCTGGGTGTGACCCACGCAACAGTCGATTGCCGCTTATTGCGCATACCGGACGACATGCGCGCCGGCGTACTGCATCCCGACCTGACGGTGACCACCGAACGTCGCCGGTCACCCGAACCCGGAGCCGGCGACGTCACGGTGGCCGTTCGCGCAGTGGGCGTATGCGGCTCGGACACCCACTACCTCCGCCACGGACGGATCGGTGAGTACGTGGTCCGCGATCCGCTCGTCCTCGGCCACGAAGCCGCCGGAGTGATCGTCGCCGTCGGGAACGGCGTCGACCGGGCTCGGATCGGCGAGCGGGTCTCGATCGAGCCGCAACGTCCCGACCCGACCACGCCGGAGAGCAAACGCGGTGACTATCACCTGTGCCCGCGGATGCGGTTCTACGCGACACCCCCGGTCGACGGCGCTTTCGCCGAATTCGTCACCATCGGAGCCGATTTCGCTCATCCGGTACCTCCTGAGGTCTCGGACGAGGCGGCCGCCCTCTTCGAGCCCCTCTCGGTGGGCATCGCCGCCATGCGCAAGGCCGAGGTCGCAGCTGGCGGCTCCGTGCTGATCGCCGGCGCCGGACCGATCGGCCTGATGGTCGCCCAGGTCGCGCGGGCGTCCGGTCTCGCGCGCATCGTCGTGAGCGAGCCGGACGAGCAACGCCGTCTGCGCGCACGGGATTTCGGCGCGACGACGGTGATCACACCCGGCACGGAGATCGAACGGGTGGATGCGTTCGTCGACGCGAGCGGAGTCGCCGGCGCGGTCCGGGAAGGCCTGTCGCGGGTTCGTCCCGGCGGACGTGTGATCCTGGTCGGCATGGGCGCCGACACCATGGAACTCCCGATCTCGCTCATCCAGAATCGCGAATTGGTCGTGACCGGGGTGTTCCGCTACGCCAACACGTGGCCGACCGCACTGGCCCTGGCCCGGACGGGAGCAGTGGATCTCGATGCCATGGTGACCGCGCGGTTCGGCCTCGACGAACTGACGGACGCGCTCAACGCCGATCGCGTTCCCGGGAACATCAAAGCGGTGGTCTACCCGGCCATCTCGCGCTACGAACCGAACTCGGACGACGACGCCGAGACCGTCACGACCCGGCCGGAGGGAACCCGCCGATGAGCACATCGCTGACCGACGAGACGTTGCCGCGGCTCGGTGGCGTCGACACGCCCGCGTTCGATCGCGCGGCGGTGACCCCGGGGATCGTCCACTTCGGTGTCGGCGCCTTTCATCGCGCGCACCAGGCGATGTACCTCGACCGCCTTCTCGCCGCCGACCCGTCGGCGAACGACTGGGGCATCTGCGGGGTCGGTGTCCGCACCGCCGACGCCGCAATGCGGGACGCCCTCGTCCCACAGGACGGACTGTTCACCCTCACCCTCAAGCATCCCGACGGCGCCGTGGAGACCTCGGTCGTCGGCTCGATCGTCGACTATCTGTACGCACCGGACGATCCCGAGAAGGTGATCGACCGGTTGAGTGACCCGGCGACGCGGATCGTCTCATTGACCGTCACCGAGGGCGGCTACAACTTCTCACCGTCGACCGGCGAGTTCGACGCCACGAACCCGGACATCGTCGCCGACCTCGAGGCGAGTGCGCCGCCACGCACCGTGTTCGGACTGGTGACCGAAGCTCTGGCTCGACGCCGCGAACGCGGGACACCGTCGTTCACGGTGATGTCCTGCGACAACATCGAGGGCAACGGCCACATGGCCCGTTCGACCTTTCTCGCCTACGCCCGGTTGCGCGACCCGGAACTCGCGGGGTGGATCGAGGACAACACGCGCTTCCCGAACTCGATGGTCGATCGGATCACCCCGGCGACGCCGCCCGACCTGGCCGACGAGGTCGAGGATCGCACCGGCATCGTCGACAACTGGCCGGTCGTCGCCGAACCGTTCACCCAATGGGTCCTCGAGGACGACTTCGCGATGGGACGTCCGGCGCTGGAGAAGGTGGGGGTCCAGGTCGTCGACGACGTGACCCCCTACGAGCTGATGAAACTGCGACTGCTCAACGCCGGCCACCAGGCGCTGTGCTACTTCGGTTATCTGCTCGGGTACCGCTACGTCCACGACGCCGCATCCGACCCCGACATCCGTACTCTGCTGCGTCGCTACATGACCGAAGAGGGAGCGACCACGCTCCGCCCCCTCCCCGGCGTGGACGTCGACACCTACATCGACACCCTGCTCGAACGATTCGCCAACCCCGCGATTGCCGACACCATCGCCCGCCTCTGCCAGGACTCGTCCGACCGCATCCCGAAGTGGCTGGTGCCGGTCATCCGCGAGCGCCTCGAGCAGGATCAGCGAAGCGACCTGGCCGCCGCGGTCGTGGCGAGCTGGACCCGGTACGCCGAGGGCGTCGACGAGGCAGGCGACCCGATCGACGTCGTCGATCCCCTCGCGGCCGATCTCGTTCCGCGCGCGCAGCGCTCACGGACCGATCCCCTCGCTTTCGTCGCCGATCCCGAACTGTTCGGCGCTCTCGCGGAGAAACCGTTGTTCACGGAGCCGTACCTGTCCGCGCTGGAGTCGTTGCGCAGCAGGGGCGCTCGTGCCACGCTCGTCGGTCTGCTCGCATGACGACGCTGGTCGCCGGGATCGATTCGTCGACGCAGTCGTGCAAGGTCGTCGTGTGCGATGCCGCCACCGGACGGGTGGTGCGCGCCGGGCAGGCACCACATCCTCCCGGGACCGAGGTGCACCCGGATCACTGGTGGGACGCACTGTGTTCGGCGGCGAGCGAGGCCGGCGGGCTCGAGGACGTCGCGGCGGTCTCGGTCGCGGGCCAGCAGCACGGCATGGTGTGCCTGGACGAGGCGGGGCGCGTCGTCCGAGACGCGTTGCTGTGGAACGACACCCGCTCCGCACCGAGCGCGACCGCCCTCGTCGCCGAACTGGGCGGCCCGCAATCCTGGGCACGCTCGGTCGGTGTGGTACCGGTGGCATCGATCACCGCGACCAAGCTCCGCTGGCTGGCAGACCACGAGCCCGAGCACGCCGACGCCACCGCGGCGGTCTGCCTACCCCATGACTGGCTCACCTGGCGCCTGCGCGGGAGCACCGACATCGGTCAACTGACCACCGACCGAAGCGACGCCTCGGGAACGGGTTACTTCAGCGCGGCGCGCGATGAGTACCGAGTCGATCTGCTGGAGAGGGCGTTTCGAGGTCGACGGCCACTGCTCCCCCGCGTACTCGGCCCCGCAGAGCGAGCCGGGACCACCCCGTCGGGGACCGTCGTGGGCGCGGGGGCCGGTGACAACGCCTCGGCCGCACTGGGATTGCATGCCGGGCCCGGAGATGCGGTCGTGTCCCTCGGGACGTCGGGCGTGGTCAGTGCGGTCGGCGACGTGGCGCCGGATGACCCGTCAGGTCTGGTGGCCGGGTTCGCCGACGCGACGGGGCGTCACCTGCCGCTGGTCTGCACGCTCAACGGCGCCCCGGTGCTGTCGGCGACCGCGACGATGCTCGGCGTGGACCTGGCCGAGTTCGCGCGGTTGGCGATGTCGGCCGAGCCGGGCGCGGGTGGCGTCACGATGGTGCCGTACCTCGCCGGCGAACGGTCGCCGAACCTTCCCCAGGCGACCGGCACACTGGCGGGCCTGACCTCCGCCAATTTCACGCCGGCCTCGATCGCGCGAGCCGCCGTCGAAGGTCTCGTCTCGTCGCTGGTCTTCTGCCGCGAGCAGATCGAGGGGCAGGGCGTCGGGGTCGATCGGGTGTTGCTCACCGGGGGTGGCGCGAAATCGGCAGCGGTCCGCGAGATCGCGCCGGGCCTGTTCGGCGGCGAGGTCGTCGTACCCGCCGACGGCGAACACGTGGCGCTCGGTGCGGCGCGTCAAGCAACCTGGGCGCTGACCGGCGAACTCCCCGTGTGGGAGTCTCCGACCCACACGCTCACCGGACCACCCACTCCCGAGGTGTACGCCCGATACCGCGAGGCCGCGCGGATGGTCGCGCACGCGCACGGGTCGTCCGGCTGATACGCCGAAGTCGCGCGCCGAGCGGTCGCACCGGGGACAATGACCCGCAGGTCGGACAACCGAGGAGTGCGCGATGGTCGATTGGGACGGCGAGCGTTACGCGGACGTGAGCGCGTTGCAGCGCATGGTCGCCGAGGACTCGATCGGGGATCTGGAACTCGCCGGCACCGAGCGACTCCTGGATGTCGGATGCGGCGACGGCTTCATCACGATGCTGCTGGCCGATCGGCTTCCGTCGGGAACTGTTGTGGGCGTCGACGCTTCGCGGCGGATGATCGAACGCGCGCTGGACCGTGTGCCGGCCGACAACCTGCGAGTCCAGTTCCACGTCGACGACGTCCTCGCCCTGCCGTTCGACGACGACTTCGACATCGCGGTGTCGTTCAACGCCCTCCACTGGGTCCACGACCAGGGCGCCGCGCTACGCGGAATCGCCCGAAGCCTCGTCGACGGCGGTCGGGCCGTGCTGCAGATGGTCTGCGCGACGGACCGACCCAGCATCGAAGACGTCGCCATGGAAGTCGCGGCGCAACCGGAGTGGCAGCGCCACTTCGACGGCTTCGACGCGCCGTACGTCCATGTGGAGCCACCTCGGTTCGGGGAACTGGCCACCGACGCCGACTTCATCGTCGACGACCTGACGGTGAAAGACCTGAACTGGCGGTTCGACTCGGTCGACGACTTCCGCGCCTGGTTCGCGGTCGGGGCGTCGGACTGGACGAGCCGGTTGCCGGACGGCGCGGTCGATGACTTCGTCGATGCCGTCGTCGATCGCTACACCGACGTCGTCGGTGAACCCGCACTGTTCCGCTTCAGCCAGTTACGCGCCTCGCTGACCAGGCCGTAGCGCGAAAGCAACGCCCCCACCCGCCCCGCTCTGCTCCCTGAGGAGCGCCCGGAGATTGCGGAGGGCGCGTCACGAAGGGTCCGGTGACCGAGCCGACGGACCCTTCGTGACGCTCGCAAGCTCGCTCCTCAGGGAGCCTCCTCAGGGAGCAGGACATGCCACCCGACGACAAACGGTGCACGGTCGACGGAGCGTCAGGTCACTCCGGAACGTAGTTGAACGTGTCGGGGTCGGGGCCGATGCGTTCGTCGTTGTTCAGGCGGTCGATCTGGGCGACCTCGGCGTCGGAGAGTTCGAAGTCGAACAGGGCGAAGTTCTCCTCGACGCGCTTGCGGGTGACCGACTTCGGGAAGACGATGTCACCGCGCTGGATGTGCCACCGCAGGGTGACCTGCGCCGGCGACCGGCCCTTGGCCTTGGCGATCTCGGCGATGACCGCGTCGTCGGTCACCTTGCCCTGCGCGATCGGCGACCACGCCTCGGTGGCGATCTTGTGCTCGGAGTTGAACGCACGCAACGGGTTCTGCGAGAGGTACGGATGCACCTCGATCTGGTTCACCGCGGGCACGACGTCGGCCTCGTCGAAGAGACGCTGCAGATGAGCCTGCTGGAAGTTCGACACGCCGATTGCGCGCGCCTTGCCGTCGGCATAGGCCTTCTCGAGGGCCTTCCAGGTCTGGACGTAGTCGCCCACCTCGGGCAGCGGCCAGTGGATCAGGAACAGGTCGATCTGTTCGACGCCGAGGTCGGCCAACGTGCCGTCCAGCGCCTTCAGCGCGGCGTCGTGATCGTGGAAGCCGTTGTTCAGTTTGCTGGTGATGAAGATGTCGTCACGAGGAATGCCGGAATCGCGGACCGCCTCACCGACGCCCTTCTCGTTCCCGTACATCTCAGCGGTGTCGATGTGCCGGTAACCGACCTCGAACGCCGTCAGAGTTGCCTCGCGCGTGTCCTCCGGCGGAATCTGAAAGACTCCGAAACCCAACTGCGGGATGGTGACTCCGTTGTTGAGGGTGATGGTGGGGACTGTCATGAGCACTTGTCCTCTCGTAGGGGTCTGGAGACGTCGGTCGCGCAGGTCTCCGCTACGACCTGTTCGGGACGCCCGACATCGGGCGCCCGGCCGCGGCCACGTTCAGGTTCAAGTCGATCCGGCGGTCCCGGTATTCCCCATGGGTCGTCGGCCCTACGTCTCGTCGCCGATCACACGGTCGAGGAAGTCAGGGGACACCGACCCCGCCACTGCACGCTCACCTGCGCGGACACCGGAGGCGACGTGTTCGACGAGCCGCCGGAACTCATCGCCGCCGTCCAACGGATATCGCACCAGCCCGGCCGCGGCGCACTGCTCCAGCACCGTCACGGTGAGGTCATACGCCTCGTCGAACCGTCCCGCAGCCCCGAGGCACACGGCGAGCAGTCGTTGCGCACGCAGCAGAGCTCGCCGCCGTCCGGTCCCGGTCAGAGCGTCCACCCACCGTTGCGCCCGCCCGCACGCGGCGTCCGCCGCGCCCGGGTCGTCGTCGGAGTCCAGCGACAATCGGATCGCGGTCTCGGCGTCGAGTTGCGCGACGATCGCGGCGATGCCCTGACGCGGCACATCCGCGCCGGGATCGACGCGGGGCACGATGGGCAACCGGGTCGGGAGGCGCCGCGTCACCTGCTCGTTCTCGGCGAGGGCACGGAGTCGTGGGGTGCCCAGACGCTGGGCCACGTGCACGGCTTCATCCAGATACCGCGCCGCGGTGTCCTGATCGCCGCGGCACAAAGCCACTCGCGCTCCAACGAGGTGGCGCGCCTCGATCATGTCGACGACCCCCTCGGCCGCCCCGATCAGAAAGCTCTCGTCCAGCAGACGCTCGGTTTCCTCCAGTTGGCCGCGTTCGTAGAGGATCTCGGCGAGTAGAGCGCACGCGAGCCGGGCGCCCTGCGACTGTGTCGGAGAACCGCGTTCTCGTGACAGCCGGAGTCCGGTACGAAAACACGCTTCGGCGCGGTCGAGGTCGAGCTGCTCGAAGAAGGCGAGCCCGTCGAGCCCGTAGCCGTACATCACCGCGTACGGACCGGTGTTGCGTTGATGCGCCGGGATCGCACGTTGTTGCCAGCGATGGGCTTCATCGAAGTCGAATCGCATGGTGGCGCCGAGAGTTCCGACATTGTGGATGGCCGACACGAGGAACGGGGACAATCCCTCCAGGTCCTCGGCGAGGCTCGCCACGTGTTCGTCGAGCCCGTCCAGACGGTCGGAGATGGCACGTACGCACGCGTCGGCGATATCCGCTTCGCGGCGAATCCCCGCGGCCGCATCCGATCGCGGCAATCGTTCGAGGGCTATCCGGACCCGTTCGAGAGACGACTCCGCCAGCGCGGCCCGGTGCAGGAGGAGGTTCGCCCAGGCGAGCTGCAGTTGCAGGATCGGATTGGCCGCGACCGTCACCGGCGGCAGCTTCTCGATCAGTGTGAGCAGGGTGGTCATCCGTGAATGCTCGATGAGCGACCGGCCGTCGGTCTCGACCAGTTCGACGGCGCGATCGGCATCACCGGCGGCGAGCGCGTGGTCAACGGCCTCGGTGAGCATGCCGTGCCGGGCGAACCACTCCGAGGCCTTGCGATGAAGCGGTGTGATCAGTTGCGGCTCATCGCGTTCGAGCCTCCGACGGAGGAATTCGACGAAGAGCGAGTGGAACCGGAACCACTCACCGGCTTGGTCCACCCGGGTGAGGAAGAGGTCTCGGACCTCCACCTCCTCGAGCACGGCCTGCCCTCGGGGCTCGCCACTCAGGGTCGTCGCGAGGTCGGCGCAGATCCGTTCCGGCAACGACACTTTCAGGAGGAATTGCAGAATCTCCGGTTCCAGGACCCCGAGAACGTTCTCGGCCAGGAAGTCACCGATCGCATGATGCCGTCCGGAGATGTCACCGATCAGCTCGGACGGCTCGCCGGATCTGCGCAGGGAGACACACGCCAGCTGGAGTGCGGCCACCCATCCGTCGGTGGACGACCACAGTTCGGCGACCTGATCGGCGCGAAGGTCCAGCCCGGCGACGTCACGAAGGAATCGCTCGGCCTCGTCGGCATCGAAACACAGTGCCGACATGTCGATCTCGATGATCTCGTCGTGCACTTGCAGGCGACTCACCGGAAGGCCGGCCCGGGTCCGGCTGGTCACGATCACCTGCAGGTGGTGACATCCGTGCTCGAGCAGATAGTCCATTGCTCCGATGACCGCCGCGTCCGTGACCCGATGCCAGTCGTCGATGACGAGCGCGATCCGCCGTCCTCGCGCGTGGACATCGTTGATCAGAGACGTCAGCACGTACTCGTCGGCGCGGTCGCCGTGTTCTTCGACCACCGCCGCGAGATCCCCGACCGTGTCCGGGTCCGCCCGGCCGAGCGCCTCGATGAGGTCGGCGAGGAACCTCGCCAGGCCGTCGTCGCTGTCGTCGACCGTCAGCCAGGCCACCGGTACGCCGTCCTCCGCGAGCTTCTCGGCCCACTGCGCAGCGACCGTGGTCTTCCCGTAGCCGGTGGGTGCGTGGATGAGCGTGAGTCGTCGCAACTTGCCGTCTCGCAGGGTTTCCAGCAGCCGAGACCTGGCGACCTGTGCCCGCGGCCGAACGGGCGCCCGGAACTTCGTCGACGGCATGGGCAGATTCATCGTCGTGCGTCGCCGCTGCGGAGTGGTCGGCGTCGCGGGCCCCATGGCCCCTGCGGGCAGCGCCATCTCGTCGAGCGGAACCCCGAGCATTCTCTGCGCGTTCCGCAGTTCCTCACCGAGCGCCAGTGCGGAGTCGGGGCGGTCTTCGGGTTCGCGCGCCATCGCGTGTTCGATACAACCGGACACCTCTGCGGGAAACCCGGCGGCCGCGAGGTCCGGGACCCCCTCGCTCGCCACTCGGAGGAAGTGCGCGACGACCTGCTCTCCGCTGCGTCGCTCGAAGGCGGCATGCCCGGTCAGTGCGCAGAACAGGGTCGCGCCGAGCCCGTAGACGTCAGAGGTCACCGAGGGAGCGGCGCCCGCGAGCAGCTCGGGTGCGGTGAAGGCCGGCGACCCGGTGACCAGGTCGGCATCGGTCTCGAAGCCCCCGCTGATGCGTGCGATCCCGAAGTCTGTCAGCTGGGGTTCGCCGTACTCGGTGATGAGGATGTTCCCCGGTTTGATGTCGCGATGCAGTGTGCCCGCACGGTGCGCGGTCTCGAGGGCGCCGGCCACCTTGATCCCCATGCGCAGGATCTCGCGCCACCCGAGAGGGCCGTCCTTGCGAATGCGCACGTCGAGCGACGCGTGGGGGTGATATTGCATCACGATGAACGGAAAGCCCTCGGGCGTCGAACCCACCTCGAGGATGTTGACGATGTTCGGGTGACCGGAGAGACGGCCCATGGCGCGCTGCTCGCGAACGAATCGCTCGAGGTTCTCCTTGTCGAGGTGATCCGTCAGCACCTTCACCGCGACGTCGCGGTCGAGAGCCGGTTGCCGACAGCGGTACACCGCTCCGTAACCGCCACGCCCGATCTCGACCGGGTCGGCGAAACCCGCACCCACCAATTCACCTGCGACGTCGCGAACGGCATCGCGCTGTGTGGTCAACGGATCGTTCTCGACCATGATCTGCCTCGATCGCGTGTCGATCGGCTGCTGCCCTGTCCAGCGTACTCAGGCATGCGTCGGGAGCGGGGCTTTCGTTACCAGAGCGGAGTGCCCCCGGACCGAGCGGCCACACCAATTCGGCCCCTGCGTTTCCCAACCGTCGACATCTGTGACAGAGTTGACGCGCAGCCATCGGTCTTGGTGGTTGCTCACTGAAGAAAGAAGTACAGCAGTATGGCACAGGGAACCGTCAAGTGGTTCAACGGCGAAAAGGGCTTCGGCTTCATCGCTCCCGACGACCAGGGCGCAGACGTCTTCGTCCACTACTCCTCGATCACCGGTAGCGGCTTCCGCAACCTCGAGGAGAACCAGCGTGTCGAATTCGACGTGGAGCAGGGTGCCAAGGGCCCCCAGGCTACCAACGTCAGCGCGCTCTGAGCTCCTGACTTTCGCGAAACGCCCCACTCGGCCATCAGGTCGGACGGGGCGTTTCGTCGTCTCCGGGGTGTAGACGCAATCTGATAACGTTCGTATTCAGATGTCGGTCTGGTACGGACGGGAGACGAGCGTGTCGCTCGACGAGAACTCATTGCTCTGGCGCTACGTGGGCGACCGCCGGTTCGTCATGGCGATCTGCCGGGCCGTGTCCCTGCAGATGTTGCACCCGTCGATAGCCGCCGCCACCCACGAATTCTCGACGGTCCAGAATCGGGTGTACGTCCACAAACGGCGAACGACTCCCTGCATCATCCGGTCGGCATACGAAGACGACTTCGACGCCGTGCGACGAATCCGGTACAGCCACGACCACTTTCACGGTCGACGCCCCGACGGCCGGCGTTACCACGCACTCAACCCGGAGGTCTTCCTCTTCGAGCACGCGACATACGTCGATGCGCTGTTCACCTGTGTCGACGTGTTCTTCGACGGACTCGACCCCGACGACCGCGAGCAGCTGTACGCCGAGACCTGCGAGTGGTACGGCCGATACGGAATCTCCACTCGCACGCTGCCGACGACGCTGAGCGACTTCCGGGACTACTTCACCGAGGCGCTGGCCACCGAACTCGATCCCGACCCGGGTCTGGGGTGGTACCGGGAGCAGCTGCTTCGGCCCGACTATTGGTATTTCCGCGCACTTCCGACGCCCGCTGTGCGCGCCATCCAGCATCCCGTGGCCGCCGGGCACCTGGGACTGACGCCGTCGCGGTCCGACCGGCGCGTTCTCGCGACCACCGCGTCGATGCTGAGGACCGCAGACAGGGTCGCCCCGGCACACAACATCTGGCCGGGCGAGGTGCGCGCCAAAGTCCTCGCGGCACGTCGACCGTCCTGACGAAAACCCGCCCTCCCCGATGTAGTCCACGTCACAATGAGGCGTGGTACGGCCCGAGGAGACGTGAGGGTGATGCAGGTGACCGATCCCGTGGTGGTGCTGACCAAGGCCCGAACATCAAGCGAGATGCGGGCGGTACGCGAGTGGACCGCGGCGAACTACCCGGATGCGACGATCTCCCGGTCGGCGGACATCGATTTCGACACGATGGCGCCGGAGACCCTGCTCGTACCGGTCCGAGCGGTCTGGCTGCCCGCGGTCCGGCAGGGCGAGCGGCGGGTCACGCTCGGCGACGTGCTGGTGCTGTCGAATCCTCGACGCCCGCTCGGCGCGGTTCAACCGCTCATCCGCAGGAGACGGCCGGACAGTCTCCGCGTCGTCGCCGGCGCGCCCGCGACGATCGAGGAACTCCGTACCCGATACGCCCATCATCAGGCTCAGGGTGAACCGTTCGCCCAGTTCGTCCTGTTCCAGGCGTCGGTCTCGGCCGAGCGGGCCGAACGTCAGATCGTCGGTGACCGCTACAAGGTCCCCCGGCTCGTCGCCGAGCAGATCAGCAGCTCGTCGCGATTCCAGACGTCCGCGGCGAAACTCGCCGCCGAACTGGGCCGGCCCACCGACGCGGTGGTCGCCGAGGCCACCGACAAACTCTCCACCTTCGTCGCCACGCAGAGCCGCCTCATGGACGACGTGTTCTCGGCGACCTTCAACCGGTTGCACGAGCGGGCCTGGAACGTCACCGTCGACGTGGAGAACCTCAACACCCTGCGCACCCTCAACAAGTCGACCGGCCTGATCTTCCTGCCGTCGCACCGGTCCTACGTCGATCCGCTCGTCCTCGCCAAGGTGTTGCGCACCAACGATTTCCCACCGAATCTCGTCCTGGGTGGAAACAATCTGTCGTTCTGGCCGGTGGGGCCGGTCGCGCGCCGCGCCGGCATGATCTTCATCCGGCGGAAGTTCGGCGCGGACCCGGTCTACAAGTTCGCCATGCGCTCCTACCTCGCCTACATCGTCGAGAAGCGCTTCAATCTGGAGTGGTACATCGAAGGAGGCCGCAGCCGGACCGGCAAGCTGCGGAAGCCGAAACTCGGCCTGCTCACCTATGTCGTCGATGCCGTGGGCCAACTCGACGAGGCCGACGTGACGATCGTGCCGACGTCGATCGTGTACGACCAGCTCCAGGAGATCGGTGCGATGGCGGCCGAGGATGCCGGTGGCACAAAGAAACCCGAGGGAGTGGGGTGGCTGCTGCGCTACGCGAAGGCGCAGCGCGCCTATCTGGGCGAGGCGCGGGTCCGATTCGGCACGCCCATCTCGCTGCGGACCGCTCTCGACGACGCCGGCGAAGGGCGCTCCCGACTGGAGAAGGTCGCGTTCCGGGTGATGGACGAGATCAACTCGGCCACCCCGATCTCGGCCACCTCGCTGGCCGGCTTCGCGCTCCTCGGCGCCCAGGACCGGGCCTACACCCTCGCGGAGATCGAGAACATCCTGGCGCCTCTGCTCGACTACATCCGCCGGCGCGAGTTGCCCGGGCCGGATCCGGCACTGTGTCGCGGGGTCGGGCTGACCCAGACGCTTCGGGTCCTCGCCGGGAACGGCGTCGTGAGTTGTTACGAGGGCGGGTCCGAGCCGGTGTGGTCCATCGTGCCTGACAACCATGCGGTCGCCGCCTACTACCGCAACGGTGCGCTGCACCATTTCGTCGACCGGGCGATCGTCGAGGTCGCCATGCTCGCCGTGGCCGACGGGGAGGTCCGGGCCGATGATGTCCCGCCCGGCGAGGCCCCGATCGGGTACGACGAGGCGGCCGACGGTCCGGTCGCCGACGAGGGCCTGCTCGCCGCGTCGCAACGCGAGGCCCTGCGGATTCGGGACCTGCTCAAGTTCGAGTTCTTCTTTCCGCCGAAAGTCGAGTTCCTGCACCGCCTCGGCCTCGAACTGGACCTGCTCGCCCCGGGTTGGCGTGCCGTCACCCCGACCCAGGAGTGGACCTACGAGGTCTTGCACGGGCATACCGGCGGCCTGCTGGCCCGACGCACACTGCAGCCGTTCTTCGACGCCCAACTGGTGTTCGCAACCAAGCTCGTGGAGCTCGGCACGGCGTCGCGCGACAAGGACGAGCTGATCACCGACTGCCTGGGCCTGGGCCGTCAACTGTCGCTGCAAGGCGTTGTGCGCAGCAAGGATTCGGTCTCCAAGGACATCTACGACGGGTGCTACCAGCTCGCCGACAACCGCAATCTGATCCACGGCGAGAACATCACCGATCTCGCGGCCGCCCGGCACGACTGGCTCGACGAGGTCGAGGCGATGCGCGAGCGACTGGCCCGGATCGCCTCGATCGAGGACATCCAACCCGCTGTGTGGGCGGAGGCCACGCCGTGAGTGCCTTCACCGACCGCATGCGGGCCATCCGGTCCGCGCCCACCGGCAAGAAGGTCGCCGCCCTCTTCGACTACGACGGCACCTTGATCGAGGGATTCTCCGCGGCCGCCATCATGCGGGCACGGTTGCGGAGCATGGAATTCGGGCTGGGCGAGCTCGCCGACTTCCTCGTCATCGGTCTGCGCGGCGTCGTGTCCGAGCAGGACTACGCGGAGGTGCTCGATGCCACGCGGCCCACCTTCGCCGGCAAGACGTACGCCGAGATGATCGAGTTCGGCGAACACCTCTTCAAGTACGAGACGGCGGCCAAGTTGCGGCCGCAGATGTGGCAGATCCTGCGCGCGCACCGGGAGATGGGCCACACGATCGTCATCGCATCCTCGGCCACCCGATTCCAGATCGAGCCCATCGCACGGGAGATCGAGGCCGACTTCGCGCTGGCCACCGACGTCGAGGTCGTCGACGGGGTGGTCACCGGCAACATCCGGGGACGCCCGCTCTGGGGGCCCGGAAAGGCCGCAGCGGTGCGGACTCTCGCTCGCGAGCACGGCATCGACCTCAGCGCCTCGTTCGCCTACAGCGACGGCAACGAGGACATCCCCTACCTCGAATCGGTGGGCAACCCGGCGGCCGTCTCACCACGTCGAATCCTGCGGGCGGAGGCCGAGACCCGCGGGTGGCCGATCATCGACCTGAAGAACCCCACGTACAACCGGCTCGGGATGCTGGCCAGGACCGGTGCCTTCTACAGCTCGTTCCTCGCATCCGCCGCGGTGGGCGTCACGACCGGGCTCGTCCGGCGCGACCCCTCCGCCCTGGTCGAGGCGCTGCCGACCGGCACCGACGTCGGACTGTCCCTGGCCGGGATCCACGTACAGGTCCTCGAAGGGGGTGAGTACCTCACGTCGGCGCGTCCCTGTGTGTTCCTCTTCAACCACCAGTCGAAACTCGACCTGCCGGTGATGATCAACCTGGTCCGGTCCGAGGCGACCGGCGTGGCCAAGAAGGAAGTGCAACGGGTGCCGGTCGTCGGGCCGATCCTGCAGCAGGCCGGGCTGGTGTTCATCGATCGCGCCGACCCCGGCCGCGCGATCGAACAACTGGCACCGGCGGTGAGAGCGCTGCGAGACGAGGGGATGTCCCTGGTGGTGGCACCCGAGGGCACCCGGTCCCCCACTCCCCGCGTGGGCCGGTTCAAGAAGGGTCCCTTCCACATCGCCATGCAGGCGGGTGTGCCGATCGTCCCGGTGGTCCTCCGCAACACCGGTGAGTTGATGTGGCGCGGTGCGCAACTCATCCGCCCGGGCACCGTCGAGGTGATGGTTCTGCCGCCGGTGCACACCAGCGACTGGTCGCCTGCCGAGATCGGCGACCGCGCCGAAGAGGTGCGGCAGATGTATGTCAGCGCCCTGGCGGATTGGCCCCTGGATTTCTTCGCCGACGACGCCCGGCCACCGACCGAGGTCCCCGAGGAGAGGCAGCTGTGAGCGACGAGACCGACCTGACCGACGGCGTCGACCGCCCGCTGGACTGGGCGAACGAGCCACACATGAGCTCGGTGGACACCATCATGTGGCGCGGCGACACCGACCGGCGCATGCGCGGGACCATCTGCATGCTCGAGGTGTACGACTGCGCGCCCGACTGGGACCGGCTCGTGGCCGCGCACGAATGGGGAAGCCGGATGGCGCCACGATTCCGGCAGCGCGTCGTCGACTCGCCGTTCGGTACCGGTACGCCCAGCTGGGCCGTCGACCCGGATTTCGACCTGCATTACCATCTGCGCCGAATCCGATTGGGCGGCAACGGAAGCATGCGCGAGCTGCTTGTCACCTGTGAACAGCTCGCGATGACCGCACTGGACGCGGCACGCCCGCCGTGGGAGGGCACGCTGATCGAAGGGCTTCCCGACGGCAGGGCCGCGTATTTCCTCAAAGCCCACCATGCACTCACCGACGGCATGGGGGCCATCATCGGACTCGCACAGCTGCATTCACCCACCCGCGAACACAATCCGGGCAAACCCCAGCCGCCGAGTCCCGACCCGGTGAACATCACCGCCGTCGACCTGCTCCGACGGCAGCTGGGCGAGGAGATCCGTCGGATCCCCCATCGCCTGGACACGACCTTCCGCGGAGTCCGCGCCCTGCAGCATCCCCGGCAGGCATTGAGTTCTGTGCTGCGATATGGGCGTTCGGTCCCCCGCGTGGCCGGTCTGGTCAGCCCCCCGGGTTCACCGCTCCTCGCACACCGGAGTCTGTCGTGGCGTTTCAGCGCATTCGAGGTCCCGTTCACCGACCTCAAGGCGGCCGCCACGGCGACCCGCGCGTCGATCAACGACGTGTATCTGGCCGGGCTCGTCGGTGGCTTCCGCCTGTATCACGAGAAGATGGGCACCCCGATCGAGACGATGCCGGTGGCCATCCCGATCTCGGTGCGTCGTCCGGAGGACCCGGCGGGCGGAAACCGCATCGCGGTGGGACGACTCGCCGGGCCGGTGGGGATCGCCGACCCGTTCGAGCGTGTGCTCACCATCCGTGAACAGGTACGCGTCGCCCGGCACGAACCGGCAGTCGACATCTTCAACACCCTCGGGTCGGTCATGGCGTGGCTCCCCGGTTCGGTTCTCATGCAGTTCAGCGGCACGACCAGCCAGAACGACCTACAGGCCAGCAACGTACCGGGTATCCCGTGGGACACCTACGTGGCCGGCGCCAAGGTGGAGCGGATGTTCCCCTTCGGCCCGCTCCCCGGCTGCGCGATGATGGCGACGATGATCACCCACAACGGGACGGCTTGTCTCGGAATCAATTCCGACGGGGCCGCGGTCACCGACCTCGAGTTGTTCGCGGACTGCCTCGTCGCCGGATTCGGCGAGGTGCTCGCGCTGGCCGCCGACGACGAGGTGGTGCCGGGGACCCTCCGGCGGGTGGTGTGACCGAAACTCAGATCTGCCACCGAACCGGGCGGGAGATGATGTCGCGGAGCCGGCGGCGGTAGTATCGCGCGGACTCCTGGTTGAACACATCCATGGCGGCCGCCGTCGCCTCGACGTCGCGAGCGCGCATGGCGTCGAGGATGTCCTGCTGGAGTTCGAAGGCCGCGAGCCGGGTCGCGATGGGGTGTTCGACGGGTTCGGCGTCGCGGACGAGCAGCCACAGTGTCTCCATCACGACCCGCAGGGCGGGATTGCCCGCAGCCTCGTAGACACCGCGCTGGAAGGCCGCGTTGTTCTCCTGGAAGTTGTCGTGGTCCTCGGGGTGCTCGCGCATCCGGTCCAGCGCGGCCTGCATCGCATCGAGTTGATCGTCAGTGACATTCTCCGCCGCCGCGCGCGCGACCATCGGTTCGAGCATCAGCCGTACGTCGATGACATCGCTGATGTTCGCGCCGTTGATCTGCAGGAAGAGCTTCATGATGTTGCCGAGGGAATCGAGTTCGGGCCGCTTGGCGATGGGGCCACCACCGATCCCGGCCTTGATCGTCACCAGGTCGCGACTCTCGAGCAGCCGCAACGCCTCGCGCACCGTCGTCCGGGCCACCCCGTACTCGGTGACCATCTCCTTCTCGGTGGGCAGCCGTTGGCCCTCGACGATGCCGCCACCGAGAATCTCGTCGGCCACCATGTTGGCCACCTTCGCGGACATCTTCTGTCCACGAGGCTGACGGGTGTCGGGCTCGTCGGCGACGGTCATGGGTCTCCCGTGGGTGCGCAGGTCGGTCGGTGTCGATACCTTACCGACCTCGGCGTCCGGCGGTTCGCGAACAAGCCGGTTGCCCGAACTCCGTGACTCCTTCGCATAAACTCTGTACATATTTAAGGCGCTTCGATACCGTGGAGCCGATCACGATCTGTTCGCGCCCGCCGCCCGTGCGCACCGCCGCCGCGAGCGAGCGATCAATCGGCGCGGCTCAGGAGAGGTAGGCACACGAGATGGCGACAACCACTGCATCAGAGCATCTCTCGGTCACGATGCGCGAGCCCGGCGTCGCGTGTGTCGAGCTGGCCCGCGGCAAGGTGAACGCCGTGGACGGCCAGATGTACGACGACATCGCCGCCACCTTCGACGCCCTGTCCGACGATCAGGAGGTCCGCGCGATCGTCCTGACCGGGCGCGGCCGGATCTTCTGCGCGGGCAACGACATCAACGAGTTCCGCACGATGTCCACGATCAGCGGTGACATCGCCATGCGACGTGCCCGGCGCGCGCTGTTCAGCATCCGCGACTGCCATCTGCCCGTCGTCGCGGCGGTCAACGGCCCCGCCCTGGGAAGCGGTTTCGGCTTTGTCGCCCTGTCGGATCTCGTCGTCGCCTCCGAGCGGGCCACGTTCGGACTTCCCGAGATGAATGTCGGCGTCCTCGGCGGTGGTCGCTTCACCGCACGGATGCTGCCCCAGCAGGCGATGCGCCGGATGTTCCTCACGGCCGAGCCCGCCGATGCGACGACGCTGGCACGGTGGGGTGCCCCGATCGAGGTCGTCGCGCACGAGGAACTGATGGAGATCGCCACCGCGCGCGCCCGTTCGATCGCGGCGAAGAGCCGGCACGCCATCGTGCTGGCCAAGCAGTCGCTGAACGGATGTGAGGACCTCGACATCCGGCGCGGCTACGAGCTCGAACAGTCGTTCACCGTCCGGCTCTCCGAACATCCGGATTCCAAGGCGGCCGTCGAAGCACAGGTCGCCGGCCTGGCCAAGGGCTGATCACGACGACCTGTGCTACCGAGCGTCAGTGCATGTGGCTTCCGCCGTTGATGTCGATCGTGGTGCCGGTGAGGTAAGCAGCGTCCTCGGAGCTGAGGAAGGTGATGACCGAGGCGACCTCGCGAGTGGTGGCAACGCGGCCCAGCGGAATGCTCGCGGCGATCGCCGCCTCCTGCTCGGAGGTGCTGCCGACCCGGATCGCGGTGTCTGCTGCGCCCGGCGCGACCGCGTTGACGGTCACTCCGCAGTCGCCGAGCTCGCGCGCGAGGCTCTTGGTGAAGCCGAGGACCGCGGCCTTGGCCGACGAGTAGGGAACCTTGCCGAAGACGCCGCCGCCACGCTCGGCCGACACCGACGACATGTTGACGATCCGCCCCCATCCGTTCTCGATCATGTCCGGCAGGAATGCCTTCGTGACGAGGTAGGTGCCGGTGGCGTTGACGGCCATCACCTTGTTCCACAGGTCGACCGTGGTCTCGAGGAACGGGACGGGTGAGGTGATGCCCGCGATGTTGGCGAGCGCGCCGATCGGGGGCAGCGCTCCCGAAGCGACCTCGGCCGCGATGGCCTCATGGGCTCGTCCGACCGAGGACTCGTCGGCGACGTCGATGGCGGTGCCGAACGCGGGAACGTCGTAGGCGTTGCCGATCTCGGCGGCGACCTTGGCCGAGCTCTCGCCGTCGAGATCGAGAACGACGATGGCCCAGCCTTCCTCGGCATAGCGCGCGGCAGTCGCGCGACCCAGTCCGGATTCGGATGCGGCGCCGGTGATGACGGCGGTGCGCTTGATGGTCATGGTGAATCTCCTTGCTGTAGCGATGTTCAGGTGCCGGCGGGGTGCAGGTTCAGAAGCGATTCGATGGTGTCGGCCGCCGCGGCGGCTGCCGATGCGCGCGCGCCCTCGGGCACGTCGTGCGTCTCCAGTTCGAGGGTGAAGTGACCGTCGAAGGCATTGCGTTGCAACGCGAGCAAGCCCTGCGCGAAGTCGACCTCGCCCCGCCCGATGCTGAGATTGATGTTGCCTGGCATCAAGGGGTCGGGCAGATCGGAGACGAGTCCTCGGGTCGCGTCGCGGAGATGGACGTGGGCGGTGCGGTCACCGTACGCGTCGATCGTCTCGGTCAGCCCCGCTCCGGAGGCGACGACGTGGCTGAAGTCCACGACGTGACGGACCCGGCTCCCGTCCAGCCGGGCCGCAAGGGCCAGCGCGCGTTCGGCCGTGCAGCACAACCGATGTATGTGCAGGGACTCGGTCCACAACTCGACCCCGTAGTCCTCGGCGGTCTCGGCGGCCTCGGCGAGCCGGCCGGCCACCCGGTCGAGATCGGCGGTGAGCGTCTCGACCGGTTCTTGCGACAACGCTCCGTTCGGCAGGACCAGGGCAGTCGCTCCCACCGCGGCGGCGAGCGTCAACAGTTCATGGAGATGTGCGCGGGAGGCGTCCAGTTCGCTCGTCGAAGCCGGGCGATTCAGGTCGCCGATGTCGGCGTTGATCGAGCGCACGCCGAGTCCGCTGTCCCGAACTGTCCGGGCGACTCGAGATCGCACCTGCTCATCGAGCGCGAGCGGGACGTGCTCGCACACCGTCGGTAGAGAACCGAGATCGACTTCACGAAACCCCAGTTCGGCGATGGTGCCGAGGGCTCGGCTCAGCTCTTGTCGACGAAACGTGATCGTCGAACAACCAAGTCGTGGGTGGCGCATTTCCTGCCTCCTTGATCGTGATGCGGACCACACTAAGCGTCAACCTGCAAACAGTCAACCGCCAACCGTTGACTGTTGACAATGAAAGTGTGTCGGGTCACACTCGTGGTTGTTGCGGCCCAACGCTCACTGAGAAACTTGACCCATCTACTCGAAGGAGGGGTGCGCGATGACGACAGCGGCACTCCAGATGCGCGGCCCGATCGAGGGCACGCCGGACGCAAAACGCGTCGCCGTCGGCTCCTCGGTCGGCGCCGTGATCGAGACCTACGACTTCATCGGCTTCGGTACGGCTGCAGCGCTGTACTTCGGCACTGCGTTCTTCCCCGGACAGAGTTCGGTGGCCGGCACGCTCGCGGCATTTGCCACGCTCGGCGTCGGGTTCGCCGCCCGCCCCATCGGCGGCATCATCGGCGGGCACCTCGGTGACCGCGTCGGGCGTAAACCCGTCCTCGTCGCCTCGCTGATCGTGATGGGCCTGGCGACCTTCGTGATCGGCCTGCTCCCGACCTACGCCCAGGTCGGCGTGATCGCCCCGATCCTCCTGGTCATCGTGCGGATCGTGCAGGGCCTCGCCTTCGGCGCCGAATGGGGTGGCGCGATTCTGATGAGTTACGAACACGCGCCATGGCGCTCGAAGGGCAAGTACACCGGCATCGTGCAGGCCGGCTTCCCCGTCGGATTGCTGCTGGCCAATCTGGTGTTCCTCGGCAGCGTCCACCTCGGTGGCGACTGGGCCTGGCGGGTGCCGTTCCTGGCCAGCATCGTGCTGGTCGCGGTCGGGCTGATCATCCGGGCCAAGGTCCCCGAATCCCCGGTGTTCGAGGAGGTCAAGGACTCCGGCCGGGTCGAGAAGTCCCCGGTCATCGAGTCCATCAAGCGCGATTGGCGAGACATCCTGCGCGGCATCGGACTTCGCGTCGCCGAAACCGCCGGTTACGCGGTGTCGATCACCTACATGATCTCGTACCTGCACAGCGAGGAACTCGCCACCAAGAGCGAGACCCTGACGTCTCTGTGTATCGCCTCTGCGATCGGTGTGGGGGCCACCGTCGGGTGGGCGACACTGACCGACAAGGTCGGTCGGCGTCCCGTCTACATCGGCGTCTGCGCGTTCGCCGTACTCTTCGCGATCCCGATGTTCCTGCTGGTCAACACAGGCTTGATCTTGTTCATCGCGGCGACGATCGTCCTGTCCTATGCGGTCTGCCAGAACGCTCTTGCCGGTGCGCAGGGCGCGTGGTTCCCCGAACTGTTCGACGCCGCGCGCCGCGCCTCGGGAGCCTCCCTCGCCTACCAGATCTCGGCCATGGTCTCCGGCTTCACGCCCTTCATCACGACCCTGCTCTTCATCTGGCTCGGGTGGGTCGGACCCGCCCTGTTGTTCGCCTCCTACGCTGCGATCGGGCTCGTCGCCGCGCTGATGACCCGCGAGACGTGGGGCCCCGAACAGCGCCGCCTGGTCGCCGACGCGCACCGCAATGCAGCTGAACACGACCATGTCGACGAACGCCCTTCTGTCTCCCATCCCACCAAGGAACTGCTGTGACTGTCACCTCCCACACCGCCGTCGACATCGAGATCGACCCCACCGACCGCCTCGCCGAGGTCACCGACTTCGCCTACCGGATGCGCCACCATGTCATCGACATGGGTGAGGTCCAGGGGCAGGGATATGTCGGCCAGGCGCTCGGCGCCGCCGACATCCTCGCGACCGTCTATGCGAGCCAGCTCCGACACCGCCCGACCGACCCCCACTGGGCCGAACGCGACCGCTTCTTGCTGTCCACCGGGCATTACGCCATCGGCCTCTATGCCGCACTCGCCGCGGCGGGGATCATCGAGACCGACGAACTCCTCACCTACGCCGCCGACGACTCCCGTCTTCCCATGTCCGGGATGGCCTCGTACACACCGGGAATGGAGATCTCCGGGGGCTCGCTGGGCCACGGATTGACCGTGGCGGTCGGCATGGCCCTCGGCTTGCGCCACCAGAACTCGGAATCCCGCATCTTCAACTTCCTGTCCGACGGCGAACTCGACGAAGGGTCGACGTGGGAGGCCGCGATGGGCGCCCATCACCATCAGCTGGGCAACCTCATCGCGATGGTCGACATGAACGCGCTGCAGGCCGACGGCCCGACGGCCGGGATTCTGAACATCGAACCGGTCGAACAGAAATGGGAAGCTGCCGGCTGGTACGTACGCCGGGTCAACGGCAACGATCCGGTCGCACTCCTCGACGCGTTCGACGACGTGGCATCCCGGGCCACCCCGCGCGGGACACCGTCGATCGTCATCTGCGACACCAAGGTCGGTTATGGCGCGACAATCCTCGAGGATCGCGAGAAGGCGCACTTCATGCGGATCGAGGAGCACGAGTGGCAGATCTGCCGAGACCAACTGACCGAACGCTTCTCATCGAACATCACGAAGGCCTGACATGACCACCACCGCACCGAAACTCAAGACCTCGGCGATGATCGCCTCGTTCGTCGACCCCGGCCAGCGCACCGTCACGGCGCCGTTCGGCCATGCGCTCGTCCGCGCCGCGGAGGCCGACCCGCGGATCGTCGGCCTCAGTGCCGACCTCGCCAAGTACACCGACATGCACATCCTCGCCCAGGCGATGCCGGACCGCTTCTTCCAGATGGGCATGGCCGAGCAACTCCTGTTCGGCGCCGCGGCCGGTATGGCCGAGACAGGACTCATCCCGTTCGCGTCGACCTACTCGGTCTTCGCCGCACGCCGCGCCTACGACTTCCTGTGCTTGGACATCGCCGAGCCGAACCTGAACGTCAACATCGTCGGCGGATTACCCGGCCTCACAACGGGTTACGGTCCGAGTCATCAGGCCACCGAGGACATGGCGATCTTTCGCGGCATGCCGAACCTGACGATCGTCGACCCGTGTGACTCGGTCGACCTGGAACAGGCCGTCCCGCAACTGGCGGCGGCGCCCGGGCCGTCGTATCTCCGCCTGCTGCGCGGCAAGGTGGCCACCGTTCTCGACGAGTACGATTACACCTTCGAACTCGGCAAGGCCAAGGTGCTTCGTCCCGGCAACGACGTCGTGTTCATCTCCTCGGGGTTGATGACCATGCGTGCATTGCAAGCCGCCGAACAGCTCGAACGGCACAACGTGGACGTGAGCGTCGTCCACACGCCGACCATCAAACCGTTCGACTCCGAGACCGTGCTCGGGGAACTGGCGAAGGGTCGCCGCGCCTACACGCTGGAGAACCACACGCGCGTGGGTGGGTTGTTCGAGACCGTCGCCTCGGCGATCGTCGAGCGCGGACTGGGCGTCCAGGTCGGGGCCATCGCGTTGCCCGACGAGTTCCTCGACGCCGGCGCGCTGCCGACCCTGCACCACCGGTACGGCCTGTCCACCGCCAGCATCGAGGCACGCGTTCTCGCCGAACTCTGACCGACGACCGCCATCGCCCTTCTGGGCACGCCATGCACGTACACTCATGTCAACAAACAGCAGTCAACACCCTTGTTGTCGACAGGAGGACGGTGATGGCAGACCAGAAGGGCGCCCTGCTGGGTCTGCAGCGGACCAATCTGCGGGAGCAGGCCGTCGCAGCTCTGCGCACCGCCATCACCAGGGGGGAGCTCCGGCCCCGCAGCTCCCTCGTCGAGACCGAGTTGTCCGAGCGCCTGGGTATCAGTCGCGGGACGCTGCGCGAGGCGATGCGTCAGCTACAACAGGAGGGCCTGGTGGTGTCGGGCCCGCGCGGCCGGCTCTCCGTGCGCAGCCTCGATCAGAAAGAGATCCGCGACATCTTCGCGGTCCGCGCCGCTCTCGAGGAACTCGCAGCCGTCCAGCTCGCCGCCCGGTCCGATCGGGGTCTCGTCGCAGAAGAACTGCGAGAAACCCTGTCGCGCATGGCCAGTGCGGGAGCCGACAATCTCGACGAGCGAATCGAGGCCGACCTCGACTTCCACCGCACGATGTGCCGCCTCACCGGCAACGAGACGCTCGTGCACTCGTGGACGTCTCTCGAGGGTTCGATCCGGATGTCCATCATGTACGCCGGGACTGATCGAGCGCTCGGCAACATGGACACCGATCGCCACATGGCGGTGGTCGACGCGATCGACAGCGGAGACACGGCGGCGGCCCGACAGACGGTTGCCGATCACATGAACTGGGCGGCGGACAACCTGGTGCGGTGACCGGGCCACCGGTGCCAACCGTCAGCCCTACCTCGAGATCCTGAGGCGCATCGCGCCCCTCAGCCGATCACGCCTGCTGCAGCAGCGTCGAGGCGATCGTCGCCAGGCCTTTCACCGCGGCGGTGGCGTCGCGGTGCCACTGCGCTTGCACGACTGCGCCGTCGACCGCCACTCCGAGGGCTTGTGCTGTCCGGTTGCGGTTCGCACCCGGCGGAAGAGTCGCTTTGATGGCGGCGATCATGTCTGCCTTGTGGTGAGCGGTGACGGCATACACCTCGGGTAGATCGGCCCCGATCTCGTTGACACTGTTGATGAAAGCGCAACCGCGGAAGGAGTCCGCGGTGAGCCACTCCTCGATCGCCGACACCACCGCGGGGCGGCGACGATTGCCGGCAGCATGGCGATCGAGCGCGCCGACGAACCACTCCATCCAGCGTCGATGTCGCAGATCCAGAAACGCCAGGATCAGTGCGTCCTTACTCGGAAAGTGTCGATAGAAGGTCACCTTGGTGACCCCCGCCTCGGCGATCACCTTGTCGATGCCGGTCGCCCGGATGCCGTCGCGATAGAACAGCCGGTACGCGGTGGCCAGTATCCGTTCCCGAGCCGGGAGGGTCGGCACATCGATGTCCGGATCCAGTGTTTCGGCGATACTCACGCCACCATCGTAGACAGATCTGTCCACAGTCTCCAGCGCCCGGGTGGACAAGTCTGTCTACATGGCCTACGGTCTTGTCATGTAGACAGGTTCGTCTACATGAGCAGGACGCCCCCCACACACACAGACTTCGACAGGAAACGACCATGACCTCACCCATCTCGACCTCCACGACAACCACCACGAAGCCGCCGGTCCCACCATTCACCGACGAGTCGGCCGCCACGAAGGCCCGGCTCGCCGAGGACGCCTGGAACAACCGGGATCCACAGATCGTGGCGCAGGGATACTCCATCGACAGCGTCTGGCGTAATCGGTCGGTCTTCGTGACCGGCCGGGATCAGATCATCGAGTTCCTGAGCCACAAGTGGGACCGCGAGCACGAGTACCGACTCATCAAAGAACTGTGGGCGCACAGCGACGAGCGCATCGCCGTCCGCTTCGCCTACGAGTACCACGACGATTCGGGCCAGTGGTTTCGCGCCTACGGCAACGAGAACTGGCTGTACAACGAACATGGCCTGATGACTCACCGTCACGCGAGCATCAATGACGTGCGCATCGACGCCGGTGAGCGAAAGTTCTTCTGGGACCGCAATGCACCGCGCCCCGCCGATCACCCGAGCTTGTCCGACCTCGGCCTCTGACCACGGGGCCCGCACCAGGGGTGCCGGTGCAGGCCCGGAATCGCGTCCAGCGCGGGCGGGTATCAAGAGGCGGCCAGCGTCAGAAGCAGGTCACCACCCTCGACCTCGGCCGAGCCCGACACCGTGACCCGTTGCACCACGCCGGAACACGGTGCGGTGATCGTCGCCTCCATCTTCATGGCCTCGATGGTCCCGACCGGCTCGCCGCGTCGTAGCTCGTCGCCTTCCTTCACGGCGAGCGTCACCACGCCCGCGAAGGGCGCGGCGAGGTGTCCCGGATCGCTGCGGTCGGCCTTCTCCGCCGCCCGCGTCGTCGACTCCACGGACCGATCCCGAACCCGCACCGGCCGAAGCTGTCCGTTGAGGATGCACAGCACGTTGCGCATCCCCGACTCGTCCGCATCGGAGATAGCCTCGAGCCCGATGAGCAGCTCGACGCCCTTCTCCAGTTCGACGCGGTGCTCCTCGTCCTGGCGGAGTCCGTAGAAGAACTGGTTCGTCGACAGGCGCGAGGTGTCACCGAAAGTCCGCCGATGCTCGAGGTATTCGCGATCCGGCGCCGGGAAGAGCAACCGGTTGAGGGCGCTGCGACGTTGCGCCGACGTCCCGGCGAGAGCCCGGAGGTCGTCGTCGGTGAGTTCCTGCGCCGGACGCGGGTCCGCCCGGCCCTCCAACGCGCGCGTGCGCAGCGGCTCCGGCCAACCGCCCGCCGGTTCGCCCAGGTCTCCGCGCAGGAACTCGAGGACCGAGTCCGGGATGTCGTAGGCCGTGGGGTCGGCGGCGAACTCCGCGGCGCTCGCACCGGCCCCGACGAGCGCGAGCGCCAGGTCGCCCACAACCTTCGACGAGGGCGTCACCTTGATGAGCCGGCCCAGGGCGGCGTCGGCACCGGCATAGGCGGCCTCGACGTCCTCGAACCGGTCCGCCAGCCCCAGAGACAGCGCCTGTTGCCGCAGGTTGGAGAGCTGGCCGCCGGGGATCTCGTGTGCATAGACCCGACCCGTCGGCGCAGGCAGGCCGGTGTCGAACGGCGCGTACGCGGCCCGGACCGCGGCCCAGTACGGTTCCAGCGCGCACGTCGCACCGAGGTCGATCCCCGTGTCGCGGTCGGTGTGCCGGGTCGCGGCGACGATCGCCGACAGCGGAGGTTGACTGGTCGTCCCGGCGAGGGGGGCGCTGGCCCCGTCCACGGCGTCGACGCCGGCCTCCCACGCCGCGAGGTACGTCGCGAGCTGGCCGCCTGCGGTGTCGTGCGTGTGCAGATGTACCGGTAGGTCGAATCGAGACCGCAACGCGCGCACCAACGTTGCTGCGGCGGCGGGGCGTAGCAGGCCGGCCATGTCCTTGACGGCCAGCACATGGGCACCCGCCTCGACGATCCGCTCGGCCAGGGCGAGGTAGTAGTCCAGCGTGTACAGGGTCTCGCCCGGATCACCGAGATCGCCCGTGTAGGACATCGCGACCTCCGCGACGCCGGTCCCCGTCTCGCGCACCGCGTCGATCGCCGGGCGCATCGCGTCGACGTTGTTCAGGGCGTCGAAGATCCGGAAGACGTCGACGCCGGTGGCTGCCGCCTCTCGGACGAACGCATCGCTGACCTGCTGGGGATAGGGCGTGTAGCCCACCGTGTTCTTGCCGCGCAGCAGCATCTGCAGACAGATGTTGGGCATCTCTTCCCGGAGGGCGGCCAGACGCTCCCAGGGGTCCTCCTTCAGGAACCGCAGTGCGACGTCGAAGGTGGCGCCGCCCCACGCCTCGACCGACCACAGCTGCGGGGTCATCCGCGCGACGTACGGTGCGACCGTCAGCAGGTCCCGGGTGCGGACACGGGTGGCCAGCAGCGACTGGTGGGCGTCCCGAAAGGTGGTGTCGGTCAACGCCAGAGCGTTCGACGCGCGCAGTTCCGCGGCGAAGGCCTCGGGCCCCAGTCTGCGCAGGCGGTCGCGGGATCCTTCCGGCGGGGTGACCGACAGGTCGACGACCGGCAGCTTGTCGGAGGGATACACCGTCGAGGGACGCTCGCCGTTGGGCCGGTTCACCGTGATGTCGGCGAGGTAGCGGAGGATTCGGGTGCCGCGGTCGGCCGACGCATGCTGGTCGAGGAGGTCCGGCCGGGACTCGATGAACGACGTGGTCACCCGCCATTCGCCGAAGTCCTCGTCGGCCAGGACCGCCTGCAGGAACGGGATGTTGGTGGCGACCCCGCGCACCCGGAACTCGGCGATCGCCCGTTGGGCGCGCGCCCTGGCGGTGGCGAGATCCCGCCCGCGGCAGGTCAGTTTCACCAGCATCGAGTCGAAGTGTGAACCGATCTCGGAGCCGAGTCCGACGCTGCCGTCGAGTCGCACCCCGGAGCCCCCCGGGGTGCGGTAGGCGGTGATCCGGCCGGTGTCGGGCCGGAATCCGTCGGTGACATCCTCGGTGGTGATCCGGCACTGCACGGCGGCTCCGCGGATCTCGATCGTCTCCTGGGCGAGCCCGAGGTCCGCGAGAGTCGCGCCCGATGCGATCTGCATCTGGGCCGCAACGAGGTCGACGTCGGTGATCTCCTCGGTGATCGTGTGCTCCACCTGGATTCGCGGGTTCATCTCGATGAAGACGTGGCGGCCGTCGGCACCGAGCAGGAATTCCACCGTGCCGGCACAGGTGTAGCCGATGTGACGGGCGAAAGCGACCGCGTCGGAGCAGATCCGGTCCCGGACTTCCGGGTCGAGCCGGGGCGCCGGCGCCACCTCGACGACCTTCTGATGACGCCGCTGCAGCGAGCAGTCCCGCTCGTACAGGTGGATGACGTCGCCCGCGGCGTCGGCCAGGATCTGCACCTCGATGTGCCGGGCGTCGACCA
The DNA here is from genome assembly GCF_022348225.1 of Gordonia sp. McavH-238-E. Taxonomy (NCBI): domain Bacteria; kingdom Bacillati; phylum Actinomycetota; class Actinomycetes; order Mycobacteriales; family Gordoniaceae; genus Gordonia; species Gordonia sp. McavH-238-E. The sequence continues at coordinate 329,228 of NZ_JAKRFE010000008.1, forward strand.
CCGCACGCTCCAGGAACACCGTTCCGTCACCGAAAGCCGTCGTCGCCTCCCGCGATGCGGCCTCGATCGCCGCGCGGAGACCCTCGGGCCGGTCGACCCGGCGCATGCCCCGACCACCCCCGCCGGCCACCGCCTTGACGAACAGGGGGAACCCGATCTCCTCGCCCGCCGCCACCAACTGGTCCACATCCCTCGACGGCGCCGAGGAGGCCAGCACCGGCAGGCCCGCCGCCGCGGCGGCGGCCACGGCCCGCGACTTGTCGCCCGCCAGCTCCAGTACGTCGGCGGACGGCCCGACGAACGTGATCCCCTGAGCCGCACACGCGCGCGCCAGAGCGGGATTCTCCGACAGGAAGCCGTACCCCGGGTAGACGGCGTCGGCGCCGGCTGCGACCGCGGTGCGGACCACCTCGTCGACCGAGAGGTAGGCGCGTACGGGATGTCCGCGCTCACCGATCTCGTAGGATTCGAACGCCTTCGCCCGGTGCACCGAGTTGCGATCCTCGTGGGGGTAGACAGCGACGGTCGTCGCACCGAGTTCGACCGCCGCGCGGAACGCCCGCACCGCGATCTCGCCCCGATTCGCCACCAGCACCTTCTCGAACATGGGTTTTCCTTTCTGTCACCGGATGCGCCGGGGAGAACCACGTGGAAGGACGGGCGGCGCCGGGAAAGTCTGTGACCCAGATCTCCGGGGTCTGCACGCACCATACTAGATACACCGTCAAGTTACTGATTGAGCGTGTACGCGCGACTCATGCGTCCAAACAGCTGCGAAATATCTCTGTACATGTTTCCATCAGCGTCAGCTTTCTATAGTGTGACTTGACATACACATCTCGTCACCTCGATCGAGGAGGAACCATGAGTGATCAGCCTGCGGGACCGGTCGACATCGACCGCTGGATCACCGACTGGGAGTTCAGCAGCCGCTACCCCGTCTACACCCGGGCCAATGCGGGCGAGGTCCTTCCGGACCCGTCGAGTCCCCTGAACGTCACGATGGTCTGGAACAAGGGCCTCAACATCGGGTGGCGCGAGGGTTACACCAAGCACCTCGGCACGCACCTGCCGGAGGAGATCGACGAGGTCATGCCGGAGATCATCGGCAACTTCGGCGGCTATCACTACACGAACTTCTCGATGACCGAGCTGAACGGTGCCCGCCTCCCGGGGCTGACCGTGCCCGTGTGGAACAGCCTGTGGGTCGGCGATCACCCCGACATCCCCGAGTACCAGCCCAAGCCCGGCGACGAGAACGCCGAACTGACCGCGGGCCTCGCGGAGAAGACCGCCTGGGCGCTCACCACCGACACCTTCCCGGAGGCGGAGGAGGCGAAGCGCCGGGCCGACGCCGCACGTGAGCAGCGCCCCGACTTCGCTTCCCTGTCCGACGCCGAACTCGTCGAACACGCGAGGTCGCTGCTGCCCGACCTCATCTACTGCTACGCCTACCACCCCGTCACCACGACACTGTCGACGATGGGCCCGGCCGTCGCCGGCGAACTGCTCGCGAGCATCGGTGAGGCCGACAAGCTGGGTGACCTGCTCAGCGGCCTGGGCGGTGTCGACTCGGCTGCACCGTCGTACGCGATGTGGAAGCTCGGACGCCTCGTTGCGGGCTCGGCCGAACTGACCGAGATCTTCGACGCCGGGCTGTCGTCGGTGCTGGAGACCATCGCGTCCAGCGAGTCCGCCGACGCCAAGGAGTTCCGGGACCAGTTCGACGACTTCCTCCACCGGTACGGGTCCCGCGCACCCAACGAATGGGACATCCGTTCCGACAGCTGGGAGACGAAACCCGTTCTCGCCCTGATGGCGATCAACGGAATGCGCAACAGCCCGGCCGAGGCCGACCCCGAACTCATCCTCCGCCGCAATCAGGAGAAGCGCGTCGCTCTCACCGCCGAGCTCGCCGAGAAGATGCCCGATGCGGAGACGAAGACGGCATTCCTGAACGCGGCGAAGTCCATCACCAAGTTCATGCCCTGGCGCGAGCGGACCAAGACCGCCTGCGTCAAGATCATGGGCGAGATGCGCGGCGCGCTCTACGAACTCGGCTCCCGGATGGTCGAGCGCGGCGTGATGGACGACCACCACGACATCACGATGATCGTCGACGACGAACTGGAGCAGTTCGTCGCCGACCCGGAGTCCTTCGCCGCCACCATCACAGAGCGTCGCGATCAGTACCTCGCGCTGTTCGATCTGCAACCGCCGTTCTTCCTGTTCGAACCGCTCCCGCTGTCGCAGTGGCCCCGCCGCACCGGGCAGCGGGTGGAGCCTGCGGTTCCCGGCGACGTCCTCACCGGCGTCGGCGGCGCTCCCGGGGTGGCTCGAGGACGCGCCCGCATCCTGCACGACCCCTATGAGGCCGAACAGCTGGAGGAGGGCGACATCCTGGTCGCGCCGCAGACAGACCCGGCGTGGACACCGCTGTTCGTGTTCGCGGGCGGGGTCGTCGTCAACGTCGGCGCCACCATCACACACTCCTCCATCGTGTGCCGCGAACTCGGAATCCCCTGTGCCGTATCGGTGCAGGACGCCACCGCCCGCATCACGGACGGCGCGATGATCGAGGTCGACGGCACCACCGGCCAGGTCACCATCCTCTGATGGCGACCGTCGGCCTCGCACTGCCCCAGCTCGGTGAACACGTCGATGTCGCGGCGGTGCGCGACTTCGCGGTGGCCGCCGAGGAACTCGGCTTCACCGGCCTGTGGGCGCAGGAACACCTCTTCTACTCCGAGCAGAACAGCTCCGTGTACGGCGGACGCCACACCACCTCGGTGCACCCGGCCTACCGGTCGGTGCTCGGGGCCACCGAACTGATGGCCTTCGCCGCCGCCTGCACGGATCGAACCCTGATCGGCAGCAGCATCCTGGTCGCCGGGTATCACCGGCCCGTCGAACTCGCCCAGCGGTTGGCCACCCTCGACCTGCTCTCCGGCGGACGCCTCGTCGCGGGGCTCGGCGTCGGCTGGTCCGACGAGGAACATCGCCTCATGGACGTCGATCCCCGGACCCGGGGGCGTCGGATGGACGAGCTGGTGCGCGCCGTCCAGGCGTGTTGGGGTCCCGACCCGGTGGAGTTCGCCGGTGACTTCTTCGAGATCCCGAGGTCGACGGTGCGCCCGAAACCGGTCCAGACTCCCCACCCGCCGCTGCTGTCCGGGTTACGCTCGGAACGTGGTCTCGCCCGCACCGCAGCGCTTTTCGACATCTGGAACCCCAGCAGCGGAACGGCCGATGCACTGCGCGAGCAGCTCGACGCCATGGCCGCACAGCGCCCGGCCGACCGGGCGCCGGTGCGGTTGTACCTGCGTTCCTACCTCCAGCGCCCCACCGACCCGGTGGGTTCGGGAGGCCAGGGACTCGACGGCGTCGCCGCCGACCTCGAGACCGCGGTTGCGGTGGGTGCCGACCACTTCATCATCGAATGCAATTTCTCCGACGACATCCGGTCGTCGGACGACTGGGCCGCGATGCCCGAACGACTCGCGCCGCTGATCCGGCTCGCGAACGACGCGACCGGCCCGGCCGCCCGGGAGCAGAAGGAGAACGCATCATGAAAGCCGCCGTCTTCGAAGGCGATTCGCCGACACTGACCGTCGAGGAGATCCCGCGTCCGACGCCGCGCCGCGGTGAGATCCTGCTCAAGGTCACCGCATGCGGGGTCTGCCATACCGACCTGCACGTGCTGAAGTCCGAGGTGAGGTTCCCGGCCCCGGCGGTTCTCGGGCACGAGGTGTCCGGTGTCGTCGAAGCACTCGGCGACGGCGTCGACACGCTGGCCGTCGGCGATCGCGTCGTCTGCAGCTTCATCATGCCGTGCGGCGAGTGTCGGCACTGTGCGCGCGGAATGGACGACCTCTGCGAGAAGTTCTTCGCGCACAACCGTCTCAACGGAACGCTCTACGACGGCGAGACCCGCCTCCAGCGCGACGACGGCAGCCCGCTGGCGATGTACTCGATGGGTGGGTTGGCCGAGTACTGCGTGGTCCCCGCCTCGGACGCCTTCGTCGTCCCCGACGGCGTCGGACTCGGTGAGGTGTCGATCCTCGGGTGCAGTTCGTTCACCGCACTCGGTGCGGTCAACAACGCCGAACTCCATCTGGCCGACCGGATCGCCGTCGTGGCGGCCGGCGGTGTGGGTTCCTCGATCGTGCAGTTCGCCGCCGCCGCGGGCGTCGCGCAGATCATCGCGATCGACGTCAACGACGACAAGCTCAAGGCCGTGGCGGCGCTCGGTGCCACCCACACGGTCAACTCACGCGACACCGACGTCGTCGAGGAGGTCCGCGCGCTGACCGACGGCCACGGTGTCGACGTCGCGTTCGAGGCACTGGGACACCCGAGCACCTTCGCGACCGCACTCGACATCCTCGACGACGGCGGTCGCGCCGTCGTCGTCGGTATCGCACCCGCCGGTTCGCCGGGCGAGATCGACCTGGCCCGGCTCGTCCGGCGCAGCCTGCAGATCCGCGGTTCGTACGGCGCCAAGGCTCGCCGGGACATGCCCGCCCTGCTGCGCATGGTGGCCGCCGGGATCGTCGAACCCGAGCGGGTGATCACCCGTCGTTACCGCCTCGACCAGGTGGACGAGGCCTACCAGGCGCTGGCCCGCGGCGAGATCGTCGGCCGCGCGATCATCGAGATGGGCTCCGAGTGAGCGACTCCGTCGCGGTCGTCACCGGCGCCGGGTCGGGTATCGGACGGGCGGTGACCGAACTGCTCGTCGAACGCGGCGGTTCCGTCGTGGCGGTGGACACCTCCGCGGAGGCCCTCGCCAGGTTCGACGACCATCCGCAGATCGTCCCTGTCGTCGGGGACGTCACGTCTGCCGACGACAACCGGCATGCCGTCGAGACCGCCGAGCAGAGGTTCGGCCGTCTCGACGCGCTCATCCTCAACGCCGGGGTGCCGGCCTCCGGGTCGATCGAAACCCTCGACCTCGACGTCTTCGACCGATCCCTCGACGTGAACCTGCGGTCGGTGGTTCTCGGTGTGCGCGAGTCGATTCCGGCCTTTCGTCGGAGCGGGGGAGGTTCGGTCGTGGTGACGGCGTCGGCGACAGCCCTCGGCGGTGAACCGAACCGGTGGCCCTATGCGGCGGCCAAGGCCGGCGTGGTGAACCTCGCGAGGTCCCTGGCCATCGACCTCGCCGGCGACCGCATCCGCGTCAACACCGTGTGCCCCGGCCCCATCGAGACCGGCATGACGCGGCGGATCGCGGTGAACACCCCCGAGCGCTATGAGTCACTACGACGCATGGTGCCGCTGCAACGATGGGGAACCGCCGATGAGGTCGCCGAGGTCATCGCCTTCCTCGCCTCTCCACTGGCCTCGTTCGTCACCGGTACGACGATCCCGGTGGACGGCGGGGCCACCTGCGGAAGCGGTCAGACGGTCCCGCCCCGCGTGGACGTGCCCGTCTGACCGCTCCGACTCAACGACGTGGATCGACGAGTACCTTCGTGTGCGAGCTGCGGCCCGAATCGAGTTCGGCGAACATCGATTCGAGGTCGCCGAGGCCGATGGTGCCGGTGTGCAGCGACGCCAGATCGATCCGCCCCTCCGCCACCAGGGTCATGGCACCGATGAAGTCCGAGTGCGTGTAGGCGAGCGATCCGATCACGGTGAGTTCGCGGCTCTGCCAATCCCCGTAACTCACCGAGGAGTCGGTCCCCGGATAGCCGAGCAACGCCAGCGTCCCGCCGCGTCGGACGAGTTCCGCACTCGGCTGCAGCAGCGACGCCACGCCCGAGCATTCGAAGACGATGTCGGCTCCGAGACCGTCGGTCAGCTCGGTCAGTCGGTCGCCGAGGCTCTCCGGGGCCAGGACGTCGGTGAACCCGAGCGCGGTCGCGGCCTCTCGCCGTGCGGGAGACGGTTCGGACACGAGGATCCGGCCCGCGCCGGCAGCTCGTGCGTGCTGGGCGGTGAGCAGACCGATGGGTCCCGCGCCCTGGATCACCACGGTCGCACCCAGCGGCACCCGGGCCCGCCGCACTGCGTGATAGGTGACCGTGGCCGGCTCCATCAGAGCGGCCTCGACATCCGACAGGGCGTCGGGTACCGGTATCGCACGTCGCGCGGAGACCCGCAGGCGATCCGCGAACCCACCGTGTGCCGCCGCGCCCGGCGAGATGCCGTTGGCCTCTGCGAACGCGAGATCGCAGTTGTCGGCATGCCCGGCACGGCACTGGGCACAGATGCCGCATGCGGGGCCGACCCCGGCGATCACCCGTTGCCCGGGCCGCAGGTGCGTGACACCGGAACCCACCGCCGACACCGTGCCCATCCACTCGTGTCCGAACACCGCAGGCGGCAGGCCCGCCGACTGGTAGCCGTGGGTGTCGGTGGCGCAGATGCCGCAGAATCCGATGTCGACGATGACCTCGCCTGCGCCGGGCTCCGCATCGGTCTCCGGGGTCGTCTCGAGCACTCCGGGCTCGGGCACGTGGACGTAGCGGGCAGACCCTGCCGTGACCGTCATTCGATGTCTCACTTTCCTGTCATGCGTTCGACGACCGGGGCGAACTCCTCGAACGCGCGATCACCGATCGTGAAATAGGAGAAACCGAATTCCTCCCGGCGTTGTTCCAACTGCTCGCAGATGTCGTCGACCGATCCGACGAGGGCGTGCGGGAACGACCGCAGTTCGGTGGAGGTGAAGCCGGTGCGCTCGATCAACGATTCCTCGGTGACGTCCGTGGCGCCCTCGATGGCCACGAAGTAGGCGCCGGTCTCCAGCTCGATCTGTGGCATCCGGTCGCCCGCCCCGGCCCGGACCCATTCGAGCTTCTTGTGGGTCTCGTCGACCGTGGACGTCGCCACACTGTCCGAACCGAGCTTTCCGGAACGGTTGTTGAAGTTGATGCTGACGATATCGGCGGTCGCCCCCGCCAGGGTCAGGACCCGCCGAGCACCACCACCGATCATGATGGGCGGCACCGTCTCCGGCACCGGCAGCGGCTCGAATCCGGTGGCCCGCACACCGCCCCGGTCGACGTCGATGGTCTCGCCGGCGAACTGCTGCCGACACAGTTCGACGGTCGCGGCGAGCCGGTCGATCCGCTCACCGGCAGACGGGAACGGCACACCCATCGCCTCGTACTCGGCGCCCAACCATCCCGCACCGAGACCCACCTCGATCCGCCCCGGCGCGAACATCGCCAGGGTCGCAGCCTCTTTCGCGAGAACCACCGGTTCGTGGTAGCTGGTGCAGAACATCCGGCACCCGATCACCAGGTCGTCGGTCACCTCCGCCGCGATGGCCATGCTCGCGATCGGAGCGAGGGTGACCGGACGATGCGCAGTCGGATCGAGCGCGGGACCCGGACCGATGTAGTGGTCCGAGACGTGGAGGGCCGAGTATCCGAGCGCCTCGGCCCTCTTGGCGGTCTCACGCCATTGGGCACCGGTGCCCGATCTATACACCTGCGCGGCGAAGCGGAAGGGTTTCTTCACATGCGTTGTCATGAGGGTACTTTCGTATCGTCGGGGTCGGCGACTGCGGATGGTGCTGTTGTCGTCAGAGGTGTGCCCGTCGGCACCCGGGAGAGCAGGCGGCGCGTCGCCGAACCGAGCTCCATCGCCCACCGGCGGGGATCCGCGTCGCCGCGTGCGGACGGGACCTCCACGCTGACCGGCGTGTCGCGTCCGAGGATGCTTGCGAGTCGCAGCAGCGGCAACGCGCCCGCACCGGGTGCCAGTCGGTTCCCACGCGCTTCGGCGATGGCGGCGTTGTCGTTACGCGCCGGCCCGGTGACGCGGGCATCGCACAACTGCCAGTAGGGAATCCGCTCGTTGCGGACGCCGGCTTCGAGTTCGGTCACATCGCCACCCGCACGCGACCAGTGCAGCGCATCGAGGAGGAGCCCGGCCGACGACCTCGCCGAGGTGTGCTCGATCATCTTCCGGCCGGCACGGAGATCGCGTACCGCGGTGAAGACCATGGGTTCGAGACAACAGCGCAGACCGTGATCGGCAGCCGCATCGGACAGCGCGGCGAGATTGTCCGCGGCCCGGTTGCGATCGTCGTCGAGCACGGTGGCGATCACGAAGCGCGCTCTCAGGGCCGCGCCCGCGAACAAGACCGGCCCCCAGTCACTTCGGGACGATCCCGGATGCAGTTTGACCACCTCGACATCGAGCACCTCGAGACCGTGATCGTCGAGTGCGAGCAGAGTGTCGGCGAGGAGGCGCGACCCCTCGGCGAGCTGGTGTCCGCGGCCGCCCGACCGGTCGGACACCCGCACACCGACCGCGTCGAATCCGCCGGCCGCGGCGTACTCGACGAACCTCGGCGGCGGGACCGCGAGCGCCGACAACGACGCGAGCGAGACGACCGGGTTCACGCTCATCGCGGCACCTCCTAGTTACTTTATTTTGACTAGTGTTACATGGATCATACTAGCGTTCGCCGTTCTGCTGTCCACCTCGACGAGGAGTCCTCATGTCCCCCACCCTCGGCGCGATCGCACAGATCGCCTACGTGGTCGACGACGTCGCCACCGCTGCACAGCGCTTCTCGGCACGGACCGGCGCCGGCCCGTTCTTCCTGCGTCGCAACATCATCGAGGTCGCCTACGGGCCCGCAGGCGAGGGAGGCGAGTTCGATCATTCGTCGGCCTACGGCCAGTGGGGCGCCGTTCAGGTCGAGCTCGTCGAAGTCCACTCGGCGGCACCGGCAGAGTTCGCGGCAACCACCTCCGGACGAGGGCGGGTCCATCACGTGGCAACACTGGTGCCCTCATTCGACGATGAGCAGGCGCGGCTCACCGACCTCGGGCACCCCGCACTGCTGACCGCGACGACGCCCAGCGGAAACTCGTTCGCATTCCACGACACTCGCGCCGAGTTCGGCCATCTCGTGGAGATCTACGAGCCGGCGGCGTCGATCGTCGCGCTGTACGCGAAGGTCGCCGCGGCCGCGAACGGGTGGGACGGGCGTCGAGCCGTGCGGGACTTCTGAGAGACCGCGCTCAGAAAACCGCGGCCTCGACCTCGAGCAGTTCGGCCGCGCGTTCGCGGGCCATGGTCAACACCTGCGGGTTGCCCGAGTTCCACAGCACGGTCAGGCGTTTGACACAGATCCGCCACTCGCCGTCCACCCGGACCACATCGTCGGTGTAGTAACCGCCGATCGTGAACACGGCGTCACCCGCGGTGTTCGGCAGCACGTGTTCGGCACGGACATAGGTCACCACCCGGCCGGTGCCGGCGGCCGGATCGACATCGATGTCGAAGTTGGACATGAAGTGCTGGGACGCCGCGAGACCGGGGAACAGCATGCGGCCCCGCTGAACCCAGTCGTCGGCGCGGAAGTGGCCGGCGTTGCCCGCGCGGTAACTGGAATAGTCGATGTCGATCTCGTCGGTGAACACCGAGCGGTACAGCGCCCAGTCGCGCAGGTCGATGCCCCGCGCGAAACGCGCCAGCAGAGACGTCAGCGCCTCGTGATCAGAGGTCATGGGTGAGTCCTTTTCCTGTGGTGTGCGCACTAGGCGGGCATCTGCAGCGAGATCTTCTCGAAGTACTCTTCGAGGCCGTCGAGCCCGAGCTCACGGCCGATGCCCGACTTCTTCATGCCCCCGAACGGAGCCATCGGGTTGAATCGACCTCCGTTGATCGCCACCTGCCCGGTCCGCAGCCGGCGCGCGATCGACACGGCCGCGTCGTCGTCGGCCGCGAACACCGCACCCGACAGCCCGTAGTCGGAGTCGTTCGCGATCGCCACCGCCTCGTTCACGTCCGAGTACTCGAGCACGGTCAACACCGGGCCGAAGACCTCCTCGCGGGCGATGTCCGCGGAATTGTCGACGCCGCTCACCACGGTCGGCCGCACGAAGTAGCCGCCGGACAGGGTGTCGTCGAGACCCGGGACCTCGCCCGGTCCGCCGACCAGAACCCGCGCGCCGTTCGGCAGCGAGTCGAGGAATCCGAGGACGACCCGTTGCTGGGCCGCCGACGCCATCGGGCCGACGTCGTTCGAGGGGTCGAGGGGGTCGCCGACGGTCATCGCGCCGACGAGCTCGGCCAGGCGCTCCTCGACCGCGGCGATGTCGTCGCGGGCGACGATCAGCCGGGTCGTGGCGGCACATGTCTGCCCGTTGTTGACGAAGCAGCCGCGGACCGCGGCCGCCAAAGCCGTGTCGAGATCGGCGCCCGGCGCCACGATGAACGCCGACTTGCCGCCCAACTCGAGCGTGACTTTCTTGATTCCGGTTGCAGCCAGCTCGGCAACCTTCGCGCCCGCGCCCGTCGATCCGGTCAGGCTCACGAGGTCAACTCCCGGATTGGTGGCCAGCCGCTGTCCCACCGTCCGCCCCGGACCGGACACCACGTTCAGCACACCGGCCGGCAGACCGATGGCGTCGGCGATGTCGGCGACGACGAAGGCCGCGAGCGGCGCCACGCTGCTCGGTTTGACGACCGCCGTGCAACCGGCCGCGAGCGCAGGCGCGACCTTGGCCGCGAGTTGATAGAGCGGATAGTTCCACGGGGTGATCGCACCGACGACCCCGGCCGGCACGCGGAGAATCCGGGAGTTGCCCCGGCGCTCTTCGAGGGGCAGCGCCTCGAGGGCGTCGGCCATGGTCCGGAAGACAGTGACCCCGAGGCCCACCTGCACGCTCCGCGAGCGACCGATGGGTGTGCCCACCTCCCGCGTCATCATCGTCGCGAGATGGTCTTCGCGTGCCGCGAGCTCGTCGGCGAACGTGCGGAGGATCGCGGCTCGTTCGGGGACCGGAACCGTCGACCACGAATCGAACGCGACGTTCGCCGCCTCCACCGCGTCGTCACAGTCGGCGGTGTCGCCGTCGGGCACATGCGCCAGCGTCGCGCCGGTCGCGGCCTCGCGCACCTCGATCCGCGCCTCCGAGACCGACGGCACCCACTTGCCGCCGATGTACAGCTCGTCCCGGTCCTCGACCGTCGTGGCCTCGTTCGTGCTGGTCATCCCGCCGGACCCCTTCCTGCCACCCGTACTCTCGACAGTGGTGGCGATCACATCGACGACAGTAGCGCCCTAAGCGTATGCGGTGTCAAGTAAGTAGCCTCCTACCCTAACTCTGTTCACAGTTTGGCCAACTTTCTTGACATGAACTACTATTTGGGTAACTTATGAGCAGCGTCACAACACCGGCGGTCGCGCCGTCCTGTCACAACGCACCGGTATCAGCCCCGTCCCGGCCCGGGACCCGATCTTCGTCTGCAGGAGCATCATGAACGACCTGGCGATCAACCTCTCGGCACCGACGACCGCAACGGACGAGCTGGTGGGGCTCGTGATCAAGGGCATGTACCGGGGTCCGGTGAATCCTGTGATGCAGGAGGTCATCGACGCGGGTCATGCCGTCGCGAAGGGGCCCATGGTGATGCCGACTCCCGCCGGCATCGCCGAGGCCGGTCGGCTCGTCCGACTCCCCGAGGGTGGCGATCAGGAGCAGGCGATGATGGACTTCTTGCGCGCGTTCCTCCCGGTCAACCGCAGGCTCCGCGAGCTGTGCACCGCGTGGCAGTGCCGGCCCGACGGGTCCGCGAACGACCACTCCGACGCGCAGTACGACGCCCGGATCCGAGACCAGCTCGACGACATCCACACCGAGGTGTCCAAGCTCCTGCGTCGCTCGGGCAAGGCCGCCCCCGAGCTGCTCGACCACCGCGACCGTCTCCGCGTCGCGCTCGAACGCTTCGACGACGGGGACACCGCGTCCCTGACCTCTCCGCTCACCGACGGCTATCACACCGTGTGGATGTGGCTGCATCAGCACGTGCTCATGCTGCTCGGCCTCACCCGCGCACAGGACGAGGCCCTCGAAGAGGAGCTCGTCGCGGGCGCGGCCGGATGACCCTCTCCGACAGCGCGGTGCACACCCTCACCCGGATCGCGGTACCCCACGGTCAGGGACGGGCACGTGGTCTCGGCGCGGCGGAACTCGGCGTCCACGGGGTCGAGATGGACAACCTCGTCGGTCTCGGCCTCCCGGTCGTGCCCGGCCTGACGATCCCGGTCGGGGCGGGCGAAGAGCTCGCCACCCGGGAGACCGCCGGGGTCGCCATCGACCTGTTGGAGAAGCTCGCCGTTCGCGGCATCTGGCCCGCGGTCCGCACCGAGCGGCGCCCCATGCTGATGCACCTGAGATGCAGTGCGGCGGTGCCGGTGTCGGCTCTTCCGCCGGCCATCTCGGTGATCGGCTTGTCCCCGCGCAACGTCGACGCCCTCGTCGACGTGATCGGCCGTGATCGCGACATCTACGACTCGTGGGCCGAGACGCTCCGGTTCATCGCGGAGAACGCACTCGGCGTCGACGCCGACGACCTCGACGACGTGGTCGACGATCATTCCGACAGCCGCGCACGCGTTCCGGCTCTGCTCGATCTCATCGTGGACGCGACGGGGGTCGCCTTCCCGGCCGACCCGGCCGAACAGCTCGGGCTCGCCGCCAAGGCGATGCTGACCCGGTGGGCGTCACCGCGCGGGCAACGGGCGCGTAAGGCGTTGTCGCTTCCCGACGATCTCGGCATCGCGCTTCACCTCCGCGCCCTTCGTCTGGGTTCATGGAACGAGTCGGGCTATGGATCGGCGGTCAGCCGTGACCTCGAGACCGGCAAGTACTCCCCGAGTGGGGTGTTCCACCTCGGCGTGCGCCGCACCGATCCCGAGCCCGGCCCCGGTGAGCCGCTGGGCGCGATGCCCGGTGGCACGGCCATCCTCGACCAGATCTTCGCCACGCTCGAACCTCATCTGCGCGGCGTCGCGCAGGTCGAGTTCGAGGTTCGCGACCGCCAGCTGGCACTGCTCAGTGCTGGTGCTGTCGAACACCCCGGACCCCGGGCGATCACCACTCTCGCCGTCGATCTCGTCAACGACCATGCCATCGGCCGTCGCGAGGCCGTCGCGATGCTCGACCCGGACCTGATGCAGGACCTCCTCCATCCGCAGATCAAGCTGACCGGTGGCGAACAGCTCGTCGCGCGTGGCCTGCCCGCGTCGCCGGGCGCGGCGACCGGCGAGATCGCACTCAGCGCCGACACCGCGCTGCAGTGGGCTGCGCAGGGCCGCAACGTGATCCTGGTGGCTTCCGAGACCAGCCCGGCCGACGTCCCCGCACTTCTCGCGGCCACTGCGGTCCTGACCTCGAACGGTGGACTGGCGTCGCATGCGGCCGTCGTCGCGCGAGGCGCCGGGCGTCCGGCGGTCTGCGGCGCCACCGACCTGCGCATCGATCGTGCTGCCGGGACGGTGACGAACGGTGACCTGACACTCACCGAGGGTGAGGTGGTGTCCCTCAACGGACGCACCGGTCACGTCTACCGCGGCGCGGTCACCATCCGCCCCGCCGAACCCTCGGCCGAGCTCGACCGGTTGCTCGGCTGGGCCGACGACATCCGCCGTCTCGGAGTGCGCGCCAATGCCGACAACGCCGAGGACGCAGCGACCGCGTTCCGCCTGGGCGCCGAGGGAATCGGCCTGTGCCGCACCGAGCATCAGTTCCTGGGCGACCAGCTACCGCTCGTCCAGCGACTCGTGCTCGCGGAATCCGACGCCGAGGAACTCGACGCCATCGCGGCCCTGACCGCCGCGCAGCAGGCCGACTTCACCGAGCTGCTGCGCGTCGTCGGGGACCGGCCCATCACCGTCCGGCTGCTCGACGCGCCACTCCACGAGTTCCTTCCCGCCGACGGCGACTACCGCGACGAGGCGCAGGCGCGACGTGCCGCTGACGCTCACGAGTCCAATCCGATGCTCGGTCTCCGCGGCGTGCGGTTCGCGATGGTTCAGAAGCGTCTGTATCCCGCTCAGGCAGAGGCGCTGTTCCGCGCCTGGGTCAGCGTGCACGCCGACGGATTGACCCCGCAGTTGGAGGTCATGATCCCACTGGTGTCGCTGCCGGGCGAGCTCTCGCGCGCGATCGCGCAGGTGCACGAGGCGGCGGCCGCGGTGACCGCCGACACCGGGGTGATGGTGCCCTACAAGGTGGGCAGCATGGTCGAGACGCCACGCGCGGCGCTCCTCGCCGGGTCACTCGCCGAGGACGCCGACTTCCTGTCCTTCGGCACCAACGACCTCACCCAGCTCACCTACGGCTTCTCGCGCGACGATGTCGAGAAGTCCATGCTGACGCACTATCTCGAGCACGGCCTGCTCTCCGACAGTCCGTTCGCGGTCCTCGACCCCGACGGGGTCGGCGCCCTCGTGTCCCGGGCGGTGTTGCTCGCCCGCAGTACCAAACCCGACATCAAACTCGGGGTGTGCGGTGAGCACGGCGGTGACCCGTCGTCGATCGACTTCCTGAACTCGGTCGGCCTGCACTATGTGTCGTGCTCACCTCGACGGGTCCCGGTGGCCCGTCTGGCCGCCGCCCGTGCGGTGCTGACCGCTGACTGAGAGGTTCACCATGACAACCGAACTCGACGACCTGAGATCGGCGGTCCGCGACGCCGTCGATTCCCTGGGCGGACCGTCGGTGTGTCGTGACCTGGCGCCGGACGGCCCGGGCTGGGATGGACGCTCGTGGTCGCTGCTCGCCGAGCAGATCGGTGTCGCCGCCCTCGGACTGCCCGAGGAGTGCGGTGGACTCGGTGGTCTGCCCGAGCTTCTCGTCGTGGCCGAGGAACTGGGCGCCGGCGTGATGCCCGTCCCCTTCCTGTCGACGGTGCTGGCTTCGCAGGTGCTCATCCGGTCCGGTGGCGCCGACGACGCGCTGGCGCGGATCGCCGAAGGTGCACCGGCAGCCTTCGTCGGCCTCGACCGGCACGGCTGGTTCGATGCCGACGACATCGCATTCGCCGTCGATGCGGGCTCCGAGGAGCAGACGATCAGTGGTGTCGCGACCTCGGTGCTGGGTGCTGCGGGTGCGGCTTGGCTGGTCGTGGCGGCACGAACCGACACCGGTGTCGCACTGTTCCTCTGCGACGCAACGGTTCCCGGAGTGTCGATCACCCCGCTGCCCACCCTCGACCTGTCCCGGTCGCACGCCGCGGTGACGCTGTCCGGGGTGCCTGCGCGTCGACTCCCGGTGGCGGGCTCGCCGGAGTCGGCGATCGTGGCGGCGCTCGACGTCACGTGCCTGGTCCTGGCAGCCGAGCAACTCGGCGGGGCGCAGCGCAGCCTCGACCGGACGGTCGACTACGTCAAGGAGCGCAGGCAGTTCGACCGCGCGATCGGCAGTTTCCAGGCCGTGAAGCACACGCTCGCAGACCTGCTGGTGCTGGTCGAGTCGTCCCGGTCGGCTGTCACGCGCGCCCTCGACTCCGCCGACCTCGCCGAGGCGGCCTCCCTGGCCCGCGCCTGGTGTGCCGACAGCTACCGCACGGTCACCGCCGAGGCCCTCCAGCTGCACGGCGGCATCGGCTTCACCTGGGAACACGACTCACATCTGTACTTCCGCCGTGCTCGTGCCGACGCACAGCTGTTCGGTACCAGTACTTTTCACCGGGAGCGGATCGCCCTGACGTTGGGTTGGTGATGCCCCCTGGAGGTGCGAGCGAAGCCCCACTTCTCCCTGAGCCTGAATCCGTGGATGAGGTTTCAGGCGGGTGGGTTTGCGGTGCGTGAGCGTCTGATTGTGTTGTGGGCGCGGGGTATTCGCTGACCTGTGTCAGCCTTTTCACTGGGGTTCCTTGGT